>CAZGSK010000009.1:0-26759 GCA_964528435.1 uncultured Sulfurimonas sp. | reverse complement strand
TTTTTATTTTACTTCCAAATTTTATTTACTTTTACAAACCAAGCAAACGATAGCACTCATTGGCAATCTCAAGTTCTTCATCTGTTGCAATCACTAAAGTTTTCATACCTTTTAACAAGGCATTATCCATCACGGCATCACGTATCTCTTTAGAATTTTCTCCAATCCCACCACTAAAGACGATAGCATCAACCCTCTCTAGCAACACCATATAAGCGCCTATATATTTTTGAATACGTCGCACCATTATATCAATAGCCAACTTTGCTCGATCATCCTCACGCAAGAGTATCTCACGCAGATCATTTTCTCCACAAATTCCAAGCAGACCGGACTCTTTATTTAAAATATGTTCTACCTCTTTTGGTGTTTTTGCAAGTTTACGTTCCAAGTATAAAACTATCTCTGCATCTATATCACCCGTGCGAGTTCCCATAACAAGACCTTCAAGTGGTGTAAATCCCATGGAGGTGTCAATACTTCTACCTTTTTTAATAGCACAGGCAGAAGCACCGTTTCCAAGATGAAGCGTTATGATATTTGTCTCACGCAACTCTTTTTTAAGCTCTTTTGCCGCCTCTTTGGCCAAATATGCATGTGAAGTTCCATGAAATCCATACCGTCTTATACCCTCTGCTTCATAGAGTTCATAAGGGAGTGCATAAAGATAGGCCTCTTTTGGAAGTGTTGCGTGAAAAGCTGTATCAAAAACAGCTACCTGAGGTATATTTGGAGCTTTTTGACGTGCCACTTCTATGCCTTGAAGATTTGCAGGATTATGCAGTGGAGCTAAAACAATCAGCTCTTTTATTGTTTTTATAACCTCATTATCTATTAAAACACTCTCTTGTAACTTTTCGCCGCCATGAACAACACGATGCCCAATAGCGTCAATCTCACTAAAATCAATACCTAAAGCCTCCAGTGCCTCTGCGTGAGATGCAATTGCTGAGCCGCTCTCTCCAATTTTTTCTATCTCTTTGCAAAAGAGTAATGTTTTAGCCGGAAATTCAAAGATTTTACACTTTAAAGAGGAGCTTCCTGCATTAAAAACTGCTATTTTCACTTCTCTTCTCCTGCCTGAATGGCTGTAATGGCTATTGTATTTACAATATCTTCTACCAGACACCCTCGACTCAGGTCATTTACCGGTTTTTTAAGCCCCTGAATAATTGGACCAATAGCAATAGCACCACTACTTCGCTGCACTGCCTTATAGGTATTATTTCCTGTATTTAAATCTGGAAAGACAAATACACTAGCCTCTCCTGCAACCTTAGAATTTGGCAGTTTTATCTGCGCAACCTCTTTGTTAATTGCGGCATCATATTGAATAGGACCTTCTACAAGTAGATCTGGACACTTCTGTTTTACAAGTGCTGTTGCCTCACGCACCTTATCTACATCAACCCCATGCCCACTCTCTCCTGTAGAGTAAGAGAGCATTGCCACTTTTGGAGGGATGCCGAATGTTTTTGCCGTTTTTGCAGAAGCGATGGCAATGTCAGCGAGTTGTTGTGCATTTGGATCTTCATTAATGGCGCAATCTCCATAAACCAAAACCTTTGTCTCAAAACACATAAAAAAAACACTTGACACCAATGAAACACCCTCTTTTGTTTTGATAATCTGCAATGCAGGACGCATTGTATCTGCCGTTGAGTGAACTGCACCGCTTACCATTCCATCGGCATAACCACATGCAACCATCATTGTTGCAAAATAACTCAGATGCGTCATTGCATCAACTGCCTGCTTGCGTGAGAGCCCTTTTTCTTTACGTTGTTGATAAAACTTCTCTGCAAATTCATCACTATATTCTGATTGCAAATGGTCAATAATAGTGGCTCTGTCTAAATCTAATCCAAGACGCATTGAACGCTCACGAACCTCCTCTTCAACACCAAGTAAAATAATATCAGCAATGCCCCGTCGCAAAACCATCTCTGCTGCTCGTAAAATTCTCTCATCGCTCGATTCAGGGAGAACAATGCGCTTTCTATTTGCGTGAGCCATTGCAAAAAGTTTATACTCAAACATTTGTGGTGTCATTATCTCACTGTATGTTGTTGCTATCTTCTCTTCGATTGCCTGAATATCTACACTCTCGTTAAAAAGACCAAGCGCCAATGCTATTTTTCGCTCTGCCTTGACCCGCAGTCTTGCGTGAACTTTCATAACATTTTTTGCCGTATTAAAAGTATCACTTTTTACGGAAAGTATCGGTATTTTAAAACTCTCAAACCCATCAATGAGCTTTTGAATATTTGGATGTATCTGCATATCAAAAGGAAAAACAATTGCTGAGATATTTGGATATTTTGATGAGTGCAGCGCTCCATAAAGTCCTAAAATAATCTCTGATCTGTCAGCAGGAACAATAACAAGATCATCCTCTTGTATATGATCTAAAAAATTTTCAAGTGAGAGTGCCGCTACCTTCACGGCTCTAATGATACGCAATGGATCATATTCGCCTAAGATGATGCTCTTGGCGTGCAAACTCTCCATCACATCTTTAATGGTTGGAAGATTGAGTTCTTCTACCTCTTTTAAAAGATATGTTGTATAGTTTGTCTGTGAAAAAAGTTCTTGAAAATTTTGAAAATTTTCTTCTTTGATGCGATTTACAAAAGTTGCAAAATGGATACAACCTACAGATGTAATATATTTATTTTCTATTAAAACTTCTTCATAGACCTCTTTTGGATTTTTATCTTTTGCATTGATAATGCTAATGTAGGGTGCACCAAAATTTTGTGCAATTTTAACATTAAGGTCATGGGAGAGCGTCGAAGTCAAAAAAGATTTTCTAATGCCTTCACACAGAACAAAATCATATTCACGCTCTAATCGCTTAAATTTTTCAATAAGATTTTCTATAAGTTCACTCTCTTTTGCTTGTGAGATCAACTCCTCTACTTCGGAGATGTCATAAACAAAACAATCTTCATAAGCAATATCGAGATTGTAACGCTCCAAAATAAAAGTAATATCCCCATCTTGAATCTCACGTGAGAAGACAATAGGACGGAAAAAAGCAACACGATGTAAGTTCCTTTTTAAAACTTCCATCATTCCCATAGAGACAAAAAGTGTCCCTGCATTTTTCTCTTGTGCAGCAATATAGAGTGATTTAATCTTCATAATAAAAATCCTTATTGTATAATTCTATCAAAAAATGAGAAGTTTATGACACCAAAAGAGTTAATGATAAGTAGATATGAGGCATTTGTAAAAAGAGACTGGGCATATTTAGCAAAAACATCAACCTCTCAAACAGAAGAAGAGCTTCGTATGATGCCAGAGTTAGAGTGGCTCAAACTCAATGTAATCGATGCCTATGAGAATATAGTAGAGTTTAAAGCTTATTACAGAGAAAACGGTAAAATCGCTGTTTTACATGAAAAAAGTAACTTTGTAAAAATAGATAACGTTTGGAAATACCATGACGGAGAACTCTTTAACTCAAAAGTAGAACGAAACGAGCCCTGCCCATGCGGTAGTGGAAAAAAGTTTAAAAAGTGTTGTGCGCAATAGCACTTACAAAAAGAAAGCTCCTCTTCTCAAAGCCCTCTTTTTCATAAAATCTGTGTGCATCTTCTCTTTGCAAGCCTGAAGAGAGTACAAGATGCTCACAAGCTGCAGTTTTTGCATAATCTCTTAAATATTCCATCATCATCTTCCCATATCCACGTGAACGGAATTGTTTATCTGTCACTAAGTCAAAAATATAGAGATGTCTTTTATGATATAAATTTGTTTGAATAGCTACCCCTGCATAGCTTATAAGATCACCTCTCTCAAAAAGCCCTATCATTTTATATTCCATATGACGCATTTCATATATCAAATCTTCAAACTCATCATAGCTCAATGCCTCACGCAGTTGTTTTACTAAATCATAAACACTGTAAAGTTCTTTTAAATTCATTTCTCGTATTTGCATACATAATCATAACCAAATTTTTATGATAATTTCGATATAATCGCGAAAAATATTATATAGGCTACATTACATGGTAACAGTACAAAATCTTACAATGCGATACGGAAACAGAGTTCTGTTTCAAGATATTAACTTAAAACTTGACCGTCATAAAAGATACGGTCTTATCGGTGCAAACGGTGCTGGAAAAACAACATTTTTAAAAATTTTGAGTGGACAAATTAATGAATATGAGGGTGAAGTTATCATTCCTAAACAGAATAAAGTTGGTGTTTTAGGACAAAATCAGTACGCTTACGAAGATTTTACTATTATGGACGCTGTACTGTATGGGAACAAACGACTTTATGATGCTATTAAGGAAAAAGAAGAGATCTATATGACAGGTGATTTTGAAGATGATGCTGTCAATAATCGTCTTGCAGAGCTTGAAACTATCTGTGTTGAAGAAGATCCAACATATGAATACGATGTAAACATCGCTAAAATCTTGGAAAACGTAGGTATTCCTGCTGAAAAGCACAATGAACTTATGAGCACACTCGATAGTGCAGACAAGTTCAAGGTTCTTTTGGCACAGGTACTCTATCCTAAACCAGATGTCCTCTTTCTCGATGAGCCTACCAATAACCTCGACATCGAAACAATCAGTTGGCTAGAGCATGAGCTCCAACGCCACGAAGGTACAATGGTTGTCATCTCTCACGATAGACACTTTTTAAATGCTGTTGTTACAAACATCCTCGATGTTGATTACCAAAAAATTCGTGAATTTACAGGTAATTATGATGACTGGTACATTGCTGCAAATGTAATGGCTAAACAGATGGAACTTGACAATGCCAAAAAGCAAAAAGAGAAAGAACAACTTGAAGCTTTCGTTCGTCGATTCTCAGCAAATGCTTCTAAAGCAAAACAGGCAACTTCACGTCAAAAACAACTTGAAAAACTCAATATTGAAGAGATCAAACCCTCTTCACGCCGTGACCCATCTATTGTTTTTAAAGCAAAGCGTGTTATGGGAGATGAAGCACTTAATGTTGAGCATGTTTGCCACTCATACGGAGACAATGAGGTGCTTAAAGATATAACTTTCAAAGTAAATCCAGGTGAAAAAATTGCTATTATTGGTGGAAATGGTGTAGGAAAAACGACGCTTATTAAAATTTTAATGGAAGAGATGAAACCTAGCTGTGGTGGAGAAATCACTTGGGGTGCTACCATTGAAAACTCATATTTCCCACAAGATACAGCCGATATTATTGAAGGTGATGGAACACTCTATGACTGGCTTCGCGCCTTTGATCCTAAACGTGAGATTGCAGAGATTCGAAACTGTCTTGGACGTATGCTTTTTAATGGTGAACAGCAAGAAAAGAATGTTGAAGCTATTTCAGGTGGAGAAAAACACCGTATGATGCTCAGCAAAATGATGCTTGAGGGTGGAAACTTTTTAGTTCTTGATGAACCGACCAACCACCTTGACCTTGAGGCTATTGTTGCACTTGGTGAAGCACTCCACGAATTTCAAGGCAATGTTATCTGTGTTTCTCACGATAGAGAGTTACTTGATGCTTTTGCTACACGTGTTATTGAACTTCATGAAGATCATAGTTACATTGATTTTCAAGGAAGTTATGAGGAATTTGCTCAAGCAAAAGAGGAAGGAAAGATTTAAATATGTCTCTTTATAATAATTATTTAGGACTTGGAATCGCAGGCAATTTTGCCCTACATCTTGCACAAGCCGGAGAGCTTGAAGATTTTAAAGATGTTATTACAGAAGATGAAGCAGCTCCAAAGGGGATTTTTCCCTTTTATCTGCCATGTAAAAAGACAAACGCAGAGGAACGTCCACGTAAGCTTCTCTCTACCTATCCACTCTCATCAACAACAATTCAACTTCCAAAAGAGGACGGTAATGTTCAAGCTGAACCAGAAGTCGGACTTATCTGTAAAATCGAGTATGAAAACAACAAAGTAAAAAATATTATCCCAAAAGAGTTTGGAGCTTATAATGACTGCTCTATTCGTATAGCAGGTGCACAAAAGATAAGCGATAAGAAAAACTGGGGCGAAAACTCTAAAGGTCTGGCTAAAACACTTATTGCCATTGACAGATTTGCAGATGGCGGCATTATGGATAACTACAGTATCTGTAGTTTTTTACGCCGTGACGGAAAACTCCACGCTTACGGAGAAGATGTAGAGCTCAATGGATACAGCTACTTTTATGATAAATTAACAGCGTGGATAGTTAATCAGATAAACACACAAGAGGATTTTGGTCCACTTGAAGATATTAAAAGCTACATTGCATCTTGCAACAATCCAACAGAGCTTATCATCAGTATAGGTGCCACTCGCTATACTCCATATGGAGAAAGTACCTTTCTAACTTCCGGTGATGAAGTAATTATTGCTCTTTATGACCATACCAAGGAAAACATTGAAGAACTCACGCAGGAGTTACAAGATGGTATCTATAACAAAAATCAAAGAAGTATTCTATCGCAAAAGGTACTCTAAGTGAGTCGAGGTAAAAAACTTGATATCTTCATCGGGGCAGATATTGATGATGGATGGGCAGAAGTTGACTCTCCTCGAAAATCTAAAATTTCTCATGAGATTTTAGAGCCAAAAAAACATCTTCTTCACTTCTCAAAAGAGAAGCGTAGAGGAAAAACCGTTACTCTTGTTGGACCTTTTCATCTCTTAAAAGAGCAAAATTCTACACTGCTAAAACATCTGAAAAAAAAGCTCGGTTGCGGTGGAGCCTACAAAGATGCTTTTATGGAGTTTCAAGGTGAGCTAAAAGAGAAACTCCGCCCTCTACTCGTAGAAAAAGGTTTCCGTTTTAAGCAGGGACACTAAGATGCTCTTGTTCATGCAGTACTTTTGTTGTTGCAGCACTTACATTTGAAGTGATAATATAGCGGTCTCGTCCACTCTCTTTTGCTTCATAGAGCATCTCATCTGCACGTGAGATAAGCACCTCATTATCAAGTGCCTCATCTGCCACACAACAGACTACCCCAATAGATATTGTCACAAAATCAGATACGATTGATTTCTCATGTTTAAGCTCACGACCACGAACAGCATCACAAATCTCACGGGCAAGCTTTGCACTGTTAGATTCATCAGTCTCACTCAACAACACACCAAACTCTTCACCACCAAGCCTAAATACATAATCACCTGGACGTTTGAGTAGATCTTTTAAAACTTTTGCAACAGACTTAAGTGCAAAATCACCCTCAATATGCCCATAGGTATCGTTATACTGTTTAAAGTAGTCAATATCAAGCATCATAAAAGTAATATATGTTTTATTTCGCTTGGCACGCTTGATTTCACGATCATAGATAAAATTAAAATAGCGTCTGTTATGCAACCCTGTAAGTGAATCTGTATAGGATGCATTTTCAAGTTTTTTATTTGCTATTTTTAACTTTTTGGCTGCAATTTCAAGCTTTGTGTGATCTTTTTGAATACTTCTAAAGACATAAAATAAAATAAGCAGTATGCCGATGATAACCACAGAAAGAATTATGCCAATCTGAAACATCACTGTTTGATAGGTATGTAAAAACTTCTTTCTCTCATAATATGCAACATTGACTTCATAATTTATAAGCTTTTGCAAAACACTATGAATATAAGCAACCTTTTTCTCTAAAGTATTTACAGAGATCTGCGTGAGATCTTTGCCGTTTTTTGCAGCCAAAAGAATCTGTTTAAAATATCTGTTCGTGTTTTTTATCTCAAGGTTTGTGTACTCAACATACTCCATCTCTTCTTCACTCTTGAAGTGAGACATATAACTTTTCCACTTCTTCTCAATCTCACTTAAAGAGTCCTCAAGATTAAATACTATTTCAGAGGTACTCATCTCTTTACGTGAGGCTTTATAGAGTGTATCTGCTAGTCCATGATGATATTTTTGAAGAATTTCATTAAGCTCGGTTACAGGAACCAAAGAGCCAAAATAGAGTGAGTCAATATTCCTTTTCATTGCATTTACATAGCCTGTACCCATAACACCTATGCTGATGAGTCCAACTGTAATAAGTAAAAAAAGAAATAAAAGCTTACTTCTTAGTTTCAGCGCTTCAATAAACTGCATACCACTCCCTCTGAGCTTTTTAAAGCATATTTTGTACCAATTTTATGGTAAAATTTCACAAATTTAAATCAACTAAACAAATTCTAATCTAAAGAGAAAGTATGGAAGCAAAACCAATTAAAAATGAGCGTTATCTCTCAACCCAAGATATACAAAAACATCTCAAAAATGTGCAATACATCATTATGGCTGCACCCGCACCGGAACATTTTAAAGATACACCTATTCATTTTACTATATTTTTAAATACTGCAGATTTAATTCCGCAAGATATTCAAAAAGCCATCTTAGAGAAGTTTAGAGATGAGCAGAAAATAGGTCAACCAGCTGAACTTATGAGCCAAATTATGCCTGTCGGTTTTGCAATCAGCTCTGCACAAGATACACCCATGCCATTACTACTTGTAAAACCGGAAGATCAAAAAACTATTCCATATACACCTATGCACGTCATGGATTTTCTTGCAGATTCAGATGAATTTTTTGAAGCAAAAGAGAAAAGTTTAACAGGTTGGAGCTACGCTTACGAATAATTTTAAAGAAATGCTACTTTTGTAGCATTTGATGTTACCTTCTCTTCTTATAATTCCCCTAGATATTAAAAAACTATTTTACAAATCAAGGAGAAAATCATGAAAAACATTTTATTATCTACACTCTTATCTTCCTTACTACTTAGTAGTGGGCTTTATGCAAAAAGTGACATCAAAAGTGTCAAAGAGGTTAACAAAAGTGCGGTTAGAAAAGGAACACAAGATGCACTTGCAAATCAAAAGAAACTTATCCAGGAAGCTATTAGTTCACTTAAATTTACAAACAATGCACTCATAGCTCTCAATAAAAATGACAAAGCAAGCGCAGAGGCAAACATTGAAAAAGCACTTGGTAAGCTCGAAGTAATTTTAAGTGCCAAAGATGCTCCGAAATTTTTACCAATTGACAGCAGTGTAACAATGGTTGAGTATGTCGGAACAAGTAAAGATGCCAAAAAAAGTATTGATGCGGTTAAAGATCTCTTAGCTGAGAATAAAGTTCAAGTAGCCAGAGTACTACTCAATTCACTCCAAAGTGAGATTGATGTAACTGTAGTAAGTCTGCCGTTAGTCACATACCCAGATGCACTGAAACTTGCAGCAAAATATCTGCATGATAACAAGCTTGAAAAAGCAAAAAGTGTTTTAGAGCTCGCACTCTCAACATTTGATAATACAACAACAGTTATTCCTCTGCCACTCTTAAAAGCGACAGACCTTATTAATGTATCTGCTTCACTTTCTAAAAACGGTAAAAAAGAGGAAGCACTTAAATATCTTGAAGCTGCAGAAGATCAACTTGATGTTGCAGAGACACTTGGATATGTAAGTCACTCAGACACAACATATAAAGCATTGCATCAAGCAATTAAAAACGTAAGAAAAGAGATCAAAGGCAAAAACAAAGCTGAGAAACTCTTTGATGATTTAAAAGCAAAACTCAAAGACTTTAAAGATAAAGTCTTTTCACAAAAAGCAAAATAATTCCATTAAGAGGCTAAGGATTCGATATCCTTAATCTCTTTTTTTATTGCTACAGAGAGGTTTTCATACCCTCTTTGAGTAACTAAAATATTATCTTCTATGCGTATTCCTATTCCTCTATATTTTTGAGGTACATTTTTATCATTTTCATCTATATAAATGCCTGGTTCTATTGTCAAAACCATCCCTTTTTGCAGAGGAATCTCTTTTTGTTTTTTTGTTTTGTATGGTGCCTGGTCATGAACATCTATTCCCATCCAATGCCCTATTCCATGAGAAAAGTATTTTTTATGAGCACTCTTTTTGAGCAGTTTTTTTACACTGCCATGCAAAATCCCAAGCGCAACCATCCCCTTACAAAGCAGTAGCTCTGCTCGTTTTTGCAGCTCACTTCGCAATACTCCCGGTTTTATCATTGTTACAATCTCTTTTTCAACATCTAAAACAAGTTGATACAACTCTTTTTGTGCTTCTGTAAAGCTTGTAGTCGGAATAGTTCGCGTAATATCACTTGCATAGTAATGATACTCACACCCTGCATCAATAAGGACAAGCTCATCTTTATGAAGTCTTGCCGTATTATCTATGTAGTGCAAGGTATTGGCATTATTCCCTGATGCAACTATTGATGTATAGGCATCACTCTGTGCACCGTACTTTTTAAAAACATACTCAAACTCAGCTTGAAGTTCATACTCATAATGGAGTTTTGAGACCTTTTTCATAGCCCTGTGATGTGCTTTTTTTGTTATGCTCAACGCCTCTTTTATAAGCGCTACCTCTGCATCTGATTTTATCAGACGCATCTTCTCAATCAAACTTGCTGCATTTTTAAAAGTATCTATCTTTTTGGCATAACGTTTTAAGAGTTTGACTTTTGAATAGTCCAATTTAAAGTCATAATAGAGTCGCTGTTTTTCTTCTAAAAACAGTTTGAGTTTTACAGAGAGCTCGCTCTGCTCAAAAACATCATCAACACTAAAAAGCTCTTTTGCCCGCTCTTTTCCAAGTCGTTTTCCATTCCAGAGTTCTTCAGTCTTATCTTTTTTATAGACAAAAAGATATGTTTTTGTTTTTTTTGCCTCTTTAACAAATATTAGCGCTGCTTTATCTTCAGTAAAACCTGTTAAATAGTAAAAATTACTATCTTGTCTGTATGGGTACTCTGTATCATTAGAACGTGTTTTTGGCTCGGCACTAAAAAGCACTGCTACAGAGTTATTTTTTAACTTTGTTGCAAACTGCTGGCGTCTCTTTTTGTATTCTTTCTCTGTAATCATTCACAACTCTTTGCTATCCATGTTTGCATCTCACGCAGACTCTCACTCAAAAGTTCATTTAAAGCAACAACTCCACTCTTTGCATCAGCATCCTGTATTTTTTTCTCTTTTGTTATCTGCTTGCTGCCAACAACTTCTGCTGTTTTGTTGTCAATGAGAGAAAATGTGATGGAAGTTCTAACATATGACTCTTTTTCATCTTCAGAGAAATATTGTGTAAAATCATCTACTCTACTCTCTAAAGTATAATCACTGCGACTAAATGATTTATAACTCTGCACTGTTTGAAACACAGCGGCATCTTGCAGTGCTTTTACAATGGCATCAGTTATGGCTCTGTTTGGATTTTCTGCCCACTCCGACTGGTTGTATGCATACTCTTTATACTTTCCTACGACATACTTCATCTTCTTACTCATCAAAGAACTTTTTACAAAAACCTGTGCAACTGTTAGCGAATGTTGTTGGCAACTGCTCTGTATATCTCGTGAAACTTTGGTGTGAACATTAATTCTGTACTCTGTAATTGCAGGATGCGTTGTTGAGCATGCCGTTAAAAAAAAGAAACTAAAAAGCAGTACAATATTTTTCATATTATCTCTCTCCCGGAGCAATTTTTTCTTCTGTTTTCTTATAGATTATATCTGATGGATTACGCTTAAATTCTTCAAGCGTACTCTCTAAATTTATCATCATAGTTTGACTCTCAAGCATTGTATTATTTACTGTATGACTCATTTTATCAAAAGTAATTGCCGAGTCTGAAAAGGAGGTGGCCATATTTTGCATAGTCTTATCCATGTTAAAATATGTCTCTTTGATGGCTTCAAAAGAGTTGTTGATATTATTTTCCCATTCAATGCTTTTTTGCACAGCATTATCAATCTTTGGCATCAGTTTATCAACTTTATACGTAATAGTATCAAGATTGTTCATAGAGCTTTGAAAGTGTGCAACTGTCTTTTCATCAAGCAAGCCATCGAGCTTATTCATGATACTTGCTGTTTGCTTTAAGAACAGAGCAAACTGTTTTTGATTTTCATCATTCAGTAGTTTTTGTGTTTTATAGAGTGTTTCAGAGAGTTGTAAAGAGACATCTCCAAGGGAGCGTTCAAAATGCTCAAAGAAAGAAGGTATTGTTTTAATTACCGGGTATTTCTGCCCCTCTTGTGCCCTAAGTGGTGGCGCATCATTTTTCCCTTGCGTGAGGTTAATGTATGTAAGCCCGGTAATACCCTGTGCTGTTAGTTTTGCAACAGTGTTTTCTTTAATAGGGGTAGTTTGTAAAATATCTACTGTTACCTCTACCTGTTCTGTATTTTTTGGATTGATACGCAATCGTGTAACTTTACCTACTGTTATCCCTCTATATTTCACAGGAGCATTAAGATTTAATCCTAAAACAGACTCATCAAAATAGATAAGATACTTTTGCGTCGCTTCATTTGTAGAGGGTTTGAGCATCCAGTATGCAAAACCAAACATCAAACTCATTCCAATTAAAACTATAAAACCTATCAGTGTATAATTTACTTTATTATTCATTTCATTTTTCCAAAAAAGCTCTCTATAAAATCACTCTTTACATTTGTAACTTCTTTAAGTGTCCCCTCATATACAATCTTTTTATTGTCAATTATAGCAACTTTATCCAAAGTATCATATATAGACTGCAAATCATGACTCACCATAACAATAGTAAGCCCCAACATCTCACGCAACTTTAATATAAGAGTGTCAAACTCACGTGCTGAAATCGGATCAAGCCCACTTGTCGGCTCATCCAAGAAAAGTAACTTCGGATCCATAGCCAAAGCACGTGCCAAGCCTGCTTTTTTACGCATACCACCACTGATTTCTGAAGGGTAGAGATTTGCATCTTCAGCTTTTAGTCCAACAAGATTGATTTTAAATCGTACTATTTCATCTATCATCTTGCGTGAGAGTCCTGTGTACTCTACAAGTGGCAAAGCAACATTCTCTTTTAGTGTGAGTGAAGAAAAGAGTGCACCAAATTGGAACAGTACACCCCATTGATACCGTAAGCTCTGAGCATCTTTTTCACTGATATTCTCTAGTTTTTTGCCAAGAAGCTCTATTGAGCCGCTTGTAAACTCTTGCAGCAGTACCATCTCACGCAGCAGTGTTGTCTTTCCGCACCCACTTGGTCCTAAAAGTCCATAAATTTCGCCTTCATTTATAGTAAGATTAAGTCCATCATGAATGATTTTCTCACCAAAAACAGTCCGTACATTTCTTACTTTAATCAACTCCATCTTATATTCCCAAATTTGTAAATGCAATTGAAAAAATAGCATCGCAAATAATAACGGCAAAGATAGATTCAACAACACTTTTTGTTGTATTAAACCCTATACTTTGTGTATCATCTTTTACCATAAGCCCTCGGTAGATTCCAATAGAGGCAATTAAAAATGCAAAAAACGGCCCTTTTACAATACCCACAAAAAAATGTTTCGCCGCAACAACCTCCATAAAACGATCAATAAAGAGTGAAGAACTAATATTCAAATCAATATTTGCAACAATCATACCCCCAAGCATCGCCATCATATCTGCTACAAAGATCAATATTGGCATCATTATAACAAGCGCAATAATACGAGGCAGAACAAGAAAAGCAAAAGGCTCAAAGCCCATCGTCTTCATAGCATCAAGCTCTTGGGTTATCTTCATAGCACCAATTTGTGCAGCATAAGCCGAACCACTGCGCCCTGCGATAACAATAGCGGTAATAAGAGGGGCGAGTTCTCGAAAAATAGAGATTCCCAACATATCGACAATAAAAATATTTGCCCCGTAAATCTTTAACTGATAGGCCGACTGATATGCAACAACAAGCCCTATTAAAAAGCTTGTCAGTGCAATAATACCCAAAGCACGAATAGCACTCTCATTTATCTCAAAAGCTATCTCTTTAAAACGTATATTTTTCAAAGAAATCATATAACGCAGGTTTGATGCAAAAAGCTTGCCAAAAAACTCTAAAAATGAGATAAGTCCAATAACATAACTATAAAAAAGTTCTCCAGTTTGTTCTAAAAAACTCTTTTGTTTTTTTGGCACAAATTTATGAGTATTTTTCATATTTTTTTCAACAAGTACCAAGGTAGATTGTTGTGTCTCATCTTCTAAAAGTATGTTAACTTCTATCTCTTTTTGCGTAAAATATTTTTTAAGATCATAAATAAAAAGTGCACCGGCAGTATCGAGAAAATCTAAGGAGTAAAAATCAAGTTGAAGTTGTGAAAAAGAGTACGTTTTTACAATCTCCATCTCTTTTTCAATTTTAGCAATAGTATTGAGCGTAAGCTCTCCGCTAAAAGTGATGGAGAGCTTGCCGTTTTGGAGATCTATAAGAGGTTTTTTATACATCGAAATGTTTTAAAAATCTCTCTCAAGTAGTTTATTGACTTTTAAAATAGTAATGATTTTATCAGCCTGTTTACCAACACCATCAATAATAGTATCATCACCACTTACAGTATCAGGTGCCGGACCAATATTCTCTTTTTTGATACGAATCGCCATAGTCAACCTGTCAATCACAAAACCAGCGACATCATCACCATGACGCATCACAATAAAACGTGTGTCTTCACTCTGTTTTTTAGTTTGAAGTCCAAACTTTGCACGTAAATCTATTAAAGGAATAACAGCACCACGAAGATTAAAAACACCCATAACATAGCTCGGCACCTGTGGTACCCTCGTCCATGAAAAAGGCTTAATAATCTCCTGAATAGAAAGAATTGGTACTGCATACTCTTCATCACCTATCATAAATCCTACAAGCTGTACAACATCATCAAGTTGTCCTACTACACTTTCTTGCTCTTGCTGCTCGCCCTGTTTGCTAATAATATCTTTTAGTTTATCACTCATTATAAGAACTCCGCTTTAAAGTTAACATTTCTCTGTACAACACTTGCCAGATAGTCTGCTGAATATGGTTTTGTAATATACTCAACCATGCCTGACTCAACACCACGCATACGATCAGACTTACTTGTTCTTGAAGTTACAGCAATCAATGGAAGATTTTTATATCTATTATATTTTTTAATCTCACTTGCAAGTGTATATCCATCCATTCTTGGCATCTCTATATCGATAAGCATTGCATCAAAATTATAATCCCCAGATTTTAAGATACCAAGAGCTTCTTGTCCGTCACCTGCTTCTACAAGCGTCACACCCATCGGTTCTAGTGCTTTACGCATAATAGTCCTGTCTGTTTTAGAATCATCAACAATCATTACAACATAATCGCTTGCCTGTGTTTTCTCTTTGCTTGCGACACCTTCTTGTGTCTCTGTCATTGATGTTACTTTTACATTTTTCGCAATATCCATCAATGCCACAACATCAACAATAAGTGTCACTCCTCCATCACCCCTGATAGTCGCACCAGCAATTCCTTCAATGCCTTTGAGATAATCGCCAAGAGATTTAATAACGATCTCCTCCTGACCTACCAAAGTATCAACTATTAGCCCTAGCTTACTTGTACCCAAACCAAGTACAACAACATAAGCATGTTCACTTGCATCTAAAATGCGCTCAACTTCAAAGATATCTCCAATATGAACGAGAGAAAGCACATCGTCACGCAAGCGCATAACACTTTTACCCTCTACCGTATAGATCTCATCTTTTGAGATTCTCACTGTCTCTAAAACCGAAGCTAAAGGAATTGCATAATGCTCCTCTTGCACACCTACTAGAAGTGCCTGAATAATTGCAAGTGTAAGTGGAATTTTTAACTTGATTGTCGTCCCTTTACCCACTTCAGAGTCAATATCAATCATACCATTGAGCTTTTCTATATTTGTTTTTACAACATCCATTCCAACACCACGACCACTTACATTTGTCACTTGTGCTGCTGTAGAGAAACCTGGTTTAAAGATAAGTGCAAAAGCATCTTTATCACTCATAGTATCAGCCTCTTTTTCAGTGATAATGCCTTTTTCAAGTGATTTGCTTTTCAGCATATCAGGATCAAGACCTTTTCCATCATCATCAATTTGAATGACGATCTGGTTCCCCTCATTATATGCTTTTAGCGCAATCGTTCCCATTTCAGGTTTTCCTTTGAGAGCACGTTCTTCAGGAGATTCAATACCATGGTCACAAGAGTTACGAATAATATGCACAAGCGGATCACCAATCTCTTCAACGATTGATTTGTCAAGCTCTGTATCTTCACCCGATATTACAAGTTCGATCTTTTTATTCAGTTCACGTGAGAGATCACGAATCATACGAGGAAACTTATTAAATACTTTTCCAATAGGAAGCATACGTGTCTTCATAACAGCAATCTGAAGATCTGTCGTTACGAGAGATACAATCGATACAACTTGATTAAGCTCTTCTAAAAACTCCTCACCCTCATAACGTTCCTCAACATCATCATTGATTTTAATAAGTCTGTTTTTCGCGAGAACAAGTTCCCCTATGAGATTCATTAGGTGGTCAAGTCTTTTTACATCTACACGTATCGTCTGTTCAACCTGCGCAGGAGTTTTTCTTGCAGGTGCAGCAGCTTTTGGAGCCTCTTTTTTAACTTGTTTTGCAGGTGCTGGTGTAGGTGCTGGAGCAGATGTCTCTTTTGGAGCCTCTTTTTTCTCCTCTTTTGATTCTTCTGCATCAGGATTAGGCATTTGAGGAACTTCTTCCCCTGCTGCTATTTTTGCTTCACGTTTTTTTCTATCTTCTTCCTGACGCTGAGCAAGCAGTCTTTCTATCTCTGCTTCAACCTCTTCTGGAGACATATTTTCATAATCTATCTCATCCTCATCATCTGCAGCAGCGCTCTCTTCTTCTACAGCAGTTTCTTCTGTACTCTTTTCTTCAGGAGCAGCAACAACCGGTGTTTCCACCTCACCACTTCCGCCTGTTATCTTATCTAGTCTTGCAACACATGCTGAAACATCAATACCGCCATCGCTGCTTGTATCTCGGATCTGCTCTAAAAGTTGTTTCATCAAGTCAACTGATTCTAAAATAACATCCATAATATCTGGAGTGATAACAAGTTCACCATGACGTGCACGGTTAAGCACATCTTCCATATGGTGTGTTAAATGTGTCAACACATCAAAGTTTAAAAACGAAGAAGCACCTTTAACCGTGTGAGCAACACGAAAGATTCCATTTAAAAGTTCTAAATCTTCCGGATTTGACTCTAACTCTACTAAATCTTCATCCAATTTTTCAACAAGTTCAAATGATTCAACTAAAAAATCCTGTAGTATCTCTTGAAATTCATCCATATTTTATACTCCCTACTTCATATGTGCACGCACTACGCGTGATACTTCGTCATAAAATGAACTTGCCTGGAATTTAACCAAGTAAGCCTCTCCACCAGCTTCTAATCCTCTGCCTTCACTAAAGTGATCACTAATTGAGGAGTTAAACACTATTGGTATCTCTTTAAATCGTTCATCCTCTTTTGCTTTAGCTGCAAAGTGAAAACCATCCATTTGTGGCATTTCAACATCAGAAATAATGATTTTAAGTGAATCTGCCAAACCATCTCCATACGTAGCATAGAGTTCCTCAAGTTTTCGCAGTCCCTCTTCGCCATCCATTGCTTCAATAACATTAAAGCCCATTTTTTGCAGCGCCTCTTTAACAATTTTTCTTGCTGTTGAACTGTCATCAAGAACCATTGCAAGTCCAGTAAAGTTCGCTATCTCTGCAGGTGCCGTATCTGTTTCAGGTTCATAAAGTCCTAAATCCTGCACAACACTCTCAAGGTCTAAAATCAAAAGAACATTATCGCCTTCAATCTTTGTCACCCCTGTAATTTTGTTAGCATCAATACCACTTGAACTATTCATAAAACTTGCAGGTTCAATATCGCTCCAAGAGATTCTTCGAATTCTTCTTGCTTCATGCACTATAAAACCAATAAGTACATTATTAAACTCTGTAATAATGACACGAGCATTTTTCTGTGCATCTTCAGGCTCTTTGATTCCCATCCATTTTGCAAGATTTACTACCGGTATAACAACCTCACGCAAATCAAAAATACCTTCAATAAATTCTGGTGTTCCTGGTAATTCTGTTAAAAAAGGCACACGAATAATCTCACGCACCTTTGACACATTGATACCATAGATACCTTCATATACCTCGCCATCTTCTTCTTGCTTGAGTATACGAAAATCAACAAGTTCCATCTCATTGGAACCGACTTTTAGGGAGTTATCATCCATCTTTTACATCTCCTTGGAGAATTTGTATTCTTCTAACAATTCTTTATCGTATTTTGATTTTACAATAAAATATCTTTGATTGCAAGCAAAAGCAGCTAAGTTAATATAGGTAAAACTATTAAGATGAAAACTTCTGTTTTGATGAAAATGCCCCTCTATAAAATAGTCGCAATCAAAACGACTGCCAAAACGATTTCGTATAAACCCTTCAAACCATGAAAGTTCTTTACAATCATCTTTTTTATCCAAATGCGCCTCGATTTTATTAATTATTAGATGGTTTAATGCGATATCAATATATTTTAGAATAAAAAGAACAAAAGGGTTACGAATCAGTGCCGTATAAACTTTATATCCTAACTTTCCATCAAAATCACCATGAGCCATACAGACTTTTTTATCATTAAAGTAGAGTGTTTGTGGCTGTTGTTGCAGTGAAAAGATTGTAATATTTTTAAAAACAGCCTTCAAATTAAAATCATGATTTCCTTCAAAGTAAATTACTTCAATATCCTCAGCAATTGCCTCAAGAACTTCTATCATCTCTTGATTCTCTTTATATGTATAGTCTATCAAGCCAAAAAGGGCATCAAAGATATCACCCATTAAAATAAGTTGTGTCGGTTGGAGTTTTTTGGAATAAATCTCTTGAAGAAGTGCTAAAAGTTCTGGTCTTTGCGGTGAATAGTGTGCATCTGAGATGATGTATGCACCCTCACGCAACTCTAATTTATGGGACATAGGCAATATCAGGAATGCCCGCTTTCTCATCAAGCCCCATCATAAGGTTAGCATTCACCACAGCTTGAGAAGATGCTCCACGCATAAGATTATCTATAGCCGAAGCAATAAAAAGAAGGTTTCCTTTTTGTTTTACATAAATATCGCAAAAATTCGTTCCTGCAACATTTTTCATATCTACCGGATTTTTGCTTATACGAATAAAAGGCTCACTTTTATAATACTCACGCAAAAGTTGCTCGGCATCAAAACCCTCTTCTATCTGAATGTAGATAGAGCTAATCATACCACGAGTCAAAGGAACCAAATGTGGTACAAAATTTACCTCATCAAAATCAATACCCAATTTATTTGCAATCTCAGGAGCATGACGATGCATCAAAGGGTTATACGCAAAAAGGTTATCATTGACATTAACAAAATGGGTTGTCTCACTCAGTTTTTTTCCAGCACCACTCACGCCTGTTTTTGCATCAATAATAACAGGAGTATTTGCAAGACGTTTCGCTACAAAAGGCAAAAGTCCTAAAATTGCAGAAGTTGGAAAACAACCTGGATTTGCAACAAGTTTTGCAGATTTTAATTCATCACGAAAGAGTTCAGGCAACCCATAAACAACATGAGAAAGATTTTCTTTATCTGTATGAGGGCAATAGAATGCTTCGTAAATATCTAATGGCAAGCGATAATCCGCAGAGAGATCAACAACTTTCACACCTTTTGCAATAAGCGGCTGAACATAAGCCATAGCTGTTTTATGTGGTAATGCCAAAAAAACAAGGTCACAAATTGCCGCCATTGTATCAACATCAGCACAATGAACCTCATCTTCACATACACCGCTAAGAGAAGGATGCAATTCATTAATAGTCACCCCACCCTCTGAATTTGCAATATAGACAAGTTCAAAATGGGGATGTTTCACTAAAATCTTTACAAGTTCAAGCCCTGTATAACCTGTAGCTCCTACAATTCCTACTGCTGTTTTTTTAATCATTTTAGTGACTCTCGAAAACTATTTCTTGGTATTTTACTTCATCAATTTCAAACTCTTTTTCACCACCAGGAAGACGAACTTTTACCTCATCACCCTCCTCTTTACCTAAAAGCTGTTTTGCCAAAGGCGAGTTAAATGAGATAAGCCCCATATCCGGATTACTCTCAGCTCCACCTACTATTGTATATGTCACCTCTTCATCTGTGTCCATATCTGTCATTACAACCGTTGAACCAAAGCTCACTTTTGAGTGAGCCAACTCACTTGGATCTACTATCTGAGCATTCCCAAGAACCTCTTGAAGTTCTGCAAGACGGTTATCAATATTTTTTTGTTGCTCTTTTGCTGCGTGATACTCGGCATTTTCTTTTAAGTCACCATGTTCAAGTGCCTCTTCTATCGCTTTTACAACACCAGGACGCTTAACCTCTTTAAGATCTTTCACTTCAGCTTGAAGCTTCTCATAACCATAAATTGTCATTGGTTCTACATTTTGCATATTTGTTCTCTTTTATAAATAGATTTTCTTTGTATGATTATAGCTAAACTTTTTTTAAAGCAGACAAATCAAACTCTATAAAACCATCTTCTGTTATCAGAGTAATGATACAAGCTTTTTTGCTTATTTTATGAACATCTTTTATCTCACTCAACAACACCATTCGCTCTTGCGTGAGAGGATCATAAACAAAAAGTGTTTCATCTTCCACAAAAAAGATACGTCCGCCGCCACAACCATCACCAACAATCCCTTCACATACAAGTGGGGAGTTCATATCAAAACCATGAGTCATCAAGACACTCCTCTTTTGCATCTTTTACAAACTCTTTATACTCTTTGCCCTCTTTATCAAGTGCTTTATACTCTTCATACGTGTACTCTTTAAAGGTCGCATCATCAAGACACTGACAAAGCTTTGTAGAGTTCTCATCGCCCTTGCAGTGTGAGAGCATCTCTTTTTTTTGCTCTTCCTGCCAACCGACATAAGAGTTATAGTAAGGGTAAAGCGCCCAAATAGCAAAACCAATCGTCAATACTATATTTAAGAGATATTCCTGCTTTTTTGTCTCTCTGTATTTTTTTACATCAAAAATAATCAACAGCACAAAAATAACTTGCAGTGTGATGTTAAACCAGTCACTATCCAAAAAATCAAACACGCTCTTTTTTCCTTATCTCTTTTATTGCCTCTGCACACATAACCAGTCCAAAAGTAGCCGTTACACCCATAAAACTCCCTTTTTCCTTTGTTACAACCTCTTCAGAAGAAAATATAACTTTATACCTCTTTTTAAAGCCTCTTTTTTTCAACTCATAACGAATCTTTGAACCAAATTTATCACCATAGCTTTTCCAAATATCTGCGACTTGTACTTTTGTAGGGTCAAGCCGTTTGGCACTTCCAAAGGAACTTATGAGCTTTTTATAACACTTCTGAGCCAATGCCAACTTTGCATTTCTGTCATCTATGGCATCAAGCACGACATCATAGGGCTCAAAGTCAAACGCCCAAACCCACTCCTCATCAATGCGTCTGTTTATCACTTCTATCTCAGGGTAATGCTCTTTGAGTGCTTTGACTTTTTCTTCGCCAAGGTGCAACTCCGACCACATCTGTCTGTTTTGATTACTCTCATCATAGCTGTCAAAATCTACAATTGTAATCTTTTTTACTCCCGAACGATAGAGACAATCCAGACAAAAACTCCCAACACCGCCAACACCTAAAAGTAAGATATTTGCATTTTGAAGTTTTGCAAAATCATCATCGAGTAGAAGTTTTAAGCGATCATATTTTTCACTCATCTATAGCCAGTTTTCAAGTTGTTTCATACTTTTATAGGCACTCAAATCAAGCATAATTGGTGTTATAGAGATAAAACCGTCACGAATTGCCTCATAATCGCTCAAGCCCTCTACTTGCTCACGCGGTCTGAAATTAAGCGGATGCAAACCAAGCCAATAATGCTCTTCTCCACGTGGATTTTGGTGAATCTCTGCATCATTGGCATAGACTCTATAACCGGCATAGGTTATCTTCATCTCTGCCTCTTGTTTCTCAAAAGGAATGTTAATATTTAAAAACTCCCTCTCTCCCAAAGGAAATCCATTCTGACGTATTTGCGTGACAATCTTTTTAATCGTCTTTTGTGCCAGTGAGAAATCACCTTTTGGATTTGTAAAGTCCATTACCTGAGAAATTGCAATAGATGGAATATTGTGCAGCACCCCTTCCATTGCCGCTGCTGCTGTTCCACTATAGGTAATATCTTCGCCCATATTCGATCCCCGATTTATTCCACTTACGATCAGGTCAGGCTTTTTATCTTGAAACATCGCGCTCAAAGAGAGATAAACACAATCTGTAGGAGTACCATCTTCAAGCTTAAAAAAATTCTCTTCAACCCCTACAAAACGAAGCGGTCGTGTTAATGTCAAAGAGTGCCCACAGGCAGATTTTTCATTTGCCGGAGCAACAACCACTACTTCTACATCTTCTAGCTCACGCAGAGCAGAAACAAGACTTAAAAGCCCACTTGCCGCATATCCATCATCATTTGTTATTAAAATTGTATATTTTTTATTCATAGGTAAAATTTTATCATAATTTATCAATATATGAAGCACTCCTGCATACTTCATAAAAGCAAATATGGTATAAAATATGCTTTATAAACAGTATGAAACTACTACTTACATTTATTTTATTAGCTAGCTATTTATTTGCTACAAACATTCAAACAAGCTATGAAGAACTCAACAAAAGAGTCGATGCCATCTCAAAAGAGTTAACACCTGAAGAGAAAGTTTCTCTTTATTATCTTATATTGACCACGCACGACAAGATTACATCTTCACTCTCTGTTGATGAGTCACAAACAAACAAACTCCAATCCATCGAGTCAAAAACACTCACTGTTCTTGATCAACTAACAGAGAACAAAAATCTTGACACAAAAAAACTTCAAGAGATTAAAGAGCTCTATCTTCAAATGAATCAAGAGGCACAGCAGCTCATTCAAGCTCAAACAAAGAAAACAACACCAAAACCGCAAATCATATATAAAGACAAAATTGTTTATCAAGACAAAATCATATACAAAGATAAAATAGTTACAAAAAACTCCTATCTAATAAGCGCTATAAGTTCTTTTATTACACTCATTATCGGTATATTCATAGGCTTTATACTTTTTAGAAAAAAAGAGACGACACCAGCGTTTAGAGGCACAGCAGTATCTTCAGACGAAGTAGAAGAAGAAAATAAACAACTTCAACAGCAGCTTCATTTCGCTCAAGAGCGTGCACAAGAAGAAAAAGAGCTTCTTAAAAAAGAAAAAGATGAGATCAAGTATGAAAAAAGTGCTTTGGAAGAGAAAAACAGAGCACTTCTAGAAGAACTAGAAAGCTTACAGTCTGAACAAAAAGAGCAAAAAAAAGCACTAGAAGAAAAACTCCAAAACCTGAAAAAAGAAAAAGAAGAGATTACTAAAGAGCTCACAACCCTACAAAATGATAAAGAAAATATTTCTCAAGAGAACTTCATCTTCGATGAAAAGCTCCAAGGCTTACAAGATCAAAGTAAAAATATCTATCAGGTTGTAGATACGATAGCCGACATTGCAGACCAAACAAACCTCCTTGCACTCAATGCTGCCATAGAAGCAGCACGCGCAGGAGAACATGGACGAGGGTTTGCCGTAGTGGCAGATGAAGTACGTAAACTTGCCGAGAGAACACAAAAGACACTTTCAGAAGCAAAGGTAGAAATTTCCACAATAGTTGACTCTATTTCAACACTCAATGAGTAAAACTTGACAATAGAGCGACTCTTATTGTAAAATTACACCATTAAAAAGATAAAGAGAATCTTGATAACCTTTCCCACTTTCAAAATCCCAAAAAATTAAGGCAGTTATACTTATGAGTGAAAACAGTTCATCACAACCGCGTAAAAATTCAAAACAAAATAACAATAAAAACAAAAATAACAACAGAACACATACTCCAGTCAAAGGTTCAAGCGTAGAAGAGCTTCGCACAAAGAGCATTCAAGAACTTGTAGAGATGGCGACAGAGCTTGGTGTTGAACATCCAAATGAACTGAAACGTCAAGATGTTATCTTTGAGATTTTAAAGGCACAAACTGCACAGGGTGGCTTTATTCTCTTCTCTGGAATTTTAGAGATTATGCAAGACGGGTATGGTTTTATCCGCTCAATCGACAAATCTTTTAATGAGTCTATTAATGATGCCTATGTATCAAACACTCAAATAAAACGCTTTGCACTTCGTAACGGAGATGTTGTAACCGGTCAAGTTCGTCCTCCAAAAGATCAAGAGCGCTACTACGCACTTATCAAAATAGAAGCGGTAAACAGCTTGCCACCGGAAGAGTCTAAAAAACGCCCGCTCTTTGACAACCTCACACCACTCTACCCAGAAGAACAACTCAAACTTGAGTACCAAGAGAAGAGATTAACAGGTCGTATGCTTGACCTCTTTTCCCCTATTGGGAAAGGGCAACGTGGACTTATTGTTGCACCTCCAAGAAGCGGTAAAACAGAACTGCTCAAAGAGATAGCTCACGGAATCACAGCAAATCATGCTGAAGTTGATCTAATGGTACTTCTTGTTGATGAGCGTCCTGAAGAGGTAACAGATATGGAGCGTAGTGTAAAAGGTGAAGTTTACAGCTCTACATTTGATATGCCTGCAAAAAACCACGTAAAAGTGGCTGAGATGGTTATTGAAAAAGCAAAACGTCGTGTTGAGATCGGTCGTGATGTAGTTATCTTACTTGACTCTATCACTCGTCTTGCTCGTGCTTACAATACTGTAACACCTTCAAGTGGTAAGGTGCTCTCTGGTGGTGTTGATGCAAATGCGCTTCACAAACCAAAACGCTTCTTTGGTGCAGCACGTAACATCGAAAACGGCGGAAGCCTCACTATCATCGCAACGGCACTTGTAGATACAGGAAGCCGTATGGATGAAGTTATCTTTGAAGAGTTTAAGGGAACTGGTAATATGGAAGTGGTTCTTGATAGAAAAATCGCAGACAGAAGAATCTTCCCTGCTATTGACATTCTTAAATCAGGTACTCGTAAAGATGAGCTTCTTATTGGCAAAGAAACACTTCAAAAAGTATTTATTCTCCGTCAAATGCTTCATAAACAAGACAATGAAATAGAAGCACTGAAATTTATCTACAATACTATGGGTAAAAAAGCTACAAACGCAGAATTTTTAGAGAGTATGAACGCAGATAAGTAAGAGTTAGCCTCTTCTTATCGCTCACGCAAGATAATATCTACAATATCATCCGCTAACATAATTCCGGACTTATAAAGTAACTGAGATTTCGGATCTTTAAAAATAAGTGTTGTCGGAACCTGCTCAATTTCAAAACGCTGTACCAATCCCCCACACACACCACTGTCAATATCTAAAATAGAGATTTTTGTAAGTCTGTCATGAACCTCTTCAAGCTCAAACTCCATAAGTTGGCAAGCATCACAAAATGTTGAACCAAATTTTAGTATAACAGTGTGCCCTTTGGCGAACTCTCTCTCAATTATTGCATCGAAATCTTCTTCATCTATCTCTATAAATGGCATTTTCTATCCTTTTAAATTTTTTACGAGATTTTTAAAAGATTCACCTCGTTCTATAAAGTTTTTATAACTGTTAAAACTTGAAGCTGCCGGAGAAAAAAGTACAATATTTTTTGCTACCTTATTTGCTTTTTCTACACTCTCACGCAGATCATGCAAATAAAAAACACCCTTCTCCCCTTTGCTATCTTTTATTTTCTCATAGATTTGCTTACCTGTATCTGAAAAGCAGATAATGTTTGCTACATCACTCGCTAAAAGATTACGTACAAATAGATCATAACTCACACCTCTATCATAGCCACCAACAATGAGCGTATCAACATTTTTTAATATCTTGACAGCTTCCATTGTCGCTTGAGGAATCGTTGCTATAGAGTCGTTAATATAACTCACACCATTCACACAAGCCACATACTCCAAGCGGTGCGGCAGTGTCTGAAACTCACGCAGCGTCTTTTTGTACGTGGCTTTATCAATACCAATCAGCTCACGCAACTGCTCTAAAATTTGTAGCGTAGCGTGGTGAATGTAGCCCTGTTTGATATCAAAAGTGTAAGGAATCTGTAACTTTTTGTCGTAAACGTTATAAAAATCTGTTGCTTTTAGATCCTTTTTGCTAAAAAACTTCTCTTGATTTGGAAGATTTGTGATGAAGACATCCTCTGCTTTTTGATGTAAAAAGATGTTGAACTTCGCGCGATAGTAGTCATCTTCACTCTCGTAGTAGTCAAGATGCTCCGCAAAAAGGTTTGTCAAAATGGCAACATGTGGCGAGTAATTGATGTGATGGAGTTGGTGCGAAGAGAGCTCCATCACAACAAAAGTATCATCCTCTATCTGCTCCATAATCTCTAAGGGAGGCAGTCCGATATTGCCACATAAGAGGCTCTTTTTATCTGCATTTTTGAGCATACTATCGATGAGTGTCACAAGCGTACTTTTGCCTTTTGTTCCTGTAACGCCAATAATCTGCGAGCCAAAATGTTTGATAAAAAGCTCGGTAATAGATGTAAAGTTATAATCATTATATGAAATACCAAGATTATACAGTGAAATCCCCGGAGATTTTATAATAAGCTCTGCCTCACGCAGTCCATCGAGATAGTTTTCGTCTTCACTGCCGTAGGCTTTATCGACAATAATTATCTCTGTATTTGGCAGATATTTTTTTGCAAAGGCGTGAAATGATTTTCCCTCTACGCCATAACCAAAAATAGCTATCTTGTTATAATTCTGTAGCTCAGAAATGAAGTTTTGCAACTTGCTCA
>CAZGSK010000008.1:18890-27204 GCA_964528435.1 uncultured Sulfurimonas sp. | reverse complement strand
AATTTTGATGAGCTCATCGGTCAAGAGACCATCGCTCAGACACTCTCACTTGCTCTTGATACCAACCGTCTCTCTCACGCATACCTCTTTTCTGGACTTCGAGGAAGCGGTAAAACCTCTACTGCGCGCATCTTTGCAAAAGCTTTAATCTGTGAAGAGGGAATGAGCCATCAACCCTGTGACAAATGTTCCAACTGTGTCATGGCTAAAGAGGGACGCCATATGGACATCATCGAGATGGATGGTGCATCTTCTCGTAAGATCGATGACATTCGTGACCTCATTGAGCAGACAAAATATAAACCGGCCTCAGCTCGCTATAAAATCTTCATCATCGATGAAGTCCATATGCTCACAAAAGAGGCTTTTAATGCCCTTCTAAAAACACTTGAAGAACCACCTGAGTATGTGAAGTTTATCTTGGCAACGACTGATCCGCTGAAACTTCCTGCCACCATTTTAAGCCGTACACAGCACTTTCGCTTTAAAAGCATCGCTACAAACAAGATAGTCGACCATCTCGCACACATCTTAAACCTTGAGGGTATCAGCTATGAGCATGATGCTTTGGAGATCTTGGCACGAAGCGGAAGTGGAAGCCTGCGTGATACGCTCACGCTGCTCGATCAGGCCATTATCTACTCAAAAAACCATGTCGATGTTGCAACCGTAACCGATATGCTCGGACTTGTTGATCCGAAGTTTATCTCTGAGATTTTTGATGCTGTCTTTGCAAAAGATTATGCTCGTTTGGTCGAGTACACAAAAGTGCTTGAAGATTATGAGAGTGAGATGGTTGTCGATGAGCTCATCGCCTTTTTAAAAGAGAAGATGTACAACCAAGATGCCCTCTTCTCAACGCTTGTGCTTGACAGGTTTTTTAGAATACTCAGTGAGTCAAAGTACCTCTTTAGCATCAATGCCGATGGTTCGTTTGTGCTTTCTATGATATTTTTCAAGATGATTGAAGCCTTACGTATTCGTGAAATAGATCAAATGATAGAGTCTTTTCAAAAAGATGTGCCTCGTCCGGACATCCTCACGCAAGAAAAAACACAAACGCCACAGCCACTAAAGATAAAACTCCAAGAGAGCACTCCTGAGATGAATGGCGCAGTTGCGCAACAACAAGAGAGTAAGCAAGAAGGAGTTCCCCCTGTAGAACCAACTCCTCAAGTCGTAGAAGAAGAGAAAAAAGAAGATCCAAGCATAGAACTGTTTCAAGAACTCATAGCAAAGATAATGGATAGAAATGCAGCATTAGGAGAGTGTTTTAAAGAGCAGATTCGCTTCATCTCTTTTGGTGACAATACACTTACGTGGGAGAGCTGTGCAGACGAAGAGTGTAAAAAAGCACTCCGACACGGTTATGGCGTTATAAAACAACTTGTGCGTGAGACGTTTGGTTTTGAGACTGTCATCAAAGGTGTAGCTTGTTCAAAAGAGATAGTCGAAAAACAAGAAGAAGTTCACGAACAAACACCAGAGAATACACCTAACGAACCAGAGGGTGCACAAAGTGCCTCAACTATTGAAGAGATAGAAGCAGGCGGAGCTGCCAGCTGTGTCAGTAACTGTGATGAGCCTTCCACTCAAGATGAAGTTAATGGTACAGACATCACAAAAGAGCCTATGATAGAAAAAGCCATAGAACTCTTTGAAGCCAAAAAAGTAACTATCCAGTCAAAGATCTAATCAAAAAAGAGCTCACAGCAAGAGAGTCCCTCTCTTTTACAAAACTCTAGTATCTCTACATAGGGTGTTGTATTGCGCTTTTTTATTGTTGCAAACTGCGCTTGAGAGATGCCAAGCAGTGCGGCAATCTCTTTATCATAAACCTTTTTTCTGCCATCTTTTGCCACATACTCTCGTAAACTTTCAATAATTGCACGAAAATCTTTCATCTACTCCTCCTGTAGATGAAAATATAGCTCAAAATAAAGATACAAGATAAAAATATTGCATTATGCTATTTTTTTGATGCTTTTTTCTCTTTTTGATAGAGCCTTTTTACAAGATTTTTCAACAGAAGAGAGAGCTCTAAAAAATCTATGGAGTGTATAATTTTTATCTCTGCATCATACTCTTTTGCATCTATTTTTTTAAGATAAGCACTTAAGGCATCTATATCTTCTTTAAGTTTCTTATGAAGTCTGTACGCCATAAAAACAATAACTCCAGATGTTATTAAAAATGCAAATACTACAAAAAACCACCGCATACTTTCATTTATAGATGGAGTATGTAAAATAATATATGTAAAAATAAAAAGCAGAAAAAACAATGCAATAACTTTTACAATAAAATGAAAATAGATATCTTTAAAAAGTTTTAACACAACTTGTAACCAACACCTCGAACTGTTTGGATGTAATCTTTACTCTTATGAGGGTCTATCTTCTCTTTGAGTCTATTTATCGCAACATTGACTGTCTTATACTGATAATTTTCACTATCTCCCCAGACATTTTCTAAAAGGTAATCGCGTTCAAGTACCGAATTTTTATTCATAATAAACTCGACCAGAAGATCAAACTCAAGCTTGGTAACTTCAACATTTTTCCCATCAACCAAGAGCTCACGTGTACTTTTATCAAGCACCATATCACGGAATATAAGTTTCCCTTCGTTATGTTTTTTAGAAGT
The DNA here is from genome assembly GCA_964528435.1 of uncultured Sulfurimonas sp. Classification (GTDB taxonomy): domain Bacteria; phylum Campylobacterota; class Campylobacteria; order Campylobacterales; family Sulfurimonadaceae; genus Sulfurimonas. The sequence goes on along the minus strand of CAZGSK010000008.1, from coordinate 24,558 downwards.
TCTTTTTAAAATAGAGCGCACACGTAAGATGAGTTCTTTCATATTAAAAGGTTTTGTAATGTAGTCATCACCACCTCGCAAAAACCCCTCTTCAATATCTTCATCTCTATCTTTTGCACTTAAAAAGATGACAGGAACATCAAGACCATCCTCACGCAACTCTCTGACAAACTCACTCCCCTCAACCCCAGGAAGATTCCTATCCATTATAAGAAGATCTATCTCCTCTTCATCAAGAATCTGCGCTACAGTTTTCGTATTTAAAAAACCAATAGTTTCAAAACCCTCTTTAGTAAGGTTATACTCCAAAAGTTCCAGTAAATCCTCTTCATCTTCAACTATGACAATATTTGCACTCACTGCTCACCATCCTTTTAGGCTTCATTATGAAATTGTAGCAAAAAAACAGGTTTAGTATTTATAAACCTGTATTATTGATATTGTCATCAATAACTAAAGTAATACTATCACTCGAGCCATCTTTAGAATATTCATATGTTGTCGTACCATTAGTATCATCATGCGTTTCTGAGAGTTTATTCCATCCTTGGGTATCTATTGTTGAAACATTATCTTCTCCTGTTTCAATGGTAGCATCTCCATCACCATCCCCAATAATCTCTAAAGTATTATTTGAATCTGTCATATCAAGAACATCATCTAAAGATAGATTATCAAGTGTATGATCACCACTGTTTAAGTCGATTTTTTCAATATTTGCAATATTAGCTAAATTTGTATCAGAAAAATCCAAATTAATATCATTAGAAATCACTAAAGTATCATAACCTGCTCCACCATCAACAGCAGTTGTTCCATCATAATCAAGAGTATCATTAAATACATCAGAATAGTGCACATTTACATCAACAAGCACCGTATTTAAGGTATCTCCATCATTGTCCACGATTGTAGCATTAATTGTTTCTGTTGTCTCAATATTGTCTGTTGGAATATATCTAAAAGCACCTGTATCAAAATTGATCTCAAAATCTCCATGCTCCCCAGTTACAGTTTGAAGTGGATTGTTTTCATCATAATCAACACTATTTGAGCCAATAGTAACAGATGAGATATGTCCATCATCTGCACCAAATTCTATGATAGTATTTCCACTTATATCTTCAGTCAAATTTCCTTCAACATATAGTTTGGCAGTTTCACTTACAGCATCGGCCAAATCAGCAACATCATCAATATTTACAGCATCTGCTGAGACAATATTCTCTTCATTATCTGCAACTTTTGCAATATCTTCTACTACACTATCTGTATTTACACTATAACTAAAGAGTTTATCAATTGCACCTGATGTTACAAAACTATTCCATGTTGGCAAATATGCCTCAAAATCATCTTCATAATCATCATATGTATTTCCATCACCAAAGAAGTACATAACATCCTGGTCAGATTGTGGTTGATTACCACTGTATGAATCTTCAACCATAGAGCGTAAGCCCTGTTCTATATCTGTTCCACCCTTTGAGTTATCCAAAAAGTGGTTCTCACCATCACCCCAATCAAATGTTTCAAGATCGTTTGTTGAGTCTACCCATGTACTATTATAATGCCCATCACCATAGAACTGTACAATATTTACATTGACACTACCCATCGCACTATAGTTATCTACCATTGTCTGTATTGCATCTTCTGTTAACGCTAAATCTTCATCACTCATACTTGATGAAATATCAACTATAATTGCTAGATTTGTCGTCACTGGTTCTATAGTCAAGTCCGTAGTTTGACTTTGTGCTACTGGAGCATCATCATGTATAGTTATATCAAGATTTGCAGTATGTTCTGTAGCATCTAAATCTTCAATAACATATGTAAAACTATCATCAAGTGTATCTAATGGGGTTTCCATACTAACTTTAAAGTTATCAACAAATAAATCTTCATTATTTGTTGTACTGTCTGCTGTAATAGTAAAGGTAACTTTTCCATCACTATCTAAAGTAACTGGAATATCTACATAAGAGTGTGATGCATCAGCACTATAAGCATCATGTATCAACTCACCATCTGTATTGCTTGAGAATTTCACAAAATCCGTTTGATCATCATCCCAATTTCCATTAGTAGCTATATCAAAAGAGACAAGAACAGTTTTTCCTGCATTGGCACTTCCAAAATCAAATGTTTTTGTTGCAGTATCACCATCTCCATCAATTCGTAATCTGTCATTATTATTATTTAAATCACGACTCAATGTCCAGCCATCTTTACTGTTTCCGGTAAATGTATCATTGGCAAGTTCATCTCTTTGAGTATGCTGGAGAGCATTATTTAGTGTATATGTATAATCACCCGTATCTTTATTGACAACTAATGTATTTCCTTCTATCGTTGTTACAACAAAGTTACCATCCGCATCTACACTTGTTGTTCCTGCACCGATATATACATCTTTAAGCATTGCTCCATTGGCCACAGTATCATTTGCAAAGAGATTACCGCTAACTACTTCTGCATCACTTTGAGAATCTGTTCCACTACTCATAGCAGACTCATACACATCTGCTTCATCGCTACTTGTTACCGAAACTTCATGAGCGGCACGTGTAACATGAAGTGTTATAGTACCACCTGTCTCATCACCATCATTATCTCGAGCAACATATGTAAAGACTTCATCTTCACTTGAGCCTTCAGCTAAATGAATATCAGGTTGATACTCATATTGACCGGAAACAAAGTCAAGTTTCAAGTGACCGTTAAGTGATGTATCTACTTCTAAAATATGACCTGTGATGGTGTTTCCATCACTGTCTGTAATCGTATCATTTGTCACATCATAAGTATATGTAACACTATCTAAAGTAATAGAAGCAAAATAACCGCCATCAGCACCAAATCCATCAATGTTACTATTAAGATCACCAAGAACACTTCCTGTAACAGGTGCTTGGATTGTAGAGAGAAGTGTTTGACTAAGTTCTGCATCATTTGTAACTAAAATTCCATCTCTATCAACATTGTTTACACCGTCATAAGCTATAGGATCAAGATATTCTCTATCATCACTATCTAATCCACTTCCTATTCCTATAGCATAAACATCAATACCTTGAGCTGTTACATAATCTGTCCAATCTTTAATTTCATCACCTGTAATTCCTTCACTATCTTCACTACCACCAGCTGTTTGAGGCTGTCCATCAGAAAGAAAATAAGCAACATTCGCCACATCTCCAACTGATGTAGGAATTTTACCATCAACTTCCCATCCAAGTTTTGCTTCTAAGAGAGCCTGATCATAATCAGTACCACCATTTGGATCAAAAACTGCATCACGTGATCCTGAAGAACCGTCACCCAATAATGCTAAAGCATCCGTCGCACTTAACCACTCTGCCTGATGAGTTGAATCATCACCAGAATCAAATGTCACAAGTTGAACTCGAACATTTCCAATATCATCATAAGAATTAATAGTATCAATGACTGCTTTTAAAGCTAACTCCATTCTTTCAATACTACCACCATTACCATCATCAACATCGCTTCCCATACTTCCAGATGTATCGATAATAAACATCAAGTTTGTATTTTGTTCAGGAATAACAATATTTTGAAGCTTATCACCGTCAGCTCCCATATCATCTTCAATGCCAATTGTCAGTGTTGATGTAACAGGATCATTCACACCATCAGAAACACTTACACCAACATTAACTGAAAGCAGGTCTTCTACAGAATTATTTGGATGATCAACTGGTGCAAGCAGAGTAACAGTATAATCACCATTTTGAGCTATCTCTATTGTCATTACATCTACACCATTTGCAGTTCCCGTCAGCAACTGAGTACCTTCACCATCCCATACAATTGTATTTCCATTTGATGTCATTGTCTGCGTTGGTGCACTCAAAGATACTGTAACACTATCGCTATCTACAATATTCACACTGCCAGTTACTATAGCAGTATCTGTTGTATCATCACCACTATTTTGACCATCATCATCTACTAAACCATTATCCAGACCTTCTTCAGAGACTCTAGCAACAGAATCACTAACTTCAGGTGCAGCATTTACATTTATTGTAATCGGAAGAGTAGTTGAATTTGCATCATCATTTGAATACTCAGTAGCAGTTGCAATCACATTTAATGTATATGTTGTATCTTGCGAAATATTTGGAGATATAAATCTTAATGCATCAATATCCCATCCCGTTATATCAACGCTTGCACTTGTATTATCAGCAGTAAATGTATGAGTACCATCTGAAATAGTCGCACCCTCTGGAATATCTCTTACCTCAAGAGTTAAACTTTCTGAGCCATCTGTATCAACCAAAGAGGATGATATATTCAATACAGCATAATCATCCTCTGCTATATCTATAGTTGCACTTGTAATATCTACTTTATCATACGTTATTGAATGTATTAAATAATCATCACCAGAACCAACAGCACTAAATATTACTGTATCAAAATACGCCCCATTATCAGGAGATAAAGTTATAGCAGGATCAACTCCATCACTACCACCATTATGAGTGCCTTCGCCAACTTTTACACCATCTCTATAAAATTCAAATTTAGCAGTTTCACCGTCACCATGAGAATGTTTCCAAGCAAATGACACATCAACAGATGAAACAAGCTGTCCAAGTTCCACTTTTAGTGCTTCCGAAAGATCTAAATCATCAGAATATCCAAGTTCAGCATCTGCACCAGAAGCACTCCCTGCTACCCCAAATCCATCAGGATTAGTATGCGTAGATATAGTAGATTCACTGCCATCTGCTTTATAAGCTGTTATCAAATAACCCTTATCAGTATCATTTACATTATCAATCGTTATATCAAATTCTTCTATAGAAGATGCATTTGCACTCAATATTGGAGTATCAGCTACAGCATTCACATCTATAGTCATAGTAGCTGATGATGCACTCCAATTTGTTCCATCACTTACACTATAATTAAATTGAGCATAATCAACTTCTTGGTCTCCCACACCATCACTTCCAACAGTAGTACCATCATTTCTAGTATCTCCTGCATACTGATCAGAGCCAGAATCATGCTCTGCTGGTTTATATGTTAAAAGTCCATTATCAATATCACTAGCACTAATTTCATCTCCAGCTGATACAACAACCCCATTAAATAATAAAACTCCAAGAACAGGTAACGTATCTACACGAACTTTTGAAATAGAATCTCCATCAACATCAGAGAAATTAAAATCAGATAGTTTATATGTATATGTTGTATCTTCATTCATTGTAATTTCTGAATTTGAAGTTGTAGGTAAATCATTTACAGCATTGACTGTGATATCAAGCGTTGATGTATCTGTGTCGCTGCTGTCGTTGTTATCTACAACTGTATAGGTTGCAGTTGGAACATCTCCGTTGTAGTTTGCAGCTGGTACAAATGTATAGCTACCATCAGCGTTGATAGTAAGATCACCCTCGCTTAAGTTTGCAGTCTCACCAGCACTGTATGTTGTACCATTGACTTCAAACTCAGTTACAGAGTGGCTGTCGCTGTCGCTATCTGTAAGGTTATCCATAACATTACCAGTCGCTGTTGTATCTTCATCAGTTGCGATGTTTTCATTAGCATCACTGATTGCATCTGTTACAGCATTGACTGTGATATCAAGCGTTGATGTATCTGTGTCGCTGCTGTCGTT
>CAZGSK010000008.1:0-18790 GCA_964528435.1 uncultured Sulfurimonas sp. | reverse complement strand
CATTACCAGTCGCTGTTGTATCTTCATCAGTTGCGATGTTTTCATTAGCATCACTAATTGGATTACCTATTGCAAAATCAATATTTTCTTCACTTGCCAAAAGAACAGGCGTTCCATCTATATCCACTCCATTATCAGGAGAATTAAATTGTGCATCTCGTAGATCACTTTGTACATCTACAAAACCATTGTCACGTGCTACGAAATTATCTTCTTGGAGGTGTCCTACTACTGCTTCACTTCCTGCTGCAGTTTCATCATCGATGCTTCCCTCTTTTTCTTTGTCTGTCGCATCATCTTCGGCATATACACCTGTTTTTTCTATTGCTTTGTCTATATTTTTTGGAGAGATAAATTCATCTAGGTTGTTATCTTCGATAAGAGAGAGGTCAAATACTTGCTTTTCAAGTCCTGTTAGTTCTAATGCTTGTTCTAAGTTCATCATACCTATTTTGATATGTGCTTTTGGAGTGTTGTCATCTGCACCAAAAACAAGCATATCTTTACTTATTTTATCACCAACATGAAGTTCTATAATGTCTCCGTGTTCATCTTTTGCATAAAATTTCCCACTGAGTTCTTTAACTGTTCCAATAATTGTTTTCATTTTTTCTCTCCTAAGATATAGACAATTTCCTATTTTGTTAGATTATAAAGAAAATTTAGAATAAATGGTATTGTCCCTAGGGACAGTATGGAAAATGAAGGAAGAAAGTTATTTTAAAAGAAGTGCAAGACCGAGTCTGTCTTTTACATCAAGCTTATGATAAATCGCCTGTGCGTGGGCTTTTACAGTTCTTGCTGCAATATCAAGTCTTTGCGCAATCTCATTATAGGTCAGCCCCTCTTTAAGTAGCATGGCAACCTCTTTTTCTCGTGATGTTAACTTTTGTAACAAGGCATCATTGGTTTTCTCTTCACTCTCTGGAAGTTCTAAGATGAGTTGAGATGTAAGTTCAGGATAGAGCCATATCATACCCTCACGCAAAGCATCAAGCGCAGAGAGTATAAAGTGCGATCGCATCAAAGCATTACCATATCCAAAAGCACCAAACTTCAGTACTCTTTTTGCTCTGTTTAACTCTGGAACTCTATCAAGCAAAAGAACACGATTGCCTCTTTGACGAGATAATTTTAAAAAATTTTCACAATCTCTTTTACATGATTCATAATTGATGATAATTATAGAATCGTGTATATCTTCTAATTGTTCCAGATCATCTACACTTTTATAAGATTTATTTTCAAGAGCTTTTTCCCAATGTGTTAAAAGATTAATATCATCACTATAAAGAATTATTGGTATCAACTTAGCGCTCCGTAAATGTGTACTGTTTTGTTTTGAGAATTGGCTTTAAGATATAATCAAGTACAGTTTTTTGTCCTGTAATAATATCTACACTTGTCGTCATTCCTGGAATAATTTTTAGTTTTTTTCCATGTCTGCCTATATAGTTTTTATCTGTTTTAATACGCACTTCATAAAAAACATTACCCTCTTCATCTTTAATACTATCAGGTGAGATAAGCACAACTTTTCCTTCAAGTCCGCCATATATAGAAAAATCATAAGCAGTAAATTTTACGATAGCACGCTGTCCCTGATAAATAAATGCAATATCTTTTGGCTTTATTTTTACTTGAACAAGCAGTGTTTCATCACTTGGAACTATTTCCATAATATCTTGACCAGGTTTGATGACACCACCAATAGTATGAACATAAAGCTTTTGAACAATTCCTTTCATAGGAGACTTGACAATTGTTCGAGTTACCTGATCTTCCAAAGCTGTTGACGTTGCTTGCAAGCCTCTGAACTCTGCAACTGCTTCATTGAGTTTAGCTTTTGCTTCACTTTGAAAATTCAATTTTGTCTCTTTGATATTACTCTGTACCTCTTTGATTGCTGATTTTAATCTTGGTATGGATTTTTTTGCTGCGTCATACTTCGATGCTATTTCATTGGCCTCACGCTGTAACTTTAAAAAGTCTATTTTTGAGCGCACACCTTTTGCGACCATCGGTTTTGTCATACGAACCTCACGTGAAATCATTGAGTAAGAAGACTCTAAGTGATCACGTTGGGAGTATGCCTCTGCAAGTTCTTGTTTCTTTTGTGCTAACTTCTCACGCAAAGCATTAAGTTTTGAATTTAATTGCTGTTTATTAGTATTATGAAGACTTTTTTCATTATCTATAAACTGCGCAAGCCTCTCTTGTAAATCAGCAGGAACAACAAAATCTTTTCCTGTAGATTCAGCTTTGAGACGCAGTATTTGAGCCTGCAGTGCATCAGCCTTAATCTCATTTGAACTATATGAGGAAACTGATTTTTGATTGTCAATTTTTAAAAGTATCTGTCCTTTTTCAACAGGGTCACCCTCTTGAACTAAAATCTCTTCGACAATCCCACCTTCTAAGTTTTGAATCATCTGATTCTCACCACTTGGAATAACTTCACCTTGACCTCTTGCTATCTCATCTATGTAAGCAAAATTTGCCCATGTCAAAAAAATAATAATTGCTGCAAGCCAAAAATAGAGCACTATTCGTAAACGCGTGGGAGCGGCTTCAAGTACAGCAGCACTCAAAGAGTGCATAAATTCATAGTCACGCTTTGAGAGGCTCTTTTTTATCTCTTTTTTAGCCATTGGAAGCTCCACTTAGCTGCTTAACAACTACATCTTTTTTATCATCAAGCAATACTTGAGAATTATGCATCACTATTACTCTATCAACCATATCAAGAAGTGTCAGTTTTTGGGTAATAATAACAAGTGTTTGCTCTTTGAGCTCTACTTTAAGTTTATCCATCAGACGCTTCTCTGTTGTTTGATCCATTGCATTTGTCGGTTCATCCATAATCATGATTGAGCTATCTTGCATCAATGCACGAGCCACACCAACACTTTGACGCTGTCCACCTGAGAGTCCTGCTCCACGCTCACCGATTGGCATATCATATCCAAGCGGATGTGTTTTTACAAACTCTTCCACGCCACTTACCTGAGCCGCATAGATTATATCTCCAACATCAGGATATTGTTCGGAAGAGACAATATTCTCTTTTATTGTACCTTTAAAAAGATGCACATCTTGTGGAACATAAGAGATAAATCTACGCAAATCTGCCGGATCGATCTGTGTAATATCAATATCGTCAATTAAAATCTTACCGCTTGTCGGCTCATAAAGTTTCAAAATAAGCTTTGCAATCGTACTTTTACCAGAACCAATTCGACCAATAATAGCTACTTTTTCTCCTGGCTCTATGACAAAACTCACATTTATAAGTGCCGGAACTTCAGTACCCGGATAGTTAAAACAGACATCTTTAAACTCTATCTTTCCTCTAAATTTTGGACGTTCTACAAACTCTTTTCCAGCAGGACGTTCAACCTCACGCGAGATGATTTCATTGAGTGTGTCATATGCTGTTTTTGCATCAGAATAATTTGAAATAAGTGCCGCAGCCTGTCCAATTGGCGCAACTGTTCTTGAAGTTAAAATAACAATAGCAATAAGCCCACCCATCGTAAGTTCAAACTCTTTAATAAGATAGACTCCAAAGACAACGACAAAAACAGTATTGAGCTGAATAAAAAGATTGGTAACATTTGGAATAGATGATGACAGAAGACGAGACTTTAGATTTTTTTCTGCAATCTCACCTGTTGATTCTTCCCACTCCCACTGCTTTTTCCCATGCATTCGCATTGTTTTTACAGTCTCAATATTTTGCAAAGTCTCGATCAAAATACCATTTTTCTTTGCACTTGCCTCATGCGATGCCTCTATGCTCTCTTGAAGTGGTTTTCTAATCACAAATGAGTAGATCAAAATTAAAAATATTGTTGTAATTGGCACGAAAACCAACAATCCACCAATATAATAGATAACAGCAAGAAAAATAATGGCAAACGGCAGATCTATAACAGCTGTCATAGTCGCTGTTGTAAAAAATGATCGTACAGATTCAAAATCTTTAAGATTGTTTGCAAAAGAACCAACTGATGGAGGGTGCTCTGCCATTTTGAGATCTAATACCTTCTCAAAAATAATAGAGGACATAATTATATCACTCTTTTTACCTGCTAACTCAAGTAGATATGCCCGAGTGAACTTTAAAAAGAAGTCTAAAATATAGACAAGGACTATCCCTATCGTAAAGACCATCAACGTCTCTTCTGCATTGTTTGGAATGACTCTGTCATACACATTCATCGTAAAAAGCGGTGTTGCCAAAACAAAAAGATTAATTAAAAATGAAGCAATTAATACATCACGATAGATTGGAATAGAGAGTTTAAGTGTGGACCAGAACCAATGTTTTTGTTTAAGTTGGAGAGTGCGAGAACTTTTTTTATCATACTCAAACTCTTTTTTTAGAATGTAAGCAAAGCCAAGATACTCATTTTCCAAGTCATGTACACTTACCCACTGCTCTAAACCATCTCCTTCAGGGTAGATGATTTTTGCCTGCGTTTTATCATCATTAAACTTCTCTAAGATACAAGCATTATCATTACTAAGAAGTAAAATTGCAGGAAGATGCAGTGAGAGCATATCTTCAATGGAGCGTTTAATCAGTGTTGATTTCAGCCCTGCTCTTGCTGCTACACGGGAAAACAGTGATTTGGAACTATCTTTTGAGAAAAGTTTTTGAGAGTCATGAATAGGAAGACCCGCTAAAAGGGCTTCCTTACTAAAGGGTTTATGAAATAGTTTAGTAAAAAGGACAAAAGTGTCTAAGAGTATATCTTCATGTACCGATATCTTATGTTCGTTCATTCTCTTCCTAAACTTTTAATGAAATAATTTTATCTCAATACGGCGATTTACCTTTCGCCCCTCTTTTGTTCTGTTTGACTCAATAGGATCAAGCTCACCTCGACCGGTTGCCACAATTCTTGATGCATCAATACCTTCAGCAACTAAAGCCGCTTTTACCGCCTCAGCTCTTTTAATAGAGAGGGCCATATTTGTCACTGCTTTTCCTATACTGTCAGTATGCCCTATAATTTTAACTTTATATCCTGGATTTTTTTTCAAAAAGTTTGCAAATCTTTTGACTTCACCATAGGAATTTTTCAGTATTTTATCAGAGGAACTTTTAAAATATAATTTTAGTGTCTGTTTTAGTGGACACCCATGTGGATCGACATTCACTCCAGTTGGAGTATTCTCACATTTATCTTTATAGTCTACTATTCCATCATGATCACTGTCAAGTGGGCAGCCATGAGCATCTACACTCACCCCTTCAGGAGGTGTATCTGGACACTTGTCTTTATAATCTAGTACTCCATCATGGTCACTATCAACTGGACATCCGTTCTTATCTACTTTAGAACCTCTTGGAGTTCCTATACATCTATCATATCTATCAAAAACACCATCTTTATCACTGTCAATATCTTCAGGCTTAAGCACATAAATACTTAACATTACACGATTTGAAAGGTTAGCACTCTCTTGTGTTTCATCAGTATATCCCAATACTTTTCCTCTTTTTGTGTACAAAAAGAGTATCTTCTTATCTACATCATTATCAAGTAGCTGCTTTTTTACATTTTCAAGGTAAGCTTTTGTTTGATTATCATCACTGCTAGCGATATCATCTGTGTATGCTAGATTGTTTTTTATCTTTGCCGGATAGTAATCACTTTCCTTATAAACATGTCCAACAAGCGTTACTTTCAAGCTATATGAGTTATCAAGTTCTTTGATCTTTTCAACTGCAGCTTTGAGTGTTTTTTGAGACTTTTCATCTAGAGTGTTTTCAGTAGTAAAGTGCAACATATCAAAACGAATGATCTCTTCAAAATCATCCTCATAAAACCTGTTTTCCAGTTCTTGCTTTATAGAAGCATTTAACACTGTGGCGATAGCGAGCATCAAAAAAAGTTTTAAAAGATTTTTCATCTTGTTATCTCCAATCTTCGAGAGTCAACTCTACTTCAACTCTACGATTGATATATCTTCCCTCTGCTGTATTATTGTCAGCGATTGGTTCTTCCTCCCCACGACCTTCTGTTGTAATTCTATCTGCTGCTATACCAAGTTTGACAAGTGCATGCTTTACAGATTCTGCTCTTTTTTTGGAGAGTTTTTTATTAAGCGTTGCATCACCACGTGAGCTTGTATGCCCTATGATGTGAATCTTGTACTGTTTGTTTTTCTTGACAAACTCTACAAACTTCTCAATATTTGCATAAGAATTCTTATCTATTGTGTCACTGTAATAAGCAAAGTTTACCCCAAGATTAAGCGAAATTGCACAGCCGTCTTCATTTACATTGTATCCAAGCGGTGTATTTGGGCACTTGTCTTTATAATCTTTTACGCCGTCCATATCGACATCAATAGCACAACCATCCGGCGATACTTTTGCATTTTTTGGTGTATTTTGACATTGATCTTTTGAGTTTATGACACCGTCACCATCACTGTCTCTTGTCATTTTCACACAACCATATGGCATAATATTGTTTTCTAACAGTGAATTATCACAAAGATCTTCATCATCTGCTATTTTATCATTATCAACATCATATTTAACAGGTACTCTGTCTATCACCTCATTTGCATCACCATTTACATAGAGGTTTACACGTGCATCAAACTCTTTTGTATCTCCTATGACAGCTAACGGTAAAAGTCCCATTGCATCAAGTATTCTATATTTTGCAAGCAAATAATCATACTCTGCCTTAATAATCTGCGCACGGGAGTTGATAACATCATTTTGTGCCGTTAGAAGATCAAGTAAAGAGCGACGTCCTAGATCATACTCCTCTTTATAAAGCTCTAACGTCTTCTCTGCAAAAACTTTATAGTCTCGAAGATCTTTAAGTTGCAATGCAATCATTTCATAAGCATTCCAAGACAAATCAAGTGCTTCAATAACCTGGCGTTTCAAATCTCTTTTTATCTCTACTTCTTGATTAATTTTACTAACATCTTTTTGTACTGTTGCCGTGTCTGCATAACCTCTAAAAAGATTATATGAAAGAACTATACGTGCTTTAAATCTATCATCTGGTTGATCAAAAGAGTTTCTTTTTTCAACATCATTAAAATTTTGCGTTACTTCTAAATCAATTTTTGGATAAAACTCTTTTTGATGCTGTTTCCAAAGTGCCTGTGCACCTTTAATGTTGTAGCGACTTACCAGTAAAGAGGGGTTATGGTTGATAGCATACTCTGCAGCACGCTCAACAGAACTTGGCATACTGATATTAAGATCTGGCTTTTGCATCTGTGAAACCTGAGGCATACGACCAAGCACTCTTCTAAAATTATACTCTTTATCTCTTGTATTGTTTTTCTGTACTGTAAGATTTGATCGAGCTAGGGAGAGCGCTGATTCTATTTTTTTTACTTCTGAGTCTGTTGTCAAACCAGAGTCATAGAGATCTTTTACTTTTTTATATATATCTTCATTAATCTGAACATTTTCACGAGCAGTTTGCAGCAATTCATACTCACGCAGTACATTTAAGTAAGCATTTGTCATCCTGTAAGCAATATCATTTGCTTTTTCTATATAGTTGTATGCAGCTGCCAAGATGCGTGCTTCTTGATAGGAAACTTTGTATGTTGTGCCAAAACCATCAAAAAGGTTCTGTGTCAATACTAAAGAAGATTCATAATTTCCATAGTTTTCATCACGAACTGCATGATTCCAACTGGCATTTGTATTTTTAACAACTCCCGATTTTGTATAACCTAGACTTGCTCTAAAATCTACACTTGGTAAATACTCTGAATTTGCAACATTTAAATCTTCACGTGTTGCCCTATAGTTTCGCAAGCGTTCTTGAACAACTGGATTTGTATCCATAACTTCAACAACACTCTCTTTAATTGTTAAAGCTGATAAAGATTGTAGATAAAATAAAGTAAACAGACCAACAGTTATAACTTTTCTTAGCACAAAATTCCCTTTTACAAATTTTAGTTTGTATTATATCGGAATAATTGTGAGTTTTTAGTGATAATATGTGTTTTATTATAAAAAAACATAGAATCAACTTCACAATAACACAAAATTAACACATTTTCGATATATCTTTATACATGCAAATAATGTACCAAACAACTACTCTTCAATCCATGCATCTGTTTTTATAATCCGAGTATCATCAAATATTTTTAATTTATAGGCAGCATTACAACTTCCATTACTGATATCCATTATTGCTATTTGTAATATCTTTTTACACTTTTTTGGAATATCAAAATGCCCTTTCATTCCTGTCAAAAATTGAGTAAGTGGCACTTTTTTATCCATTCCAATTACATTATCGCGACAACCTGTAAGTCCAATATCACTCAAATATGCTGTACCTTCAACTATTTGAAAATCATCACTGCTTACATGCGTATGCGTTCCAATTATTGCACTTACACGCCCCTCTAAAAGCATTAACATCCCACGTTTTTCACTCGTAGCCTCTGCGTGAAAGTCTATAAATATATTTTTCACACCATCCTCACGCAACGCAACTATGCTACGCTCTGCACAACGAAAAACATTATCGGAATAAGGCATACCATAATGTCCCATTAGATTAAGTACTGCCAGCTTTTTACCTGCTACATCATAAACCTTGCATCCTGTTCCAGCTACTCCCTCAGGATAGTTATGCGGACGCAAAATTTCATGGCTTTCAAAGAGAGGTAAAATATCTTTTTTATCCCATGAGTGATTTCCACCGGTCATCACATCAACACCATAAGAGAAGAGTTCATTACAGTTTTTTGCGGTCAATCCAAAACCATGAGAAGCATTTTCATAATTTGCTATTACAAAATCAATTTTCTCTTGATCCCTAAGCTTGGCAAGGTGCGCTTTTAACATATCTCTTCCTGGACGCCCTACAATATCTCCTATAAACGCTATTTTCATCAAACTACCTTTGGTTTATTATTTCTCAGATACGAGAGCGTTGCTTTAATGATGTCATCATCGTCTCTACTCTGTGATTTTATCGTCTCTTTAGAGTCATTGAGATAGGTAAAGGTGATATTTTGTCCATAATTTCCAATGGATTTTATCTTTTTGTTAAGTGCCAAAAGTTTAATAACCATCAACTCAAAAAACTGTTTTGTCGGCATATCAAGCTCTCCAAAACGGTCAATTACCTCTTCTTCTATCTCATAAATTTCAACAGCCTCTTCACATTGGGATAAACGACGATAAATATCCAAACGCAGTCTGTCTTCTTGTACTACCTCATCAGAGATATAAGCTGAAATAGTCAGTTTAATATCAACTTTTAGGCGCTCACTCTCTTTTGTATTACTCAGTTCTTTAATGGCATCTTCAAGCATTCTCAAATAAAGCGAATAGCCTATATTTTTAATATGTCCACTCTGTGCATCACCGACTAAATTTCCACCACCTCGAATCTCTAAATCATGGTGTGCGAGAACAGAACCTGAACCTAAAAATGAGTTAGATTCGAGTGCCAAAAGGCGTTTTTTTGCTTCATCGGTAAGCGCCTCTTTATTTTGCACCACAAAGTAAGCAAAACCTTCCACATGACCACGCCCAACACGCCCACGCAACTGATGCAGGTCAGCTATTCCAAACCTATCTGCTCCATCTACAAGGATAGTATTCACACGAGGCATATGAATACCACTCTCAATGATGCTCGTCGCTATCATTACATCATACTCACCAGCCTCAAACTTTAACAACTCTTTTTCTGTCTCAACAGCGGAAATCTTAGAGTGCAGCATCAAAATTCTCAAATCCGGAAGCAGTGTTTTTAACTCTCCCATTTTAATAGGCATATGATCAATAGAGTTGTGCACATAGAAGACCTGCCCACCGCGACGAAGCTCACGCAAGACAACCTCTTTAATGAGTTTTTCATCATACTCCTTGACAAAGGTACGCACCCCTTGACGCTCACTTGGAGCTGTTAGCAGCTGACTCATTGTCTTAATGGAACTAAGCGCCTGATTCAGACTTCTTGGAATTGGTGTTGCACTCATAGAGAGCAGATGCACATTATGATAGAGCTCTTTTATCTTCTCTTTTTGCTTCACGCCAAACTTATGTTCTTCATCGATGATGACCACACCCAGTTTTTTAAACTCCAAACCAAAGAGGGTATGGGTTCCTACAACACAATCTATCTCTCCAGAAGCCAAGCCTTTAATAATAGCATTTTTATCTTTTGTACTGACAAATCTGTCAAGTTTTGCATAACGGATACCAAGCTCACAAAAACGCTCATCCAAACTTCTGAAATGTTGCGCAGAGAGCAGTGTTGTTGGAACAATAAATGCCGACTGATAGCCTGATTTATACGCTGCATAAATAGTATTAAGTGCAATTTCTGTCTTTCCAAAACCGACATCACCGCTAAGGAGCCTGTCCATAATATGCCCAGAACTCATCTGCGTGAGAATCTCATTAACCGCTTGTGTCTGATCTTCTGTGTATTCAAATCCTGAAAGAGCCTGAAAATCTCGCAACTCTTTTTTGGCAAGTGAGATCTTTGGTGCTTTTATCAGTGCTCGTGCTGCAGCAGTGTTTACAATCTGCCCGGCAATCTCTAAAAGACGCTTACGAACTTTGGCTTTGAGTTTTCCAAAGCTCCCTTTTCCAAGCCTGTCAAGTACCGGAACACTACCGCCACCGGCAATATAACGGTCAATATAGTCAAGATTTTCAACAGGAAGTAAGATTTTATCATCGCCGACATATTTAACAACAATAAAATCTTTGACACCGCCTAATATCTCTGTCTGCTCAATTTTTTCAAAAATACCCACACCATAATCTTCATGAACAACATAGTCACCTGCTTTCAGATCATCAAGCAAAATAGAACTTTTTCTACGACGGCGTTTTTTATCAGGCTTATTGAGTGAGACTATGAGTTCATCATCTGTAATAATATTTAAGATATAAGGAGCTTCTACTATCTCTATACCCGTAGTATCATAAATACCAGCCTGTTTAACAGTTGCTTTATTAGCAGCGATAAGTGTAACTTTCTTATTTTTATGTACTTTAATGAGTTGCTCAGCATTTACAACCACCAACTCTTTAATATGATCATTCTCTTCTAAAATATCAAGATGAAAATATTCACGTGGAATTTGCGGGTTATTGATGGCATAGGCATCAATTAAAGCATTATCCAAGTTACGTGAGAGCATTACCTTTTTACCCTCTAAAAAGTTCTCTGCCATCTCTTCAAGATGCCAAAAACCAAGTGATGCTATATCACGTGAGAGTGCATCAAATTCACTTGACTCTATACGTCTGTTTAACTCTGTGAACGCATCTTCGTTCAATGCAAAAAAAGCACTTCTTATGACAACACTGTCAAGTTCTTCTCCTACTGTTCGCTGCGTATCAAGATCAAAGGCTTTTATCTGCTCTATTTCTGTGTCAAACAGAGAAATTCTTACCGGATTTTTGCTTGAAGGAACAAAAATATCTATAATATCACCACGATGAGAAATTTCACCGGCAACCTGAACCATATCGACAAAGGTATATCCCCAAAAAAGCATCTTCTCTTTAAAACTTTGCAGATCTATTTCAGAGCCAAACTCTAAAGTTATCGAATCTAGAAACTCTTGCTTAGGCAGAGGAAAAAGCAGTGTCTTAAGAGGAGATATTATAAGTGGTTTTTTCTTTGCTTCATAATAGGCTCGCAGAGCTGCTAAAAGTTCATGCAATTCCTCTTTGTAAGAGCGAAGATCATCCCCGTAACAAGGACGAAAATCCGGGAAAGCTATAATATCTTTGTTAAAAAACTTTGCTACATTTTCTAACTCATGAAGCTCTTTAATATCCTCACAAATGAGAATATCTAACGCTACATCAGAGTTTTTAAAATAGTTATAAAAGGCGGCTTGCGACATTGAATTCCTGGTTTACGCTTTTTTTGGAACTGTTGCTTTTTCTATAACAGCATGGTTAGAACTATTTTTTACAATTGAATTACCTTCAAAAATACCTTTAGACTCAATAACAAGCTCAATTGATGTAATCTCCCCATTCACATGACCTGCTGCTTTTATCTCTACTCTGTCAGCCTCTATACTACCTTCAATATAACCCTGAACAATAAGTCTGTTTGTTACAATATTACCTTTTACACGTCCGTTTTTCCCGACATTAACCTCTTTAGAAGAGTTAATACTCCCATCAAGTTCACCATCAATATAAAGATTACACGAAAGTTCTACTTCCCCTGTGATTTTTGCGCCAGCTGTGATGATTGTTGTGTTTGCATCTGTGGAATTATTTTTAGTCGCGACATCGCCATTATTAAAGATTGCCATGGTACTTTTTTCTCCTTCTCAAATATATGATTATAATTTTTTTGTGTCCAATTTATAAAATAGTATGGATTTAAAGGACGTTGAATAAAACGTATCTCATAGTGTAGATGCGGCCCATTACTTAAACCTGAATTTCCAGTGTAAGCTATCAACGCTCCCTTTTTAACAAATTGACCTGATTTTATCACAATTTTGTTTAAATGTCCGAAATATGTTTTAAAACCATAACTGTGTGTCAAAATAACAAGATTACCAAAACCACTCCGCTTATGATATCCTGCCCACTCCACAATACCATCTGCTGTTGCATAGACTGCTGTTCTCATTTTTGCTCTTAAATCTATTCCACGATGAAACTCTCGCTTATGAAGTGTTGGATGTATTCTATAACCAAATTTACTTGTAACTCCATGATATTCAATGGGAGAGCCACTAGGAATAAGCTGCAATAGCGTTGCTCTTTGCGAAGAGCTAAGCTTTGCAATACTCACCCGCTCACGCAGCGACTCATCTTCGATAGGTTTAAGTCCTATAAGTGTCTCTATCTCAGCTAAGGAGTCGGAGAGCTCATTTAACTCTTTTTTCTTTACAAGCAATGAATAGCGAGTAGCTTTCATCGTTTCATCAAGTATCTCATTTTTAGCTTTAAGATCTTCATACGCACGTTTTATGGCATCTTTTTTTTGCTGCACAGTATCGACACTGTAATCAAGATACAAAATTGTTGCCACTGCAATAAGTCCTAGTGTTACTAAAAAAAGCCCTGCATATAAAAGAGCTTTTTTGACAAACTTATGCAGATTAAACTGTTTGACACCATTGTCATCATGAATCGTAACAGTAAAATGCTTATCCACGATACACCTTCAAAAATGCCTCCACTACACTAAAAGAACCAAAAACCAAATAGTGTTCTTTATTATCAAGCTCTGTAAATTTACTATATTCTATACCTAAACTCTCAAGTGCCTCTTGCAAAAAGCTACTCTCTTCAACTCGAGCATTATAGACATCTATAAGTTCAACTCTTGAAATTATAGGTTGTAAAATCGACAATATCTCTTTATAATTTTTATCTTTATAGCTATTATAGACTAAAATATATTTTTTTCCTTTTAAACTCTCTAAAATTGACTCTGCTGCAAGTACATTATGCCCTACATCGACTAAAATATTTTTTGCCAGAGAACTCAATCTTCCAAAGAGTCTTGCATTATAAAAAACTTCTTCTTGATATTTTATCTTTAGGTACTTTAAAGCGGCAATAGCAAGCGAAAGATTTTGTACAAGATAGGGAGCAAGCTTCTCCTCTTTTGCAATAATTGCAATATTTTCATAATCTTCACTCTCAAGCAGTTCTTCATAGGAGTAAAAAATTATCCCTTTTTGTTCTCTTAAATCCCCTAGAGAATCATAAACCGTTTTATATCTTTGTTTTGCAAGAATTGCACACTTTTCAATAGCATTGAGTTTTGTTTGTGCAATATCATCAATACTTTCACCTAAAAAGGCTTCATGGTCTTTATCTATCGGTGTAACAAGTGTGAGAATATTTTCAAAAACAGCCGTGGCATCATACTCACCCCCAAGACCAGCCTCAAGTATAACAAAATCACTTTTTTGACTAAACAAGAGCATAGCAAGAAGTGTTGTATATTCAAAATAGCTCAATGCTTTGGCTTCTTGTGGGGTAAGAATAGTAATAAGCTGTTGATGTGTAGCTTCTAAAATCTCCATTGAGACATCACATCCATTAAACCAGACTCTTTCATTGAACTCTAAAATATGTGGAGATGTATAGTGTCCGGTGTTGTAGCCAAGCCTATAAAGTGCAGTTGCTAAAAATCTCCCTGTAGTCCCTTTGCCATTTGTACCGATTAGATGAATGATTTTTGGAAGTTTATAATACTCTCTTATACGTTGATATACACGCGGCATACGTGCATAGTCTATCTCATCATAATAGAGAGGTTTAGCATCTAAAAACTCTTGTAACACTACTTTTTATACTCTACTCTGTTACGCCCGTTTTTCTTGGCAATATAGAGATATTCATCTGCAGAGTTGATTGTCGCTTGCAAAGAGACATGTTTTGCTCGCTCGCTCACACCAGCACTTGATGTTACAGATATACGCTGTTTTTTATACATAAAGCGTGCTTTTTGAACATGTGCTAAAACTTTTTTTGCAAAAGTCACACCACCTTGTGTATCTGTACCACTCAGGAGTGCAAGGAATTCTTCGCCACCAAAACGTCCTACAATATCTACACTGCGTGCCTCTTTTTTGAGTATCTTTGCAAAAGCTGCTAAAACAGCATCCCCTGCTTCATGTCCATACGTGTCGTTGACATTTTTAAAGTGATCTAAGTCAAACATTACAATCGCATAGTTATGATTATAGCGTTGATACTCCGCCTCTTTTAACTCTAAAAATTCATCAAGAGCCCGTTTATTATAAAGTTTTGTTAAAAAGTCCTCTTTTGACTCTTTTTTCGCCTCTTTGAGTTCCTGTTCTAAATTTTTTACCCTTTTACTGAGCTTTTCAACATCTGCATTATGACCTTTAAGATCTTTACTTAAAAGTTCTGTATTCTCTTCTAACGCCACAGCAATCGTAAAAAGTTTTTTATGCGCTACTTTAAAGTTTACAGCCGACTCTTCCGTATAGAACTCTAACTCTTTTTTAATAGCTTGTATCTCAGCATTTGAGCTATCTGAACTCTCTATCATATCTATCAAACGAAGTGAGAGTTTGTCCAACACTCCGTCAATAGACTCAACCATCTCTTTAACACTCTCTTTATCAAGTGCAATACGCAGTGATATAGCCGACTTTATCTCTTTTTCAATATTTTCATCATCTAAAATTGCAGGGTTCTTTTTTATCTTCTCACTAATCTCTGCAATGGTATCATTCACACTTGACGCTATAGAAGGCACAAAAGAGGCAACCAAAAGTTTCGATACTTTCCTGAGATCAACAGCTTGACCTTCAGAAGGATCTGAGGCTTGAAAAGCATGCAAATTTTCAATCGTTTTTTGCAAGTCACTGCTATCAACATCACCCAGACTCTTTAGTTTTTGCAAAAAAGCATCATCATATGTTGTAAGAAAATTCACCCAACGCTGGCGAAAATTATCAAGCTGATCTGGCATAGGAGCATTCTCAAGCAGATCTATGCTATTCTTAGCCAACTCAGCAGCCTCTTTGTTATGCAGTATTGTTATGGCTTGTAGAGCTCGTTTACATAAAAGTGTCTGTGCTTCTAATGTATCAGAACATTGTGTAGAGTTTGTACGATTGAGTTTTGAGATAAGGAAACGAACAAATTCATTCATTGTTCTGATACGGTAGTTTTTGAGATCTTTTTGAAAATCTTTAGCAAGCATATTTTTAAATTTATCAACATGATTACAATCTTCAACACTCATCTTTGCACGTTCTGCTTCTTTACAAAAAGCCTCCGCATAAAAATCAGGAGTTAAGAGTTTTCCCTCTGCTTTGAGTCGTTTTATCGCATTGTTTATAATTGTCTGTATTGTCATTCTTCTCTCCTACTATTGTCGTGAACCTTCTGCTGAAACCTGAGCTATAAAAGCGGCTATCGCTTTTTGTGCACTGTATCTAATAGCATCAAATCTCTCCTGATCTGTAATTACCGCATTAGGAGCAATTGCAAAATCATATGTCCCTACTGCATTGTAATTTTTCTTCATATCTTTTGTTTTACGAGTAATATGCATTGTTATTGTAGCACGATACGTAATTACAAACCCATCCGCATTATACTGTACAGGAGAATATGTCGGTTCAGATACACTGATACTCAAATCTGTATCAGCATATTTTTTCTCCACCAAAGAGGCATGAAATACTTTGAGAATCGCTCTATCAACGGCATCTTTTATAAGCACAGTATTTTCTGGATCTTGTGCTGAAATAACAACATTTGTACTGATCTTCTCACCAACAACTTGCCGTGAATATTTTGCACTTGGTTTATACCCACATCCACTCACAGCTAAGAGTAAAAAAGAGACAAGAAAAAGTACAAAAAGATGTCGCATCATTTAGCCTTTAATAACCAAATTAACAAGCTTTTTAGGAACAACGATTTTCTTGACTATCTCTTTACCCTCAAGCCATTTTAAAACTTCTGCTTTTGCAGCTTCAATAATCTCCTCTTTAGAAGCATCAGCTGCTACTTCAATCTCTCCGCGTTTTTTCCCATTAACTGAAACACCTAAAGAGATACTATCTTCTACAAATACCTCTTCAATAATCTCTTGCTTAGCAAAATTTTTGAGATTAAAATATTTTTCACTGATTTCAGAGGCTACGTGAGGGATGACCGGCTCCATAATAGAAGTTAATATCCAGTAAGCTTCACTCCATACATCAGCATTGCTTTGAGCATTAAGCGCATTCATCGCTTCCATAACACCTGCAATCATTGTGTTAAATGTATAACGTTCGTTATAGACCTCTTCAGCACGTTTCAAGGCTTCATAAACCTTTTTACGAGCAAATTTTTCCTCTTTTGAAAGTGTTGCATGATCTATCTCTGGCTTTTGCTCACACGCAACTACATGTGAACTTCTCTCATAAAAACGTTTTATAAATCTGTAAGCTCCCTCAACAGCACTGTCATTCCACTCTAGCTCCTGTGTCGGTGGTGCAGCAAAAAGAATAAAAAGACGCGCAGTATCTGCACCGTACTTCTCAATAATTGCATCAGGATCAACAGTATTACCTTTTGATTTGGACATTTTCGCCCCATCTTTAAGCACCATTCCCTGCGTGAGGAGTCTATCAAACGGCTCATCAAACTCCAAGTAGCCTAAATCACGAAAAACTTTTGTAAAGAAACGTGCATAGAGCAGGTGAAGCACGGCATGTTCAATCCCGCCAATGTAGTGATCAACACCCATCCAATATTTTATCTGCTCTTTTGAGAATGCCTCATTCTCCCAGTTTTGCGGTGATGCACAAAAACGTAAGAAGTACCAGCTAGACTCTACAAAAGTATCCATTGTATCTGTCTCACGCAGAGCATCGCCGCCGCACTCAGGACATTTACAATGTTTCCAAGTCGGGTGTTTCTCAAGTGGATTTCCTTCACCTGTTATCTCAATATCTTCAGGAAGAGCAATTGGGAGGTTCTCTTTTTTCTCCATAACAAGACCACATTTATCACAATGCACAAAAGGAATAGGAGCACCCCAGTAACGTTGACGACTCACTCCCCAATCTTTAAGTTTATAGTTCGTTGTCTTTTTACCAAGTTTTTTAGCTTCAAACAGCTCAATGATTTTAGCCTGTGCCTCTTTAGAGTTCATCCCGTCAAACTCAGCAGAATTTACAAGCTTACCAATCTCAGTAAAAGCACTTTTAGAAAAATCATGCTCACCCTCATATGGCTCAATTACAGGATTAATCTCTAAATCATACTTTTTAGCAAAATCATAATCACGCTCATCATGAGCTGGAACTGCCATTACCGCTCCGCTTCCATAATCCATCAGTACAAAGTTTGCAATCCAAACCGGAATTGTTTTGCCTGTTAGAGGATGCACAACACTCAGACCCAGTGGCAAACCAGACTTCTCTTTTTGACGATCAATAGAAGAGGCATTTTTCATTGCATTGATTTGTGCAACTGTATTCTCATCTAACAAATTGTTCTCTATCATATAAGTAACAATAGTATGTTCAGGTGCAAGCGCTGTATAGCTTACACCATAGATAGTATCAGGACGTGTTGTAAAGACATCAAAACTCTCAAAAGTACTATTGAGTTTTGCTTTGCTTGGCTCATCGAAGTAGAGATCAAATGCCAAACCGTTTGATTTTCCTATCCAGTTCTCCTGCATAGTAAGTACCTGTTTTGGCCAACCACCCTCTAGTTTTTTGAGATCTGCTAAAAGTTCATCTGCATACTTTGTAATCTTAAAGTAGTACTGATTCATATCTTTTTTAACAATAGGTGTATCACAACGCCAACAACATCCGTCAATCACCTGCTCATTTGCAAGCACTGTCTGATCATGCGGACACCAATTTAGCATCCCTTTTTCACGGTAAAGAAGCCCTGCATTGTACATATCTATGATAAAACCCTGCTCGAACTTTGTATAAAGTTCATCACTTGTTGCAAATTCACGCTTGCGTGAGAATGAAAAACCTAAAGAGTAAAACTCATTTTTCATATAGTCAATATTGTCATATGTCCAGGATTTTGGGTGAGAGCCATTTTTAATAGCAGCATTCTCAGCCGGCATACCAAAACTATCAAATCCAATAGGGTGCAGTACATTTTTACCCTGCTGTCTATGATAACGAGCAAATGCATCAGAGATTGAGTAGTTTCTTACATGCCCCATATGTAATCTTCCACTAGGGAAAGGAAACATTGAGAGAATATACTTCTTCTCTTGTGTAAAATCTTCACTTGGTTCAAAAC
>CAZGSK010000007.1:0-28932 GCA_964528435.1 uncultured Sulfurimonas sp. | reverse complement strand
TGCAATTATAGTAAAATTTCTTTATGATAAAGAAAAACTCATTTGATCTTATTGTCATTGGTGCTGGAGCAGCCGGAATTATTGCGGCCATTGTTGCAGCAAGAGAAGGCAAAAAAGTACTGCTTCTTGAAAAACTCTCCCAAATAGCAGCAAAGCTCAAAGCTACCGGTGGTGGGCGCTGTAACTTGACAAACACACTCTCAAATGAAGAATTTATGGAACGATTTGGCAAAGATGGACGCTTTATGCAAGATGCCTTGCAAGCTTTTGACCATAAAAAACTCATTACTTTCTTACAAGAGATTGGCATAGAGACACATGCACCTGACGGCTTTCGAATCTTTCCAACCTCCCACTCATCAGCAACTATCATTGAAGGGCTTAAAAAAGAGATGAAGCATCTCGGTATAGAGATACAGTGCAATCAAAAAGTAACACGCCTTCTCTCAACCGGCAGACATATTGATGGTGTTAAAACAGAGTCGCAAACTTTTCTAACTCCAAATGTCATCGTTGCTACAGGTGGACTGGGCTACCCAATGCTAGGAGCAGAGGGTGATGGATATAACTTAGCAAGTGAACTTGGACATAAAATAACACAACTCAGCCCTGCGATGATGCCACTCAAAACAAAAGAGAAGTGGGTAGAAAACTGCCGTGCAGATACCATTGCAAAAGTCGAACTTCGCGTCAATATCAAAAAACATAAAAAACTACGTGCCAAAGGAGATCTTATCTTTACAAAAACAGGTATTCGTGGTCCTGTCGTACTTGACTTTGCAAGAGAAGTAACACCACTTTTAAAAAAATATGGTGAAGTTCCTCTGCTTCTTAATCTTACAAAAGGGAAAAATGAAGAGCAGATTCGTCAGCATTTTAAAAAAGAGCTCCTGCGTGAGGATATAAAAACTGTTTTACACCTGCTAAAAACACTTCTTCCTGAAGCACTCTCACGTGAGCTGTGCAAACTTGCAAAAGTCGATCCTGATGAAAAATATAAAAAGCTTGAAGGTAAAAAACGTGACAAACTCATCTCTTTACTTGCATGGACGCCACTGAGCATTACAGGACATGACGGATTTAAAATGGCAATGATTACCAGAGGTGGCATCAGCCTCAAAGAGATAAACCCAAAAACAATGCAAAGTAAGTTAATTGACGGACTTTACTTCTGCGGAGAAGTTATGAACCTTGATGGTCCATGCGGAGGATATAACCTGCAATGGAGTTTTGCAAGCGGTTATCTTGCAGGAAAACTACTTCAATAACTTTTTACCAAAACAACAAAAGAGATACTTTTACTCAAAATAACGTATAGAAGCGAACCCAAAAACACCACTCTCACGCAGTGCTTCAACCTCTTTTTTGCTTATTATCCCACCAAGTGCAAATATTGCAATATCTGTCATTGCTACTATCTCTTTCAAATTTTCTACACCTTTAGGTTCGCCCTTATTTGGTGTTATAAAAATTGGTGAATAAGTCACATAATCAGCACCCATCGCTTCGGCGATATAGATCTCATCATGAGTATGCGTAGAGATAATAACTTCCAAGCCTAACTCTTTTGCGTGAGGTATATCATCAAACTGCACTGATGTTAAATGCACGCCATCTGCTCCAAGTTTTGCAGCCAATTTATAATCTTGATGTAAAAAAGCTTTGAGTCCATGGAAGTTTTTACAAACATCTAAAAAATGATCTGCCTGAGTTGCATAGTGAGGATTTTGTTTATCTCTATAGAGTGCAAAATCAGGTAGATGTTTTTTAAGGCTCTCTTGCAAGATAGAACGAAAAACTGCAGGTGTGTCTGTATAATGTTCACGGGAGGTAATGAGATACTTCGTCATCTCTATCTCTTCATGAGTGGATTTGCAAAGTCAATATGCATAACATCCACATTTTTTTCATAACGCTCAGCCATAGCAGCAAGATGATACTCAAGTCTCTCTAAGAGATACAATTCTGGCTTTGCATATTTTGCTTTTGCCTCTTGAATATAGTTTTGAAGATACGCTAAACCCTCCTCTTCACTCTCAAACTCTATGGAGTTAATCATCTCTTGAATTACCTCATACTCATCCCCACATGAAGATAAAAAGTCATAACTAAGATCCATCGTTTTGAGATTATGATGTGCTTTTGAAAAAGCAAAATGGTTATAGAGCATACACCCTACAAAATACTCAACATCCGAAGGCTCAAACTCAGAATATTGATTTGCCTCATCTGCAAAATGTTTATGCCAGATATCTAATACTTTTGTTATTTTACTATCCATAAAGCACCCTTGTTTTTTTTGAGAATTATACAAAAAAAATGCTATACTTAGCCTATTATGATAGATATAAAAGCTTCAAGTAACAAAACTTTAAATATTATTCTAACAAATACCAATAAAGCTTTGCGTGAGGTACTCAAAGATATTGCACCTAAAGATTTGGCTACCCTTGGAAAAACAAAAGATTTGGGATCAGTTTTAGAATCACTCTTAAAAAACAATCCACAAGATAAAACCCAAAACAGAGCACTGCTGCAACTGCTTAAAAACAGCCCTACGCTCAAATCTCTTGGCAATGTCACAACAAGCCTCAAAGAGTTGGCACAAACACTCCAAAGATCTGCAACAAACAGACAAGAAGAACCACTGCCACCTACATTACAAAAGCTTCAAAAAGTTACTGCAGCAACACTGACTCAAACAAGCATTATCACAGAAAAAGCACTCAAAAACAGACTTGAAAACTCAGGAGTATTTTTAGAGTCAAAACTAAAAAACTTCACAACGCCAAAACGAGATCTGCAAACACAACTACAAGAACTCGCAAAGCAATTGCAAAGCTCAAAAATACCTGCAATAAAAACTCTTCTAGTAGATATAAAAACAGTTTTAGCAAGTGAACTCTTTACAACACCCAAAGAGAATAAAGCGGGACTCACGCAACTTAGCAGCAAGGTAACAACAATTGTAGAAAAACTTGATAAACAGATGCTCTCACACTTTGATAAAACACAGTACCCAAAAGATCCGCTCTTTACAAAAGAGACAAAAGAGATACACCGCCATCTTCAACACTTTAGTAAAGCTGACAAACTTCTTGAGAGTACAAAGATACAAGAGCTTTTCAATGATGATATTAAAGCTGTCGTCAAAAAAAGCATTGAGGAGTTAAACAGTAGCACTCATCTAAACAAAACAGAACTTCTCAAACAGCTTGACAAACTCTCATTGCAAATTGATTACTATCAACTCCTCTCCCACCTTTCAAACGCTTCAGCTATCTATCTACCATACTCTTTTGATGCTTTAGAAGATGGAAACATTACACTAAAATCTGCAAAAGATAAAAAATTCTTTTGCGATATAGAACTACACTTAAAAGAGTATGGTTTTTTAAAACTACGCCTTGGTATGTTTGAAAAAAATCAACTCAATATCAATATAGAGTGCGAATCAAATGAGTTAGAAACAAAAATGAAAAGTAATATCACACAACTCAAAGAGAAACTTTTTCACGCAGGCATACATCCCAAAGATATTCGTTTTATTAAAAGCAGCAACGAAAACACAACAGCATATGCCAATGAAGAAGAGTTACAACTTGGTTTTGAGGTAAAAGCATGAAAAACAAAGAAGCAGTTGCACTCAAATATGACAAGAACAGAGACCAAGCACCAAAGATTACAGCAAAAGGAAAAGGGAAAACGGCACAAAAGATTATTGAACTTGCAAAGTCACATGATATACCGATTCAAAAAGATGAAGATTTAGTAGAACTGCTCTCCAAAGTCGAACTGGACAAAGAAGTACCAACAGAGATGTATAAAGCGGTTGCAGAGGTCTTTAGCTTTATCTACAAAGTCACTAAAAAAGAGTAAGTTACTTTAACTCACTCCAATTTAAACCTATATTCAGAGAGGCTTTTAAAGGAATATGAAGCTGCATAATCCCCTCCATAATCGTTCTAAACCTATCTCCAAGAACATCTGCCTGCATTGCATCTACTTCAAAAATAAGCTCATCGTGAATCTGTAGCAGCATTGTTGCCGGTAATTTTTCTTCTTCAATCACATTATGAATTTTATTCATAGAGAGCTTAATAAGATCTGCTGCACTCCCCTGAAAAACAGTATTTACCGACTCTCTCTCATATGCTGCTCTATACATAGGTGTAGCGCGTTCATAGTCAAAATATCTACGGCGTTTAAGAAGTGTCTCGACATAGCCTTTCTCTTTTGAGCTATCAACAATTGAGCGGAAGTATTGCTTTACAGTCGGAAAAGATTCAAAATACTTCTCAATGATAGCCTTCGCCTCTTTTGTCGTAATGCCCAAAGTGTCAGAAAGTTTCTTTTGTCCCATTCCATAAAGTAGTCCAAAGTTCACTGTTTTTGCAATATTTCTTTTTGCTTTTGCTTCCTCTGCACCAAAAAGAATGATAGCAGTCTGAAGGTGAATATCTTTATCATGCTCAAAGGCATCAACAAGCACAGGATCTTGTGAGAAATGAGCCAAAAGACGCAACTCAATCTGAGAATAATCAATACCAATAAGTTTTTTTCCCTCTCCTGCAACAAAAGCTTCACGAATCTTTGCACCAAGTGGTGTCCGTGTCGGAATGTTTTGCAAATTTGGATTTTTGGAGCTCAAACGCCCTGTTGCTGTTCCGGTTTGCACAAAAGAGGTATGAATTCTATGCCCTTCATCTTCAAAGGCAAGTTTTAAGAGTGGGTCAATATAGGTCGAATAAAGCTTATAAACCTCACGGTACTCCAAAAGCTTAGGGATAATCTCATGTTTCTCTTTTAAAGAGCTGAGGACTTTCTCATCCGTTGAGTAACCAGTCTTTGTCTTTTTTCCGACCGGAAGACCAAGTGTCTCAAAAAGTACAACACCAAGCTGTTTTGTCGAATTGATATTAAACTCTGTACCGGCTAAAGCATAAATACTTTTTGTAAGACTCTCCAAAGTAGCCTTTACCTCAACCAAAAAGTCCTCCAAAAAGTTCACATCGACTCGTATGCCACGTCGTTCCATACAAAGCAATGTCGATATAAAAGGAATCTCAACCTCTTTTGCCTCTTTAATGAGATGCACTGCATCTTGAAGTTCAAGTTTATGCAAAAAGAGTTTATAAAGCTTGTAGGTAATGAGCGCATCTTCAGAAGCATACATACAGGCATCTTCAAGCTCTACAGAAGCAAAGTTCTCCCCTTTTTTGACCGTATCTTTAAAGGCTATCATTTCATGGTTAAGAAGAGCTTTTGCAAGCTTATCCAAAGAGAGTGCACTCTCAGGATTGATAAGCCAGGCAAGTATCATACTATCTGATTCTATTGGCAGACTCTCTACTTCTAAAAAGCGTGTTACAAAGTGCAGATCAAATTTAATATTATGCCCCACGACTCTATGTTCAAATATTTTTCGCATCGCCTCTTTGACATCATCTTTGCTTATCTGCTTGGGCACACCTAAATAAAAGTGTTCAAACGGCACATAATAAGCCTCTTTTTCATCCATACAAAAACTAAAACCGACAAGTTTGTCTTTCTCATAATCAAGACCTGTTGTCTCTGTGTCAAAAGCTATTAAAGTATCTTTTTCTAAAGCATTTAAAACTTTAAAAAGTTCATCTTTATCTGTGAGTAGTTTAGCAGTATATTTACTATTTGTACACTCCTCACTTCTATTGTCATCTACCTTTTTAGCAGCTGCTGCCTTTTGCTCATCGCTTACCATATTTTTAGCATGCAGCGTACGTAAAATTGCATTTTGCTCATACTCTACAAGCTCATCATAGATATTTATGAATGGATTTTCAATATCCATCTTATACTCTTCAAAATCAAACTCGTCACAAGAAAAAACATCAGGATGCAGCGTCACCAGC
The DNA here is from genome assembly GCA_964528435.1 of uncultured Sulfurimonas sp. Lineage (GTDB taxonomy): Bacteria > Campylobacterota > Campylobacteria > Campylobacterales > Sulfurimonadaceae > Sulfurimonas. The sequence goes on along the minus strand of CAZGSK010000007.1, from coordinate 23,041 downwards.
TCTTTTGACATATAGGCCGCCTCACGCGACTCTATCAATTTCTTTTGTGTAGCACCCTTTATCTCATCTATATGTGCATAGATATTGTCTAGATCACCATACTCTTTGAGAAGTTTTTCAGCACCTACTTTTCCTATACCTCGCACACCGGGAACATTATCTGCACTGTCTCCAAGTATGGACTGATAATCTATGAATTGTTTTGGAGTCACTCCATATTTGTCATAACAGGCTCGCTCATTCATCACTTTTTTCTTAATAGCATCCACAAGCATTACATTGTCATCATCTATCAGTTGGCAGAGATCTTTATCGTGCGAAACTATACGTACTTTATAGCCTTTCTCTTTTGCACACTTTACAACTGTTGCAATGATATCATCCGCCTCAAAACCACTCTCACCAAGTGTCTTATAGCCCATTTTGTTTATCCACTCCATAGCTACAGGTAACTGCTGCGTGAGCTCCGGTGGTGGTGCTTGACGGTTTGCTTTATAGTTCTCATCTATCTCATTACGAAAGGTATCACCTTTTGAATCAACAGCAAAGATAATGTAGTCACTGTCATGATCACGTGAGAGTGTAGAGATAAAGTTCGTAAATCCTGTCAAGAGTCCTGTAGGAAAACCCTCTTTTGTTTTAAGGTGTTGTGGAAGCGCATAGAAACTCCGAAAAAAGAATCCAAAAGTATCTATGATAGTAACAGTTTTACTCATTAAGAAGCCTCTATAATATCAAGCATCTCATCTATGGCATCTTCTAATATCTCATGATCATATCCGGCATCTCTGGCTTTTCTGAGTGCGAAGTTAATAGCTTGCTCACCAAAAGGCTTATTAATAGGCAGGGCAGTTTTTACAATATGTAGTGCAGTTGCATACTCCTGCACCTCTTTTGGTGCTGCAGCTGGATTATCCGAAAATTCGATCATTGCAACAAACTCATCATCAAATCCCCAATGCTCAAATATAAGCGCTGTTACCTCAGAACTTGTCACATTGACATACGATTTCTCAACCTGTGCCAAATTATTTGACATCTCCACTTCAGATCTAAAACTAATATCTTCATCATCTTTAATAACATCACTTGCAATTAAAATTTTCCCTGTCTCTTGCAAAAAAGCCGCTAAATAAAGTTTTTCTGCTTTTTGCTTGTCAATCTTACTATACCATTTGTTCATCAGTGTTGCCTGCATTGAAGATATCTCTGCAAACTTATCACCGCTAATTCCATAAGGCTGCATATCGACATTTAAAAGTTTTCTCACAGAATTTCCCAGTGCAATAGAGCGTGTCATACTCATACCAAAAAGACTTACTGCCTGTGAAACATTTTTTATCTCTTTGCCAAAACCATAGAGTGGAGAGTTCGCGGCTTTGAGCAAATTGGCTACAATCATAGGATCATGTTCAATAACTTGTGCCAATTCTGCTATACCAGCTTCTTCATCTGCATATACTCTGTTAATATCTGCTATTGTTTTTGAGAGAGGAGGAAGTGATTTTATACTGTCAGCGATTGAGCTTTTCATACCATTGGCCTTTATTTTTTTACTTATTATATCATACTAGTATTAAGATATTAAGAGTAAAATAAAAGAGATCTGCTAATGGCACTGTAAAATTGTACGCATTGGATTGGTCAGATAATCATAACCGTTGTAAAGCGTAAAAAGTCCATACAAAATGACTGCAACTGAAGAGAGACTCATCATCATATTTCGAAAGCTTGTAGCTGATGCAAGAGATGAGAGAAATCCGAGTGAGAACATCGCAGGAATTGTACTTACACCAAAGATAAACATCACCAAAGCTCCATAAAAAGGACTTGCCGTACTTGCAGCCGTAATAGCGAAAAAATAGACAAAACCACACGGCAGTAAACCGTTTAACATCCCTAAGATGAAAAAACTCATATTTGATTTGGAATGCAGTATCTTTTGAAACGATTGTTTGTAAAAGTTTGAAGAGGAGATAGAGTGTTCAATTACCGTTAAAAATTTTATTTTTCCCATTAAGGAGAGCCCTGCAAGTATCATCACAACACCGGCAACAATCAACAGTATCCCATTTGCACTATTTGAAAATGTCACCACACCACCAATAGCTCCAAAAACAGCACCAAGAAGTGTATATGTCAGCACACGACCAAAATTATAAAGCAGATGTGCTACTGTTTTTGAAACTTTTGAACTCTCCGGCTCAATCTTAATCGTAGAGTATGCCAACACAATACCGCCACACATCCCTATACAGTGTCCAAAAGAACCTAAAAAGGCAATAGAGACAATTGTGAGGAGGTTAATTGTATCCATCTATTTCCCTAGAAGCTGCTTACGAATCTTAGGGTCTCTCATCGTCTCTCCACGTAAAACTTTAAGTTGCATAGTTTCAAAGTCTATCATTCCATCACCCTTTTTCTCATACGCTCCAAAGCCATATCCCATAGGTGTGATTTCATTTATTGTATAAAATGCCTTACGTCCATCTATCCATCTGTGCGTATCACGGCTCATAACCCAGATAACAGCATCTTTAGCAAACGGCTTATCTTTAAGCCACTCTATAAAATCTCCATGATCGTGAAAGAACCAAGTTTTACCATCTGGAGCAACAACTTGAGCAGCATAGGAGAGATCTGAAATCACCATACCACAAAAACTGTCTTGGCACTTATTTGGCTCCATTTTTAAAGGAACTTTTTGCAAATTCCCCTCTTTTATGACAATCATTTTTTGAGCGTTTCCTAGCGATAAGAAGAGTGCGACAATAAGAGCAACGATAACGAATATAATTAGAATAGGTGCAAATTTTTTCATAACTTTATTATACTCATTTTTAAGTTAATCTCTTCTCTTTTTTCCTTTACCTAGATCATCATATTGTAAAAATCGTTCTAAATCCTCTTTAAAATCATCATCAAGTTTATCCCATATTGCTTTTTTCTTTGCATAACGAGACAAATCTTCTTTTTTTGATTTACGCATATCACGAATCAAATAGTGATAGCGCACAAGGTTTTTTGTATAATCACTCAAAAAAGGCCAATTCTTTATAATCTGGTAACTTCTCTCTTCATGATCTGTAAAACTCCACTCATCAAACTCCCTATCCTCTTCATCTTTTTTAAATGCAACAAAAGGTTTCCCGATATCATGCAGCAGTGCAGCCGCTACCATCTTAAAATCTCCATGCTTCAGAGTATAGTAAACTACTCTCAGAGTATGAAGCAGTACGCCATGTTGATGCCATTTGTTCTGCGTGAAAAAAAGAGAATCTAAAAATGGTTTTGAAAATATTTTATTCTTTATCTCACTCATAACTGTTCCTTTGCAATTGGATGATAGACACTTACCGTATCTTTAAGATCTTGCTTTTGAATATGTGTATAGACCTGTGTTGTCAGCAGTGAAGCATGACCAAGCAACTCTTGAACAACTCGCAAATCAGCACCGCCTCGTATGAGTGAAGTCGCATAAGAGTGACGCAGTACGTGAGGAGAAACACCTAGATACTTTTGTGTAATTTTATAAGCAGATATTCGACTAAGTTTTGTACCTTTGTAGTTACACCAAAGATAATCTTTCTCAAAAGGAGCCTCACGCAGGTAATTATCTATTGCCTCACGCGCAACAACCGCCAAAGGAACAATGCGCTCTTTTTCCCCTTTTGCATGGCGAATATGCAGCCACTCCCCTTCTATATCATTGCGTGAGATTTCCAAAGCTTCACTGATACGTGCTCCACTCGCATATAAAAAGAGTATCAGTGCATAGTCACGCAAACCTATCCAAGAACTTCTATCTATCATCTCCAGACCTTTTTGAATTGCTTCATAGGAGAGAAACTTAGGTAAAAGTTTGGGAATTTTTGCAAGACGGAGTTTTGTCTGTTTCTCTAAGAACTGCGACTTGTAACAAAAATCAAAAAAAGCATTGATTGAAGAGAGCTTGCGGTTGAGTGTTCTTTTGTTCTCATAACTCTCCAAAGCTGAGAGTAGTGTTATTGTATCTAGTTTTATGAGTGGTTTTTTGAGTTTTTCTTCAAAAAAAAGCAAGTCGCTTTTATAGGCTTCTATACTTTTTTTTGAGAGTGCTTTTGTTACTGTAATGTACTCTATAAAAGCTTCTAACTCATTGGACATTATTCTACGAGGATTTTTTCATCATCTACATAAAAGAGATCTTTGCCAACAAAAACAAAACCATCATCAATATCTACCTCATGCACGGTATAATTAAATGTTTTTTTATCGACAACAATCATATATCCCTCTTTTTCAAGAATATAGAGCTTATCTTTATGACTAATCATCCCAAGAAAGTGAGCAAAAGGAAGTTTTATCTTTGAATCTACCTGCAGCTCAGGAGTAAGCGCAAAAACCTCTCCCTGCTTAGTTGTAATATAGATAAGTTTTCCATCAAAGACAATATTACGAATCTCATACTTTTGACGCAGCTCTTTTTGTGCCATAGCCAGCAATTTATACGAAGTTGCCGCCAAGATTTTATTGTCCGCAATGTTAAAATAGATGACATTGTTAAAATGCTCTTCTGATGAGACAATGACTGTTCTAAGGCGTTTTTTTAGTTTTGAGTTGACAATGACAATCTTACCGTCAAGCGTAGAGAAAATCACCAAATCATTCAAGAAGAAAGGGTTAACAATCCGCATATCATTTGCAATAACTTTTCCACCCTGCTCTTTAAAGAGTATCTCTTTTGTCTGCGTATCATAAAGAGCTATATCATCATTGGCAAAGAGTACCGCTAAAATGTTTTCAGAAATACTCGCCCCTGCAATGGTCTTTTTCAAGTCAAGATTGATCTTACTTCCGTCTTCTGTTGAAATCAGTGTGACATTCCCATCAATAGATGCACTAATAACACGATTATCATTAAATGCGATAACTCTTTGATTCTGAGGGATCGTAACATTAAGCTCACCTGTTTGAGTCAGTACTTTTCTATTTTCAAGTAGTGCTACATTTTGAGAAGCATCGATGATACTCTCATCCATTGAGACTGTTTTATCCCAGTCATCAGAGAGTTTTTTTGGTTCATAAACCTCTTTCGTACTACATGCACTCAAAATAAGAACAAGAAGTGATAGTAAAAATATATTCTGTTTCAAAATCTATTTTACTCCATAATGCATAAGTGCATTGGCAACTTGAGCCATTGAAGATTTAGCACCAATCATACTGAGTTTATCATGAGCTTCATCAACTTTACCTTCTTGCATGAGAAGTATCGCACTCATAATCATTGCTAAATCTTTATAGATGGCATTTTGTTTCTCTGAATACGATTCCAAAGCGGCCAGATCCTCTTTATACTCAGCCGCCTCATATTGTGCAACATCATTTATAATTAAAGCTTTTGAATTTTTAAGTTTTTCAAGATCAGCTGCATTCTCCTGTGCTATTGCTTGAGAATAGAGCCATGCATCATGTAAAGCAGGTGAAAGAGACTCTAACCTTGCAAGAGCCAACTCATCTTTAGGATTTTTTTGCAACTCACTCAAAGTCTTATTTGCAGATTCAATTCTGTTTTGCTCACTCGCTTCATACGCAAAGTTTGTAACAACAATTAAAACGATTGCTACAACAGCACCAATTAAAGGTTTTTTATATTTTTTTACAAATCTCTCTGTAATAACTGCTTTTTCAAAAAACTTCTCTTCTGAATTTAACTCGTCTTTTACCATCTCAATATTTTCTTTTAAACTCAAAACTCTTTCCTGTACTTTTAAAATTTCCTAATATTATCGCATAGTTTGTTAAAGTTTCATCAAACAAAAAAGGTTTCTATGTTAAAATCTGCAAATTAAATTATATATGGAGAAATTATGCAGGTAGATGATGCACTATTAAGCAGACTAGAAAAACTATCTTATGTAAAAATCAGTGATGACAAACGTCAAGAGGTCATAGAACAACTCTCAGAAATTGTTGGCTTTGTCGATAACCTCAGCGAACTCAACACACAGGATATTGAAGCAACATTTAGTATGAGTGATGCGGCTACGCCCTTGCGTGAGGATGTACCTCAATGTAATCCACAAATCCACGAAGATATCCTCAAACATGCGCCAAAAAGTGCAGATGATTTCTTTATTGTACCAAAAATCATTGAGTAGCCGATGCTAAAAGTTTATGGCATAAAAAACTGTGACAGTGTAAAAAAAGCACTCAAATTTTTTAAAGAAAATAGAATTGCATATGAACTCATCGACTTTAAACAAGAGCCTCTGAAATGTGAAAAAATCACACAATGGCTTCAAAAAGCAGACATAAACAAACTTTTTAATGCTCGCAGCACAACATACAGAAATCTAAAACTAAAAGAGCTCAATCTCGATGACAAACAAAAAGCCCATTGGCTTTGCAAAGAAAATCTTCTCATTAAAAGACCTGTTGTAGAGTTTGACGATAAACTTCTAGTAGGCTATAATGAGCAGGAATATATTCAAAACTTCAAGTAAACAGGAGCTTTTATGAGTGAAGAATTTACAGCATCAACCGAAAGTGAAAACAAAAGATTAGACATTAAAAAACTACTCAAAAGTGTTTTAGCATTTAAATCTTCCGACTTACACCTTGTTGTAGGGAGTGAACCACAAATTAGAATTGATAAAGAACTGCGAGCTCTTAACCTTCCGGTTTTAAGTGCTAATGATGTCGAAGAGATGGCTTACTCCCTCATTGAAGACAAACAAAAGAAAGAGTTTGAAGAGCATAATGAACTTGACTTCTCTTTTGAGTTAAAAAACATCGGGCGTTTTCGTGCCAACTACTACCGTACTATTCACGGAATCGGTTGTGCATTTCGTATGATTCCATTAGAGATTCCTACTCTTGATGAGTATGGAAATCCTCCTATCTTTAAAGAACTCATTAAACGTGAAAAAGGACTCATCTTAGTTACCGGTCCAACAGGTTCTGGTAAATCAACAACACTTGCATCAATGCTCCATGAAATCAACATGACAGAACGTCGTCATATTATCACAATTGAAGATCCGGTTGAGTTTGTGCATAAGAATATCAAATCACTTTTTTCACAACGTGATGTTGGAAGCAATACAGCCTCTTTTGCCGCTGCACTAAAGTATGCACTCCGTCAAGATCCTGACATTATTCTTATTGGGGAGATGCGTGATGCTGAAACTATCGGTGCAGCTCTGACTGCCGCAGAGACAGGTCACTTGGTATTTGGTACACTTCATACCAACTCAGCTCCAGGTACTATTAACCGTATTATTGATGTTTTTAGTGGTGAAGAGCAGGCACAGATCCGTGCACAGTTAGCATCATCTTTAGTTGCTGTCATCTCTCAAACACTTATTCCACGCATTGGGAGTGGTAAAGTGGCAACACAGGAGATATTGATTACAAATCCTGCAGTTCAAAATCAGATTCGTGAAGATAAAGTACACCAGATCTATTCACAAATGCAGCTCAATCAGCAAGAGACATTTATGACTACACAAACACAACAGCTCATTGAACTTTTACAAAAAAATGTTATTACAAAAGAAAACGCTATTAAAAACTCTAATCGTCCAGAAGAGTTAATGAAAATGATAGAAGGGCTTTAAGCCTTTCTAAAGCGTATCATCTTAAAACGTTCACCTAAAAAATTAGGCAATATGAGCATTTTTGCTTTTTCCAGCTCTTGCTTATAAATCTTCTCATCTGCATTCTTCTGTAGCATCTCTAAAAGTTCCAAGAGCCCCATATCAACAAGTGCTACCATCTGTGCCTTAAACTCCACAAAGTCAATACCCGCTTCAATATATGCATCTTTAACATGCTCAAAAGTCACATCATAGGTAATATCGCTCTTTTTAAAAAGCTCTTCCCTTGCAATATAATCTTCATTATCTTCTGGCAGGAAAAATGGAAGTACTTTATGTTTTGTATAAACGCGCAATGAAAAGTCAGGACGAGCCTGCATCTCACCATAATCAAAGCTCATAAATTCAAACTGCTTCGCAGCTCCTGCCATCTCACGTGCAAATGCTTCATAACCAACGGCTATTTCACCTCTGTCTTTATGATATTTTTTCGCTTTTTGCGCTACCCAATCATCTGTTTGATCAAAAATTACTTCATGACCATCAACACGAGCTACTTTACCTTTAAAATAAAGTTCACAAGCAAAGGCATCAAATATCTCATTGGCAATAAAAAAAGCATTTTCTACCTGCATCTCACGCAGAGATTTATAGTGCGTGAGCTTGACAACATCACCAAAGCTCTCTGCAAAATAGTCCCTTTGCTGTCTCTGCAGATCATCAAAACGCTCAATAATAACAAAATGAAATGAAGTCAGTAATTCCGGTCGTAATGTATAAAGAAACTCACACACATCAGCTAAAAAGTAACCGTGATGAGCGCCTATCTCACAGATCGTCGCATCAGTTGACAAAAAACCCTCATCTACCAAAGAGATAATATGCTTGGCAATCGTTCCGCCAAAAAACTTGCTTGTACTTACCGCAGTATAAAAATCACCCTCTTTACCAATATTTTTATAAGTTGCATAGTAACCATCTTCGCCATAGAGCCACTCTGTCATATATTCACTAAATTTCATCTATTCTCCACCATTTACATACATCTCATAGAGTGTTAACAGCTCTAACTGTTTATCTATCTCATAGATCTGTGTATCTATATTTTGAATCTCCAAAGAGTTTTTAAGCGTATCTACATCGTACTCTGTCTTGTATCCTGCAGCAAACAACTCTTTCGTATCACGAAGCAGTTTTGTATAGAGATCTTTATTCTCTTTTGAAAGGGCTATTTTTTTATCAAAATTTTCAATATTATGCATCACCTGTTCAAAAAGAGCCTGCAGTTCGCGTTGTTTATCTTTTTTAAGGACTTGAGACTTAAGATAATCTACGCGTGCTGATTCTATATCACGAAAAGTATTAATATCCAAAGGCACCATTGCCCGAAAACCATAATCATAATAATTTAACTCATTAGAATTGTCAACCAAGGCACCACCCGCATAAAACTTTTGTCCGCTACTTTTACTCCAGTTATACCCGGCTGTAATATTTACACGAGGCAGATACTTGGCAACACGCACATCTTTTGCATATCTGTTTTTTTGGATCTCTGCATCTTTTTGCTTTAAAACAATATTATGCTGCAAAAACTCTTCTGGTGTCAGATATTGAAGATGTGGAATTTTTGCTCTCTCATAATCCAGATCACTTAAAGATTGAAACCGCGTAATGAGCTTCTCTTTTGCAGTCTCAATGTCATACAAAGCTTGAATTACAATATTTCTCTGAATAATAGCATTGTCTAAAAATCCAGAATCAAGCTTTCCACTCAAATATTCCTCTTTTTTTTGTGCCAAATTTATCTCTGAGTTTTTAATCAAAAGCTCTTGTTTTTTAACTTTAAAGCTAGCCTGTTTTATCTGCATAAGTAATGCTACAGCATCTTTTATCATCTTGCGCTTTGCAACATCAATACTATAATCAGAGTAGAGTTTGTTTGCATTTGCAAATTTAATTCCATAGTAGATACCGCCACTTTGAAAAATAGGCTGATCCATCTTAATAGCGGCACTCTCATTTTGCTGCTCTTTGGTATAAGGCTTTGAGCGAGAAAAGGAGTAGTTAATGTTAACTGGTGCTATCCATGAATCATGCAGCTTAGAACTCTCTGCTTCATTTTTTTCATAATCATACTCAAATGCCTCTTGCTTGTAGTTTGAAATGTAAGCATTCCAGCTTGCATTGTTTTCGTTTGCAAAAAGACTAGAGCCCAGAAACAGCAACAGTGAGAGCTTTAAAGCCTTCATCAATTTCCTCTTTAGTTATTGTAAGCGGTGGTAAGAAACGGAGTGTATTTCTACCGGCTTTTAGTACCATTACCCCCTCTTTTCTTGCATTGTTTATAATATCTGTCAAAGTCTGGGCATCTTTAACACGCAGACCACACATCATTCCAAAACCAACCTTTTGTATGAAAATATCTTGATGTTCTTTGTAAAATGCTTCTAAAGCGTTGTTAAAAAGCAGAGATGTTATCTCTAAATCACCACTACTTTTGAGTTCATTCAAAATATCTACTACTTCACATACAGCGCGGGCTGAGAGATAGTTTCCTCCAAATGTTGAACCATGATCTCCTGCACAAAGCACATCTTTGAGTGTTGTCATAACAATACCGACAGGGACACCACCACCCACACCTTTTGCAAGTGTGATAATCTCAGGCTCTATCCCATAAGCTTGAGATGCTGTAAATTCACCAACACGATAACATCCGGTTTGAACTTCATCTACAATGAGCGGTATCTCTTTTTCTTTTAAAAGCTTTGCGAGTTTTTGTACTTTTTCTTTGTCTTGTGGTTCTACACCACCTTCACCCTGAATGAGCTCTATCATTACAGCAGCAGTATGGTCATCTAAAAGAGACTCTATCTCATCAATACCCTCAGCATAGACAAAACCATCAGGAAAAGGTCCAAAGTAGTTGTGCATCGACTCTTGTCCCGTTGCTTTTACTGTTGTGATCGTTCTTCCGTGAAAGGAGTGGTTGAGTGTAATGATTTTATAGCGTTTTATCTCTCCGTCACGTTCACCATGTTTTCGTACAATTTTAATAGCACCCTCATTTGCCTCTGCACCGGAATTTCCAAAGAAACACTGCATATCATAACCACTTGCCTCAACTACTTTTTGAGCAGCTTTAGCCTGCGGTTCAATATAATAGAGGTTTGAGATATGCGTAATTTGTGAAACTTGTTCACAAAGAGCCTCTGCAACTCTTTTGTTTGCATGTCCAACAGAAACCACACCAATACCAGAAGTAAAATCTATATATTTTTTTTCATTTTCATCAAAGAGTGTAGCATTGTCACCCTTTACAAATACCACATCTGCTCTCGCATAAGTTGGCAGTACATATTTTTTATCTAACTCTTGTATAGTCATAAATATCCTTTAATTTAATTTTTCAATGCGTACAAAATTTTCTTGAAAGATCGCATTTTTACCTTCATAAGAGTGTTTTGAACTCGTTAGCTTATTGACTCCCTTTGTTCCACTATAGACAAGAACACAATCCTCACGCAGGTCATTATTGAGTTTTACAGGCAAGGCAACTTCTCCAACATCAGAGATAAGTTTTACCAATGCACCCTCTTTATAGCCTAATGCACTGTGAAGATAGACATGCTCTTCTCTGTAAAATTGAGAATTGAGTGACTTTGGTGATTTAGCAGTTATGAGATAAAATTCACCCTCTTCTACCTTCTGTGGTACTTCAAACTCCTCTAAAAAAACAAACTCCCCGTCATCTGTATCAAAACCATCCTGATACGGTACTACTTCACGATTTTCCACTTCAAAAGAGCCATCAATCTTCACAACTCCATGATTTTTAAAGTGTTCAAGATACTCAGCTTCACTTTTTAGCTCTATGGCATACTCCTTTGCTAAAAATGCTGCCAGATCATACTCAGATATTCCTATGTCACTCTCTTGCTGTTTATACATAAGCATCATACCATTATGTGAGTATGATGTTCTTACATCATCTTTTTGTAAAAATGTCTTTGCAGGAATAACTAAATCTGCTATCTCGCTTGTCTCATTCTCGTACAGTCCAAAATAGACTACATTTTCTACCTGAGCCATACTATTTTTTACTCTATTAGAATCTGGCATCTGAGAGAGTGGATTTGCTCCTTGAATAAAAACTGTTTTAAAATCATCAAACGGAGTATTTACTTTAGAGACCTTTTTTACTTTTTTGCTATTATTAAAAGGCATTTCTATTGCCTCTTTTGAATTGCCAAGATATGCAACACCGCACCCCTCTTTACCAAAGAGGCCAAGTCCAACTGCCAAGGCATCAATAGCACGCATAACATCTGCACCATCACGATACTTCTGCATACCGACACCACAGACAATAGCTGTTTTTTTCCCAATAACATAGTGTAAAAAATCACCAATCTGACCTAAAGTCATACCAATGTCTTCAAGTATCGCTTTAATACGAATCGTCTGCGTGAGCTCATAATACTCTTCATGCTCACGTGCAAATTTTTGCAAAAATTCATCATCACAAGCGTCCTCAATATGTAAAAAACGATATAAAAGCATCGCTAAAAAAATATCTGTATGTGGTTTTATCTGAATATACAGATCTGCCATCTTTGCAATCTTTGTCTCCACAGGATCAATAACAATTATTTTTTTATCTTTTATGAGTGGCAATAGATGTGATGATGTCACATGAGGATTTCTTCCCCAAAAAACGACAACTTCAGACTTCGCAATCTCAGAGAGTGGCATATTTTTATTACTGCCTCTACCTTCAATAATTCCAGCTTCCCCTGCTCCATCACAAAGTGAACCTTCTGTAGTATATGTTCCCATTTGTGCAAAAACAGACTCAGTGATACCTTGCATCAGTGCAAAATTTCCACTTCCACGATAACAGAGTGTCTCGCTTTTAAGATTGGCATCAAGCATCTCTTTGAGTTTGACAAGCGCCTCACCCATACTAATCTCTTGACCTTTATAACGAGGCTGTTGTATCCTTGCGTGAGCATCATAATGATTGAGATGTGGACATAAAAACCCCTGCGTATGCCCATCTTTAAAAGCTTTTAACTTTCCATCATCATAAACAATACCACAGGCATCATAACAATCTAGTGGGCAGGCTGTAAGACTACTTTTCATCGTTATGTCCTTTAAACTCAACTTTGACAAGCTGTGAAAAAACTTTTGGTGCCTTTATAGCAATTTGCACCTTGTACTTTGATATATTAATACCATCTGCAATACGTAAAAGACGTAAAATTTTATAATCTGTCTTTTTACCATCTATATAGATGCTTTTTTTCTCAATATCTTGTAATTCCTCTGCATCTATATAGAGTATCAGTAGTGCTTTTGAGATATCTGCTACTCTTGCCAATGGCGTACCAACAGTAACAACCTGCCCTTCTTCAACATCTAAAGAATAAAGCATATAGCCCTCTTGAATGCCTTTTTTATCTCGTATGCTTTTTTTCAACTGTATCTCACGCAACTCTAAGTCAGCAACAGAATTTTTTAGCGAATTGACCTCTTTTTGCGTTGCAATAAAAGAGTTTTCACTTGCTACAAGATCATAGAATTCTCTATCTTTATCTATACGTGATTTTATTTTCAGCGCTTCTGTTTTTTTAAAGTTTACTCTTTTTCTTTTGAGCACCTCTTTTAAATTGTGTAATACATTTTGATTGAGTTTGAGTGTATCTTTTAAACTTACAAGCTTCTCTCTCACATCTGTAAGTTCTGCCAGATCAATCTCAGCATCAATAAGTAAAAACGGCTTTTTAGAGAGCTTTTTACCAAGCATATCTTCATCAATAAAAGTCACTTCCCCTATAACATTGGACGTGATTTTTTTAAATTTATATGGTTGTACTTTAGAGTAATAAACTTCACTCAACAAAAGTTGTGAAGCCAAAATAAGATAAAATAGTATCCTCACGCAGTATGCCTTTTTATAAAATCAATAAATATGTTTATTTTAACATTTCCTAGCTAATATTCAAGCATATTTCATTTTATTTTTGGTACTATTAAGAGATATTTAACAAAAGGGTATTTGATGTCTGTATTAGATAATGTTGATGCTGCTACAAATTTAGCAAAAAACAATGAACTCCAACTCTTAGTATTTCGTGTAAGCGAAAAGAAGGACTCTGCATATTACGCTATCAATGTTTTCAAAACAAGAGAGGTTGTTGAAGCAAGAAATCATTACCTGACACAAATACCTTCTCCTCATCCTCTTTTAGAGGGAACTATTACGCTACGAGGTTTGCAAATTCCAATTTTAAATCTTCCAGCTTGGCTGGGTGTTACACTTACTAAAGATGAGATACAGCGTTCAAACATTCTTATTTGTGATTTTAATGGTATTATTATTGGGCTACGTATTATGTCTGCATATAGAGTGCTCAAGAAAAACTGGAGTGAGATGCATGCCCCTGATAGCTATCGCCTCAAAGAGGATGGTGTTGTTATGAATGATACACGTCTGGAAGATGGCTCACTTTGTCTTATTTTAGACTATGAAAAACTCCTTGCAGATGTTCTTCCTCAAGCACTTGTTGATGTCGATAAAGACACTCAATCCCTTCAAGATATTGAAATCCCAGATAAACTTAAATTTGGAACAGTACTTATTGCTGAAGATTCAAAAACTGCACAAAGACATCTTATTCAACTCTTTGCAAAAGCAAATATAGATATGAAACTTTTTGACAACGGGAAAAAACTTGTTGATTATATCAATAGTCTTGATGAAGCACAAATAGATAAAATTCCGGCAATCATTACAGATATCGAAATGCCAGAAATGTCTGGCTTTACTGTCGTAAAACTTCTCAAAGCAAATCCGGAAACAAAAAAAATTCCAATCATTGTCAACTCTTCAATGACAGGCGATAACAATAAACGTGAGGCAGAGGTTTTAGGCGCTGATGGTTTCATTGACAAAACAAAAAGCCACAATGTCATTCCTCTTATCATCTCTATTATGGAAAAAACTGCACAATAACTCTCTTTTAACTCCCAACGAGGACGTTGGGAGCCAGAAAACTTTTCAGAAATCTATAAAAAATTATATCAAATAAATATCTAAAAAAATTAAAATATAAAGAGTGGTGTAAGTGCTAGGCACTGATGAGGAAGGCTACTCTAGTAGCTGACGAAGAAGTAACGACGCAATTGCGCCGCTATTTATATTTTTTATTTCTCTATTGAAATAGAGAAATAAGTACCCCGGCTGCTACGGCTGAACCAATAACACCCGCAACATTCGGACCCATCGCATGCATAAGAAGCATATTTGTTCTGTCATACTCCATACCAACTTTATTTGATACACGAGCTGCCATAGGAACAGCTGAAACACCTGCTGAACCAATTAATGGATTAATTTGATGTCCAGGAAAGAGATTCATCAGTTTTGCCATAAGCACACCTGCTGCAGTACCTACAGAAAATGCAATAATTCCAAGAACCATAATAAACATAGTCTCAGGAACTAAAAACTGATCTGCTGCAAGTTTTGAACCAACACCAAGACCCAAGAAAATTGTAGTGATGTTGATAAGTGCATTTTGAAGCGTATCATTAAGACGCTCAACAACACCTGACTCTTTTAAGAAGTTACCAAACATAAATGCACCAATTAGTGGTGTAGATTCTGGTAAAACCAAAATAGCTAAAACAAGAACTAAAATAGGAAAAACTAACTTTTCCAAACGAGAAACATGACGAAGTGTACTCATTTTTATTTTTCGCTCTTTTTCAGTTGTCAATGCTTTCATAATTGGCGGTTGAATAATTGGTACCATTGCCATATATGAATATGATGCAACGGCAATTGCTCCTAATAGTTCAGGTGCAAGTTTTGTTGCAATAAAAATAGATGTCGGACCATCCGCACCACCAATAATTGAGATTGCAGATGCCTGTTGCAATGTAAAATCAACAAAACCCATTTGCGAAAGTACCATAGCACCAACCAATGTTCCAAAAATACCAAACTGAGCAGCCCCGCCAAGAAGTGCTGTTTTAGGATTTGAAAGAAGTGGACCAAAGTCTGTCATTGCTCCAACACCCATAAAAATTATAATTGGGAAAAGCTCATTTGAAAGACCTGCCTGATAAATAACCCCTAAAAAACCATGTGGACCGGCAATTCCGGCAATAGGAATATTGGCTAAAAGTCCACCAAATGCAATCGGAAGGAGTAAAAGAGGCTCAAAGCCCTTTGCAATAGCCAACCAAAAGAGTAAAAAAGTCACAAGAATCATAATAACACGACCAAGACCCTTATGAAAATTGCTCATCGGCTGCCCTGTAGCACTCATTTCATCATCACGAGGATTAACAAGAGCTACAATACCAGTTGATTTTAAAAAACCAACAATCATTTCATTAAAGGGTTTGTCTTGATAATTCTCCTCTTTATGAGTCGATGAAACCTCTTTTTGTGCTGTCACATGTTCTGAAGCAGCTGCATTTACAGAAAACGCAAATGCAAAAAGCATCATTGATGCAAGTAATTTCATTACAATATTTTTCATCTGCTTATCCTAAGACTGCTACGACTTGACCTTCTACAACTTTATCATTTGTAGCTACGTTGATAGATTTAATAACGCCGCCTTTAGGCGCAACAACATCTATCTCCATTTTCATAGATTCAAGAATCATGATCACATCACCTTCATTCACACTCTGACCTGGGTTAGCTACGATTTTCCAAACATTACCTGGAAGTAGTGCTTTAATATCTACACCTTCACCTGATATTGCTGCTGGAGCTGCTTCGGCGGCAGGAGCTGCACTCTCGCCATTTACTGCAGTTACTTGAATGTCTGCATCACCTTCTGCTACTTGAACACTAAACTTTTGACCATCTACTACTACTGTATAATTTCCGCTACCCATACTTGAACTTCCTTCTTCACAATCTTTTTTCATTTCTGATATTTTACGTACGTTTAATTTGCCTTCACCTTTTAAGAAAGCGATACCTTTTTCATGACAAGCCGCTGCAATTAAGATATTTTCTTCAGTGATCTCAATATCTTCATCTTTTAGTCTGTTAATCCAACTCTCTAAAGATTTTTCAGGATCCGCATCAGCTAAATCTAAAGCTTTTTCAGTTGTTGGCTCTAACTTTAACTGCTCTGAAGCAATTTTAACTACCTCTGGATCTGGTTCAACCGGTGTTTTACCAAAGTACCCAAGAACCATTTTTCCATAACCTGGAGCTATCACTTTCCAAGGACCTTGCATTACATTGTTAAGCGCCTGTTGGAAGTAAAATTGTGAAACAGGTGTTACAGATGTACCGTATCCACCCTTTTCAACCACCTCTTGCATTGCAGCAATAACTTCTGGAAATTTATCCAACATATCATTATCACGCATCATCTGTGTATTTGCAGTAAGTGCACCACCTGGCATTGGAGAGAATGGAATAATTGGAGAGACCATTGTCGCTTCAGGAGGAACAAAATAGTCACTTAGACACTCTTGTAACTCTTTTTCATAGGTCAAAATTTTACCAATCTCTAAACCGCCAAGATCAAAATTCATCCCTTTTGTTGCGTGAAGCATTGTAAGGATATCCGGTTGACTTGTTCCTCCACTTACAGGAGAAGCGGCCATATCAATACCATCAACACCAGCTTCAAGTGCTGCCATATATGCAGAAACGGAAACACCGGCAGTTTCATGCGTATGTAGTCGTAAATGTGTTCCTTCAGGTAATAAGTTTCTTGCCATTTTGATTGTTTCATATACTTTTTGAGGATTTGAAGTACCACTTGCATCTTTAAAACAGATACTGTCATAGGCAAGACCACTGTCTAAAATATCGCGAAGTGTTTTTTCATAAAACTCCACAGTATGAGCACCTTGACATCCAGGTGGCAAGTCCATCATCGTAACAACTGCTTCATGCTTAAGTCCATGATGCTTAATTCTCTCAGCTGAATATTTTAAGTTTTCAATATCATTTAAAGCATCAAAGTTACGAATAGTTGTCGTACCATGTTTTTTAAACATCTTTGCATGAAGATCAATAAGCTCTTTACTACCTGTGTCAAGCATTACTGTATTTACACCACGAGCAAGCGTTTGAAGATTTGCATCCGGTCCAACAATTTTACGAAACTTATCCATCATCTCGAACGCATCTTCTCTGAGGTAGAAGTAAAGTGATTGAAATCTCGCTCCCCCACCGAACTCAAAGTGAGTGATACCTGCCATTTTAGCCGCTTCTACTGCCGGAAAAAAGTCATTCATCAATACGCGACCGCCAAAAACTGACTGGAAACCATCTCTAAAAGTTGTATCCATTACATCTATATATTTCTTAGCCATTATAATCCTTAACCTTGTCTATGATGTGCAATTGCTGCCGTAATAGCTGCAACTATCTTTTTGTTGTTGTGCTGTGCAGCTGCTTGTTGTGTATCTGCACTTAGCTGTGGCTCAGGGAAAAATTTATGTATTACATATGACATTAAATTGATAAATAATATCATTACGATTAGGAATGAAAATACAGTCCCCATTCCTAAAAACATAAATTTAACCCCCTCTATTACGAGGTTAGTTTCCATAAAATTACCTTTGTTCATAATTTGTAAGTTTAGTATAGTACAAAGATGTTTAAAGAAAGTTTTTCTTTTTAGTAATATTTTTAATATCAGAATTTTGTTACTTTTAGAAGTCTAATCTTTAATTGATCTCTTTTTAGATAGAATACTACTAAAAGAGATAATTTATCAAGGATTTAACAATTATGATCGCAGGAATGTATGAACAAGATTTTTTAGCATATATGATATTTGGACTTATCCTTAACTTCGTTATGTCAATACTATTTGGTCTCTATCTAAGCAAAAATATCGGTATGCAAGAGATGATAGAATCAAAAGGGGATAAAGAGCAATCCCTTTTCGTGAGTTTGAGTCTTTTTATTCCTTACGCAAAAATGCTTATAACACTCTACAGAGTGGCTATTTTACAGCTTTTCTTTTTAAACAAAGGATACACACATAAAGAGTTTTGGACATATATGACAAGTGAGCAGGAAAAAAGTTCTTAAGTAAGGCAGGGCATGAATGATTTTAAATTAAAAGTAATACTAAGTATATTAGGTGGAATTGCTTTTTCGTTTATATTTATACTACTTGCTTTTATTTTACCGCCGGAAAAAAAAGAGGCTCAAGTTATTGTCAAACCAAAAGGAAAGCTTGAACAGATTTCACACTCTTTACGTGAAAAATAGCATAGTTAGAGGGAATTTTTTATCTGTATAAGTTTGATTGTGTCATAAGCACATTTTGGACGCAATCTAATTGCACACACTTTAAGAGCTTCCAAACATGTCAGCAGATAATTAAGGTCATCTTTTTTCATCAACTCATACAAAAGCACTTCAGCATCTTTTATACGAAGATTGCGTGCTACTCCCAAGTTCTTGTGTGCTAGATCTCTAAAAGGGGTATAGTCTAACTCTATTTTGTTTGCTTTAGAGTATTGCAGTTTTTCCATATATTCATCAAACTGAATAATTGCTTTGATTATCTGTGCCACATAATCATCTACCAACTGTTCAACCATCTCTTCATCAAGCCCAAGTTCTGCAATAGCCTCTTTAGTATCATATGTGTAGTTTTGTATATTAAGATGTGCTAATTTACCTGACAAAAGAGCGTTGCATACATCTATGGCACTTTGCCTTAAAAGTTCAACATTATCTAATTCTGATTCTTTTGTAGCCTGTTTGCGAAAAAAGTTTAATTTTTGTAACATAAAAGTAACATATCATATTTTTGTGTTAAAAGTAAATAAAAAGTGAAGAAATGGTGAAAAAATGAATAGGTGCTACAATTGCACCCATCCAAAAAATTATATTGCTTTTGAGATAATACGGTTTAGACGCATTGCGAATTCAGCAGTATCATCAAGTTCTCTGCCATCAAAGAGTTTCGCCTGATCAAAAAGTACATGTGCAGCATCCTCAATAAGGTTCTGATCACTTGAACTTTTCAGTTTTTCAATCAATTCATGCTTTGGATTAATCTGTAAAATTGGAGCCGGCTCTTCAACATCGCCTGCTTGACCCATCTGTTTCATCATTTGTGCCATCATAAATGCCGGATCATCTTTGTCAACTTTCAATGCTACTGGAGATTCAGTAAGCTCAGTTGTCACTTCAACCTCTTTAACAGCATCACCAAGTGTCGTTTTGAACTCTTTTGCAAGTGACTCAAACTCTTTTACAAGTTCTTCTTTAGCTTTTTTCTCATCTTCGCTCTCTTCAAATTTTGCATCTGCTACTGGAATGAGCTTATACTCTTTATACTCTGTAACCATTGGGAAGATAATAGTATCTACCTCTTCATTAAGTAGTAGTACATCAATTCCGCGTGCTTTGAACTTCTCAAGCACAGGAGAGTGTTTAAGCATATCTACCGATGCTTTGTTTGCAAGGTAGTAGATCTCTTTCTTCTCTTCATCTTGACCCAGGTCACCTTCTCTGGCTTCGCCATTCACCTTGAGATTTTTAACAAACTCTTCAATTGTTGTCATCTCATCAGAATTGAGCGTATGGAACTTGAGTAGTTCTAATATCTTTTCACGGTTAGCAAAGTCACTGTAAAGTCCCTCTTTAAGTACATTTCCAAACTCTTTGTAGAATGTATCATATTTTTCTGGCTCTTTTTTCATCATTTTAGCAAGTTCAGAGAGTACTTTTTTTACTGATGCATTTCTAATCTTCGCCATCACAGGGTTTGATTGCAATATCTCTCGTGAGACATTAAGCGGCAGATCTTTTGAGTCGATCACACCACGCAAGAAACGTAAGTACGTTGGCATAAGCTCTTTGTCATCATCTGTAATAAATACACGATTGATGTAAAGTTTTACCCCTGGCTGATAGTCAACTCTGTAGATATCCATTGGTGCTTTACTTGGAATGTAAAAGAGTGTTGTGTACTCTATTGCACCCTCAGCTTTGTGATGCATCCATTTAAGTGGTTCTTCATTTGAGTGTGCAAGAGACTCATAAAATGAAATATAGTCTTCATCTTTTAACTCACTCTTTGGAAGTGTCCAGAGCGCATTTGCCGAGTTAATCTGTACATTTTCAATCTCAGTTTTACTTGGCTCAATCTCTTTGCCATCATCATCTGTTTTTGCAGGAATAAACTTCTCTTTGTCCATAAAAATAGGGAATGGAATATGATTAGAGTATTTTTTCACAATCGCTTCTATGCGATGCTCTTCCAAGAACTCAGTCTCGTCATCTTTAAGATAAAGTATGATGTCAGTACCATGTCCCTCTTTTGTCGTCTCTTCTATCTCAAATTCACCACTTCCGTTACTTATCCATTTATAAGCCTTCTCTTCACCTGCTTTTTTTGTAATAACTTCTACTTTGTCAGCAACCATAAATGCTGCATAAAAACCTACCCCAAATTGACCGATCAAGTGAGAATCAACTTTTTGATCACCTGTCATTTGTTCTAAAAATGCTTTTGTACCAGACTTTGCAATTGTCCCAAGATTATTCATTAAATCTTCTTCATTCATTCCAATACCAGTATCTGCAACAGTTAAGAGTTTTGCATCTTTATCTCTTTTGATCTCAATACGCGGGTCAAACTTTACATTTTTGTAGTTCTCATCTGTTAAAACTAACATATTTAACTTATCAAGTGCATCTGATGCATTTGAAATAAGCTCACGCAGGAATATCTCCTTGTTTGAGTAGAGTGAGTGTATCATTAATTGTAAAATTTGATTTGCTTCTGTTTGAAATTGATGTTTAGCCATTTTCATAATCCTTTTAATTTTTTAGAGAATTTTAGCAAAAAAAGTTAATAGTTGCAAGTTTTATCAAGAAAGTTTAGTGAATTTGACTAAAGTTAGTTTAGTTTTTATCTCTTACTCATATATTTTTCCTTTTTTTAGTTATAATCTTGCTATGAATGAAGAGATCATCAATCTTATAGAACCAACACCAAAACTACATTCTCAAAAATGTAAATATATCTCGCTACTCTTGCGTATCGTTTTACAATACAGTATCTATCTTCTTACCGTGGGAGTATGGTATTTTTATGACTATTTTATAGCAGGTGCCACTCTCTTGCTCTCTTTTATTATTATTGGCATTCTTCGGGCAAAATTACGAAATTCCGTTATTCCGCTCACGCAACGTGAATATTACTACAGTGATGCAGCAATAGCCGATTGGTACAGTGCAAAGTATCTGTGTGTTGAAGAGAGTAGGAGTTAATATGACAGGTGGATTTTTTGCACTCTTAGATGATATAGCCACACTTCTCGACGATGCAGCAGTAGTTAGTAAGGTAGCTGCTAAAAAGACCACAAGCATACTTGGTGATGACTTGGCAGTCAATGCACAAAAAGCATCCGACTTTGCCTCATCACGTGAACTTCCTGTTCTATGGGCTATAACAAAAGGCTCATTTAGAAACAAGCTTATTATTCTTCCTATAGCCTTTTTGCTCTCTGCCTTTGCTCCATGGGCAATAGTACCCATACTAATGCTTGGAGGAACATACTTGGCGTATGAAGGTGCAGAGAAGATCTACGAATATCTAAGCGGTCACAAAGAAAAAAAAGAGAGCCAACTAAACCTAAGTGAAAAAGAGCTTTTACAAGTAGAAGCAAAAAAGGTAAATTCTGCCATAAGAACAGACTTTATTCTCTCCATAGAAATAGTCATCATCGCTCTTGGAACAGTTCTGCAGCAGCCTCTTTTTATCCAGATTATTGCAGTTACAGTCGTAGCTTTTTTGGCAACCATCGGTGTGTATGGATTTGTAGCCCTGTTGGTACGCATGGATGACTTTGGCTTTGCCCTCATCGAAAAAGCCCACAATCAAAAAAGCATAATCCACAAACTCGGCCGCCTCTTAGTCATATCACTACCAAAAGTCATCCGAGCCCTCACAGTCATAGGAACATTCGCCATGCTACTCGTCGCCGGTGGCATCTTTATGCATAATGTTCACCAAGTTCATGAACTTCTACACTTTATGCCATCACTTCTAGGAGAATTATTTGTCGGGCTTGTTCTTGGAAGTTTTACATTTGGTATACATTTGCTCTATAGTAAAGTTTTTCATAAAGAAAGCACTAATGATTAAAATAAATTTTATCATGAACAATATCAAGTGACTTTTTCTTTTTCTGCATCTTAAAATATCTCAAAAGTTTAAGGGACATAATGTCCTTTTAATGGATTTTTCAACAATTAAATCAACACTTTGTCCTTTTTAATGCTCTAAAAAGATTAAAAGGACATCTTATTTTTAAGAAAATTAGCATAAAAATTCAAAATAGTCTTAAGATATTGCAATTTGTCATGTTTTTAAACAATTAACAGACATTTTCTATGGGATTTAATTTTGTTATTTGGAGTT
>CAZGSK010000006.1:25764-31507 GCA_964528435.1 uncultured Sulfurimonas sp. | reverse complement strand
GTACTCTAACCATACTGAGCTACACCCCGACCTACACATTAAACAAGCAGTTATGCTGATTAATGAGGCGAAATTATAGTCAATAATACTGCATTTGTCAATAGTATTTCTTAATTTCTTTAAAAAAAGGATCTTTTTAAGTATAATTAGCGTAATTAAAAGGGAAAGTAGCGTATGAAAGTAGCAAGATTTAGTCGGATAGGGTTTATTATGGCGGCAGCTGGATCTGCTGTCGGACTTGGAAATATTTGGAAGTTTCCATATATTACAGGTGAATATGGTGGAGGTGCATTTGTCCTTATTTATCTTTTTACTGTGCTTCTTATTGGTTTTTCTATTTTAATAGCAGAGATGCTTATTGGTTATCTTGGTCGTCGTGATACTGTTACTTCATTTGAAGAGCTAGCACCGAGAAATAAAAATTTATGGAAATTTGGTGGCTTTCAAGCTTTAGCCGGTCTTTTTATTATGATATTTTACTCTGTAGTTATCGGGTGGATATTTAACTATATTGTCACTTCACTTACATATCTTCCTCAGAATGTAAAAGAGGCAGAGACGGTTTTTACTACGATGCTGCACAGTGGTTTTTGGACGCAGCTGTTTTACCATACGCTCTCATTTTTATTTATTACTTATGTTGTTCATAGAGGAATCAAAGGGGGGATTGAGAAATTAAATCTTTACTTGATGCCAGCCTTGATGCTTATATTGGGTGGTATGTTTATCTATGCAACGACACTTGGAGCTTTTTCTAAAGCAGTGGAGTTTATGTTTTATGCAGACTGGTCGAAAGTGAATTCAGAAGCTTTTGTTGTTGCTGTAGGACATGCGTTTTTTACATTGAGTCTTGGTATGGGTGCAATTATGACCTATGCTGCTTCACTTGAAAAGGGGGCAAATTTAGTCAAGAGTGCTTTTTGGGTTGCTTTTTTAGATACAGCTATCGCAATTGTTGCAGGATTGATGCTTTTTACTTTTTTATATCAATATGGTTCAGGTCCTGCAAAAGGTCCGGGACTTGTTTTTATCTCACTGCCTGCTGCTTTTTATGAGATGGGAATCATAGGAAATATATTTGCAGTGTTGTTCTTTTTAGCACTTGCTTTTGCAGGGCTCACATCTTCAGTATCTTTGGTTGAACCTATGGTGCAGTATTTTATTGACAGGTTTGGTTGGAGCCGTATGAAATCTTCTCTCTCAATGGGATTTTTCTTTTGGTTTTTTGGTGTTTTTGCAATTCTCTCCAATATAGATGGTGCAAAAGAGATGCTTACATGGGGTGGTAAAAACTTCTTTGACTGGGTAGATTATGTAACAGCAGCTATTATGCTGCCAATTGGTGGTCTTATTATGGCTGTTTTTGTCGGTTATGTTATTCCTGAGAGTGAAGTACAAAAAGTAGTTAAACCACAACTTGGTTGGGCGTATGGGGCTTGGTACTTTTCACTTCGCTATATTACACCTGTTGCGATGTTTGTTGTTATGCTTTCACTTATGGGAGTTATTTAGATGAATATTGCTAAAGAGTGCAGAGATATTTTACAACAAGAGGGAGTTAATTCTGCTTCATCGATTGATTTTGAAGTGAATGGTGAAGTAATTACACTTACGCTTGATTATATTATAGATGCTTATATGCAGGCTTCAGATGAGTCACAGCTTGTTTTTTATTCGGCATTGAAAAAGTCATTGGATGCAAAAGAGATGGGAATTGAGAAGTTTTTTGAAGGGATGGGACAGCTTTTGTTGATGACCCATCTCTCAAAGAAGTTTGACGTTTAGAACTGAATGAGCCCATCAACCGGACTAGAAGCAGTTGCGTATGGTTTTTTAGGAATACGTCCTGCAAGGTAGCTCATACGTCCTGCTATCACTGCATGTTTCATCGCTTCTGCCATTGCAATAGGGTTTGATGATTGAGCGATTGCTGTATTTGTTAAAACACCTTCTGCACCAAGTTCCATTGCATACGCTGCATCACTTGCACAACCGATTCCTGCATCAACGATTACTGGAACACTTACCGCTTCACGAACAAAGACAACATTGTATGGGTTTTGCACACCAAGACCACTACCAATAGGAGCTGCCAAAGGCATTACTGCATCAGCACCGGCATCTTCTAGGCGTTTTGCCATGATCGGATCATCTGAAGTGTATGCCATGATAGTAAAACCATCTTTGTGAAGAACTTCACATGCTTTGATAGTTTCTAAAACATCAGGATAGAGTGTTTTTTGCGTGTCGCCAATTACTTCAAGCTTAATAAGATCAATGCCTGTTGCCTCACGTGTGAGTCTAAAAGTTGTAATTGCTTCTTCTGCAGTTACACAGCCAGCAGAGTTTGGAAGAAATTTTACATTTGTACCTGCAAAAGTATCACGAAGATTTTCTTTGTCTGGGTCTGTAATGTTTAAGCGACGCACTGCTACCGTAATGAGTTCACTGCCACTTGCAAGTGTTGCCTCTTTTGTCATCTCAAATGAGTCATATTTTCCACTTCCAACGATAAGGCGAGAACCAAGTTCATATTTTCCGATTTTTAGTTTAGAGTTCATAGAGTATTTCCTATTATATAAATTACTGATTTATAACATAAGATTTCTTATAAATTACCAATACCCGCTATCAAATCATCAGGTGTAAGTGAAAAATCAGCTCCTGAGTAGTTTTTGGCTAAAAATGTATGTGTTAAAGAGCCATTTATAGCTGCTTCTAAAGGGCTATATCCCTGCGCTAAAAGGGCGGATATAAGACCACTTAAAACATCACCACTACCACCTTTTGCAAGTTTTGCACTGCCGTGAGGATTGATGAAAAAAGTTTGGTTTTGCCCAATAATCACGTTTGCACCTTTGAGAAGCAGTGTTGCGTGAGCAAAGGTATTGCAAAAGAGTTCTACATATTTAAACCGCTCTGCTTGGAGCTCCTCTACAGAAATATTTGCCAGTTGCGTGAGGCGAAGCAGTGAGACAAACTCTCGTGGGTGTGGAGTAAGTACGATTTGCTCTTTTTGAAGTAGTTTTAGTATGAGTGGCATATGAAAAAGATCGGCATCAACCACTAGAGGGAGCTCATTATCTAAAAACCCCAAGAGTTCATTATCGCTAAACTCACTGCCTAAACCCATTCCAACTGCAATGGCCGTTGTGTTTTTTGGAAGGATGTGAGCATACATCAAGGTAGGCGGAATATTTAAAATTTGCTCTTTTTCAAAGCCGACAAGAGTGACAAGTCCAGTGCCAAAACGAAGTGCTGCCTGCGCACAAAGTATGCTCGCTCCAATCTTCTCACCACTCATAACTGCTAAGTGTCCGTAGCTCCCTTTATGGCTATCCTCACGCAGACGATGTGGCAGTTTAAGATCGTTTATATCAAGAAGTTTCCAGTTGGATTCTTGTTCATAAAGCTTGCGTGAGATACCAAGATCTAAGACTTGAATTTCTCCTACAGCATCTTTATTTGCATCTAAAAAGAGGCTTTTTTTCAGTGCACCCATTGTCAGCGTAATGTCTGCATAAAAACCTTTGCTTGGCATATCGCAGGCTATTTTAAAAGCTTCTGTATTGTTCATATCTGAAATAAGTTGCGTGAGCGTTTCATTGAAAGCGCCGTTAAAGCCTGTACCTACAACTGCTTCAACGATAACATCACAATCAAAAAGCTCTTGAATCTCTACTACTTTAGCGGCATCGGCGCGCTTTTTTTGCAGGAGTGCCATTGGAGATTTTGGCTTTTTTGCGTGGAGTAGAGATACGTCAAAGTCACTATGGAGTATTCTTGCAAGAGCTATTCCATCGGCTCCATTATTTCCACTACCAACAACTACAATAATTTTGGAGCCTGTAGAAAAGTTAGCCCGAATATATGCTGCCATACCTTCAGCAGCATGCTCCATTAAGATATCTTCTGTGAGTTCAAATGTTTCATAGCATCTACGATCAAGTGAGCCGACCTCCTCAAAAAGATTTTGCATTTTAGAGCTCTGGTACGTACTCATCCACTTGTACCATTGAACTGATTATCTCATTAAAGAGTAGTGTAGGGTAAGCCGTTCTGTGTTGGTAAAGAAACTTATTTTTTTTGAGTGTTTTTAAAATCGCCGTATTGTAATAGTTGGCATTGGAACATTTCCCTAAAAAGAGGAATGAAAAGAGCAGTTTGAGGTGCGGATTTTCAAAAGTCTCATGTGGTTGTGCTAAAAATGTTAAGCCATATTTTTGAAGGTTTGCAAATGAGAGCATATAGAGAAGAAAATCTTCAAATTGTGTATAAAAACCATTAAGATTTTCAATATCGTGAAAAAAGTAGTAATAGTTATCAAGCAGCTCTTGTTTTGAGATAATTTGTGAAAGTTTACTTCTTTCATCTCTCTTTTTTGCAAAATGTTTTGGATCAACTGCCATATAGATATGTTCTTTTTCTTCAATGAGTTTACTAAAAGCTGCATCAAAAGTTTCACTCTCTTCAAAACGAATGTAATTAAAGTGTTCATCTTTGTATCGAAGCTCGACATCTTCTTCATGGGAGTTTGCAAAGTCCATATAGAGTGTCGGGACACCATTATCAATAACATAGTTTCTTATTTTACATGCAAGGTTTGTCTTTCCAGAGCCTTGTTCACCTAAAATAAGTGTGTTATGAGACAGCATCCTCTCTTCAAGTTTTAATTCATCAATAGTGTCTAAATATTTTCCAATAGTATCTCTCATACGCACTTCCTTTTTTTCAATTTTCTTTATTATATCTTCTTGATGGTAAAAAAGGTATAATACGTCTATGAATTATAAAACAATTGCACAAGAAACATTGAATATTGAAGCATCGACACTTCAAGAAGCTTCCAAAAAAATTGGTAATGAGTTTGACAGAGCGGTGGAGATGATTTTAAACTGCAAAGGTAAGCTGATTGTAAGTGGTGTTGGTAAAAGCGGACTCATTGGTGCAAAGATGGCAGCAACATTTGCTTCAACGGGAACACCGAGCTTTTTTCTGCACCCTACAGAGGCTTTGCATGGTGATCTGGGAATGATTGGAAGTGGAGATGTGGTTTTGGCAATTAGCTACTCGGGAGAGAGTGAAGAGCTTAGTTCCATCTTACCACATATTAAACGGTTTGATGTACCGCTTATTGGAATGACACGCAATGAAAATTCAACACTTGGAACATACAGTGATCTTGTCATAAAAGTTTCAGTTGAGCGTGAAGCCTGTCCATTGAATATTGCACCGACAAGTTCTACAACACTTACTCTTGCCCTTGGTGATGCTTTGGCAGTTTGTTTGATGCGGGCACGAGATTTTAAAAAGAGTGATTTTGCATCATTTCATCCTGGTGGTGCGTTAGGTAAAAAGCTTTTTGTTAAAGTAAAAAATTTAATGCAGAGTAAAAATCTTCCAATTATTAGTGAAAATGCAAAAGTAAAAGATGCTATTTTAGCAATAAGCGAAGGGCGTTTGGGTACTGCATTAATAGCAGATAATGAAGGAAGATTGAAGGCACTTATGAGTGATGGAGATGTTCGTCGGGCACTCTTGAGTGAGGGTTTTTCTCTTGAAGACAGTGTCTTAAAATACGCTACAAAAAATCCACTGAGCATTGATGATGAAGAGATGTTGGCAAGTGATGCTCTTGTTTTAATAGAAGAAAAAAAGATACAACTTCTGGTTGTAACAGATAAAAATAAAAAGATAAAAGGGGTGCTTCATATTCACACCCTTATAGAAAAAGGGATTTCAT
>CAZGSK010000006.1:0-25664 GCA_964528435.1 uncultured Sulfurimonas sp. | reverse complement strand
ATGAGATTAAATAAATATATAGCGCACTACTCAACTTACTCACGCAGAGAAGCTGACCGAGCGATTCAAGATGGTTATGTTCGTGTAAATGGTGAGATAGAAGAGAATCCTGCAACACAAATAGAAGAGGGTAGAGATATTGTTTACATCAGTGGAAAACAGGTAAGTCCACAGGAAAAATATACAGTTATTGTCTATAACAAACCAAAAGGGGAGTTGGTAACAAAATCTGATCCAAAAGGCAGACGTACTATTTATGATTCACTTCATAAAGATTTTCGTCACTTTATTCCTGTTGGGCGTTTGGACTTTGCTTCAGAAGGAGTGCTTCTTTTAACAGATGCTTCTCACGTGGCGACGGCACTGATGGAATCAGATTTGGAGAGAATTTACAAGATAAAGATCAGAGGTGAAGTGACACCGGAGATGGAAGATGCGATGCTAAATGGTCTTTATTTGGAAGATGCAAGTGCCGGTGCGCATTCCCATTCAAAGATAAAATCTATGGAATTTAAGCCATTTATAGGGTATAAGATTCAGAAAAATCAGCCGAATTATTCAGTGTTGAAAGTTGCGCTCTCAGAAGGAAAGAACAGAGAACTTCGCCGTTTTTTTGCACATTTTGGAGCAGAAGTTGTAGATTTGAAACGTTTGAGTTTTGCTGAAATTGAGCTTAATAACCTTCCGACTGGGAAAACCCGCTATCTCACGCGAAGTGAATATTCGGCTCTGCACAAGTTTTTAAAAGAAGAGAAACGCAAGGCTAAAGAAAAAAGCAGAGTTTCTAAAGATAAAGAGTAGAAGGTGGATTTTACCTATCTGTTAAGACCAAAATCTTTTGATGATATGGTAGGGCAGGAGCATCTCACGCAAGTAGGTGCTCCTTTACGAACATTGTGTGAAAAAAATGCTTTAGGGCACAGTTTTTTTTATGGTCCTGCAGGTGTTGGAAAAACTTCACTTGCGCGTATAATTGCCACAACACTTGATATGCCTTTTTATGAGATGAATGCAACTTCGCTCAAAATTGAAGAGTTACGTAAAATCTTTACACAATACAAAAACGCACTTCAAAAACCGCTAATTTTCATTGATGAGGTACACAGGCTCTCTAAAAATCAGCAAGAGGTTCTGCTGCCTGTTATGGGGAATAATTCAGTGCTTATTATTGGTGCTTCTACTGAGAACCCTTTCTTTTCACTCACTTCTGCTATTCGTTCACGCTCTATGTTGTTTGAACTGCATGCAGTCTCTCACGCAGCTCTGCAAAAACTTCTTTATCGCGCTATAGAGAGAGGTGGCTTGAGTATAGATAAAGATGCCCAGGAGTATCTTATAGCTTCAAGTGGTGGTGATGCACGTGCAATGTTGAAACTTATAGAATTTGCAAGTGAAGTTAACACTAATGTAACAATTGAGTTGTTAAAATCTCTGCGTCCAAATGCACTGCAAGCGGGAAGCAGTGAAGCGGGCGTGCATTATGATTTGGCTTCGGCACTTATTAAATCCATTCGAGGGAGTGATGCCGATGCTGCCATCTACTATCTTGCACGGCTGATTGACGGAGGAGAGAGTGCTGATTTTATTGCACGTCGCTTAGTAATTCTTGCAAGTGAAGATATAGGCAATGCCAATCCA
The DNA here is from genome assembly GCA_964528435.1 of uncultured Sulfurimonas sp. Taxonomy (GTDB): domain Bacteria; phylum Campylobacterota; class Campylobacteria; order Campylobacterales; family Sulfurimonadaceae; genus Sulfurimonas. The sequence continues at coordinate 24,026 of CAZGSK010000006.1, read as the reverse complement.
CAAGCCCTGACACTTACAACATCGACACTTACAAGTGTAAAGCAGATAGGCTACCCAGAAGCAAGAATTATTTTAGCGCAGGCTGTTATCTATCTGTGTGCGTCTCCAAAATCCAACTCTGCCTATCTGGCAATAAACAAAGCACTTAAAAGTGTTCGAGATGGTATGATTTTAGATATTCCAAAAAATATACAGCAACACAATGAGGGGTATCTCTATCCACATGATTTTGGTGGGTATGTGAAGCAGCAATACCTCACGCAAGAGGTGAAGTTTGTGGAGTTAAAAGAGATTGGCTATGAGAAAAAGATGAAAGAGTGGCTTAATTTATTCGCTACATAAGTTTTGATTGGATAGAATAGAATAGTTTAGTTTTTAATAAAAAAAGGTGGAAAATATGGATGTATCAGTATCGGGTAATAGTGTAACAGTTAAGGGGAATATTAAATCAGTGAGTGATTATCAAATCTTAAAAGAGAAATTTGAAGACCTGCGTCAAACTCACGGAACTATTTTTTTGAACATTGAAGATTCTATTTCAATTACCTCTTCGGTTATTGGTTATATGACAAAGTTGGTGCAAAAAGAGGGAATTGATCTTTCGATAAAAGTTGGTAATAGCAGCCTTTATGAACTTTTTGATGACTTAAATTTAGTAAGACTTTTTAAAGTGAAAAAGGCATAAACAATGACAATTAAAAATAAACTCAAACTGATAACAGCGATTGTTGTCTCTTTTGCATTGGTAATTATTGCTCTGACGATTAATAATGCAGTAGAAAAAAGAGCTGTAATAACACAGGCAAAAGAGCTCAATGTTCTCTCTCAAAAACTTTCACTACTCATTCATGAAACACAAAAGGAGCGAGGTGCAAGTGCTGGTTTTCTTGGTTCAAAAGGGAACAAATTTGGTGATATCCTTAAGAAACAGAGAGTTTTAACTGATGGACGCTATGAAGAGTTACGTGCATATGTCAAGCAACTTGAACTTTCAAACTATCAAGAGAGTTTACGTAAAAGTATTCAAGCGGTAATGGATGGCATGGGAAAAATTGAAAGTATCCGTTCTCGTGTAGATAACTTTTCAATCTCTGTTAAAAAAGAGGTAGCTTACTACTCTGGCGTAAACAGAGATATACTTCATGTTGTCTCTTTGACAGCAAAACTTGCAGATACACCTGAACTTGTTAAAGCACTGAGTGCATATACAAACTTTTTGAAGTCAAAAGAGAGAGCAGGAATAGAGCGTGCCGTTATGAGTGCAACCTTCTCTGCTGATAAATTTGGTGATGGAGTGTTTGCCAAGTTTATTAAACTTATGGCTGAACAAAATGCTTATATGGATGCATTTTTAAGTATAGCTCCTCAAGATTCCATTGTAATGTATAAAAAGATTATGGATGCACCCGTTGTTACAGAGGTAAATAGTATGCGTAAAATTGCTGTAGCTAAAGCGAATGAGGGTGGCTTTGGGGTTGATGGTGTTGTATGGTTTCAAACAATTACCAAAAAGATTAATTTACTGAAAAAAGTTGATGATAATTTGGCAAAAGAGAATGATAAACTCTTAGATGCTCTTGAAGCAGAGTATAAAAAAGATACACTTATTACGTTGCTTGGTTATAGTATTTTTGCAATTGCAGTCTTTATTATTATCTTGTTAATAGCGCGTGGCGTAAACAGAAATGTTGAGAGTTCATTGCAAAAGATAAACTGTGTTGCAAGTGATTTAGATCTTACTTGTAATGTCGTTGTCGAAGGTAATGATGAGATTTCTCAAATCTCACGTGCACTGCATACAATGATAGTCTCGTTTAAAGAGAGTGTTTACAGCTCACAAGATGTTGCTACTGCTACAACACGTGAGAGTGAAAAACTCAATGAGGTTGTAGAGATATTGGCACAAAATTCACAAACTCAAGAGAGTAAAATTGCTGAAGTTAATGGACTTGTTTCAGAGATTGGAGAGAAGCTAGATATAGTAGAAGAATCAACTATTGTTGTAACAGAAGATCTCGATACAACATTTAATGTCCTTGATAGCTTTATTGTTAAACTTGGAGCTGTTGTTAACTCTATAGAGAGTGGTAGTGAGCAACAACAGGAGCTTGTTGTTAAAGTTGCATCACTGACTGAACAGGCAAAAAATATTAAAGATATGCTTGCTATTATTTCCGATATTGCAGATCAAACGAACTTACTTGCTCTTAATGCTGCCATTGAAGCAGCACGTGCAGGTGAGCATGGACGTGGATTTGCCGTAGTTGCAGATGAGGTGAGAAAACTTGCAGAGCGTACGCAAAAATCACTCTCTGAGATCAGCGCAAATGTTAATCTAATAACACAGAATGTTGTTGAGATCTCTGAAGAGACTGACAAAACATCACAAAATATGCATACTATTGCTGCATCAGCACAAGAACTTATCATCTCTTCTCATGAAACAAAAGATAATCTTGTAATGACAAAAGATAAATCTACAGATGTAATGCATCAAAGTGTATTTATCGCTACAAAAACAAAAACTCTTATTACAACGATGGATGATATTGTAGAGGTTGCATCAAAAAATGCTGAGCTTAGAACCACTGTGGAAGGTGCTGTTGATGCATTAACACAGGATGCCCAAAAATTGCAATCAGAACTAAGTAAGTTTAAAATCTAATGTCAAAAGAGAGGTTAGAAAAGCTAGAAAAGAGTGAAGAATATGCGTCATATCAGGCAGATTTGACTTTTAAAAAAGAGCTCAATATACTTAGAAATGATTTTTACTATCAGATGGTTGATTCAAAAATTACATCTTTGGTGGATTTTCTTTATAAGCCATTAGATACCCTGAGTGGCGATGCTTACAGTGCAAGGAGAATTGATAAAAATAGAACATTTTATCTTCTTGTGGATGGCATGGGTAAAGGTGTTTCTGCCTCATTTACAACTGTCATTATCACTACCTTTATTAATCATCTTATAGATAAGATGATAGAGCATGATAGTTTTAGTTTAGATATTGTTATTCGTGAGTCAATGGAATTTATTCAGCCAATTTTACTTGATGATGAGGTTTTGGCTATTGATTATATCTGCTTTGATAGTTATTTTAGTGTTTTGGAGTATGCAAAATTTGCAATGCCTCCTTTTTTACTACAGGATAAACAAGATAATATTATTAAGATAAAATCCAATAACACTCCTATGAGTAAGTGGCAAAGTAGCTATAGACTTGATACGTATAAGATACATAATATTGAAAAGTTTCTTTTTTATAGTGATGGGATTGTTGAAAACAGTACAGATGCTACAGGTACACCTTACGGAGTATTTATAGAAGATGATTTTAAAGTATCATTTACAAGAGAAGAGTTTAAAGATAAATTTTATGCACGTATTCAAGAGCAAGAGGATGACTTGACGCTTATCTTTATAAACAGTCTTGATATGCGCCAAGAGACATTACTTGCCAAGAAAACATTTGAAACCTCTTTAGAAGATGTAGAAAATGCCTCTGTTTGGTATGAAGAGCTGTGGCAGGGTTTTGGTGTTGATATGAAAGTGGCTTATAAAGCGGGTGTTGTATTTACTGAACTCTATATGAATGCATATGAACATGGAAATTTAGGTATAGATACACAAAAGAAGCATAGATATTTGCAAGAGGATATCTATTTCGAAAAATTAGTAGAATTAGAAGAGAATTGTTTCCAAAAGATTACAGTAGAAGTTTATAGATTCAAAGAGACCTTAAGTGATTATATTGTCACAAAGATTTGTGATGAAGGTAAAGGCTTTGATACGCAGATACTTTCACAAATTTTTAGAAACTCCCAAAGATTTAATGGGAGGGGTGTTTTTGTCTCACGCAAGAATTCAATGGGAATATATTACAACTCTAAAGGTAATTGTGTCCTCTTTTTAAATAAAATTTGAAACTTTAATGGATTGTTTAACAATTAAGCTATATAATCTTTTCATATAGTAAATAAGGAAATAAAATGTCAGAAAAATCATTTGAAGTAGAATCATTAGAGTATCATGTAGCACAAAGTGAATTTGATACAAATGGAAAAACAGCAACGCTTTTAACAAAGCCGTGTAACACAGAAAAAGAGCTATCTATGGCATATAGTCCAGGTGTAGCGTATCCATGTCTTGAGATAGAAAAAGATATTGATAAAGCATATGAATACACAAATAAAGGTAATCTTGTAGCCGTTGTTAGTGATGGTACAGCAGTTCTTGGACTTGGTGATATTGGTCACTTGGCCGGGAAACCTGTAATGGAAGGTAAAGGGGTTCTTTTTAAATCTTTTGCTAATGTTGATGCTGTTGATATTGAATTAAACACAAAAGATACTGAAGAGATTATCAAGATTGTAGCTGCAATGGCTGATAGTTTTGGTGGTGTAAATCTTGAAGATATTTCAGCTCCAAGATGTTTTGAGATTGAAGATCGTTTAAAAGAGATTTGTAATGTTCCTGTTTTTCATGATGATCAACACGGTACGGCAGTAATTACAACTGCAGGTCTTATTAACGTCATTGAAATGAGTGGTAAAAAAGCCGAGGATCTTAAAGTTGTCGTTATTGGTGCGGGTGCATCAGGAATTGCCTGTGCAAGTATGTATAAAAAATTGGGTGTAAAAAACATTACAATGTTAGACTCAAAAGGTGTTATCCATAGTGGTAGAGATGATCTTAATAAATATAAACAAATGTTTGCATTTGAAACACCAGATAGAACATTAGAAGATGCAATTCGTGGTGCAGATATGGTTCTTGGACTTTCTCAACCAGATTTAATTACTGCGGAGATGGTAAAAACAATGTCAGATACAAGTCCAATTATTTTTGCCTGTGCAAATCCTAATCCTGAGATTAAACCACCACTTGCAAAAGAGGCTCGTCCAGATCTTATCATCGGTACAGGACGAAGTGATTATGCAAATCAAGTAAATAATGTTCTTGGTTTTCCTCAGATATTCCGCGGAGCTCTTGATGTTAGAGCAACAAAAATTACAGAAAATATGAAAATGGCTGCATCACGTGCACTTGCTTCACTTGCAAAAGAGGAAGTTCCTGATCATGTAAAAGCTGCACATGGTCGTGGTGATGATATGACATTTGGTCCGGACTATATTATTCCTTCACCATTTGACAGACGTGTTCTTGTTTATGTTGCTTCTGCTGTTGCACAGGCTGCTATTGAAGATGGTGTTGCTCGTGTGAAAGATTTTGACATGACTGCATACAGAGAAAAACTTCAAAGATTAGCTGATCACTTAGATGGAAAAATCTAAGTTTTCTTAGATTTTTTTGGCCTCATTATAAAATTTTTTGAGGCCAAGTTTTGCTTTGTTATCAAGTTTATAGGAGATAAGTTTAAGATACTCTAAAATATCTTTTGCGTTGACTCCTGTTGCTTTTGCTGCTCTGTTTAAAAGATAGGCAGGGATTTTCTGCTCTTTTTTTAAAAATTCTTTTTCAATTTTTTTATAGACTTTTTTATCTTTGTGATAACATAAGAGTGCAAAGACAAAAGGAAGATTGTATTTTTTATTCCACATATCTGCAAGATCAATGTAATTACTGTTTTTGAGTGCATATCGAAGAGCTTTGTCTCCGATGATGACTTCACCATTTTGTCGAAGTATTTTGGCTAATACATTGGATGAAGCTGATTCTTTGTCACTTCTACTGCTGCGTGAGGGTATAACTAAAACGCTTTGAACCTCTTTTCTTGCGATGATTCCAAGGTTTACATGCTTGTGCTTTTTTGCTGTAATACTTGATATAAAAGCGGCATCGACTCTTCTGTTATGAAAAGCATTATTGATTTTAGCAGGAACATTTTTTTTATAATCCATAATAGCTTTTGTTTGAGAACTTCTACTAAAACGTTTCATAAAAACGTGAAATGGGAGGAGGTTTAGATATTCTATTTTTCCAAAAATCATACGAAATTATAGCGCACTTAACTTATCTTAGATATAATTTAATCAATAAAATAACGAGGCATACAAGATTATGGTTAGAGTAGAATTTTTAGGACCGATACAAAAAGATGCGTTAGAGTTGGAAATTGAGAACCTCAATGAACTCGCAACAATTTTACAAGAAGATAAAGAACTTTCAGAGTGGTTGCAAAACTCTGCAGTAGCCGTTAATGATACCATAGTTTCTTCTTTAGATGTAGCGTTAAAAGATGGAGATAAAATTTCATTATTACCGCCTGTATGTGGAGGTTGATAAATGTTACATATATATAATGGTGCTTTAAATGTGCCAGAGATACTAAAAGAGTGGTATGAAGAAGAACATGAGAGTAATTATGGCGCATATATTCCCTTTGTAGGAACAGTAAGAAGTGAAAATGGAATTGATGGACTTAGTTTTGATATTTATGAGCCGATTTTAGAATCTTGGTTTGAAGCGTGGCAACAAAAAGCAAAAGCAAAAGGTGCTATTATAAAAATGGCACATGCACGTGGAGATGTAATGTTGCATGAATCTTCTTATATTTCAGCGGTATTTTCTCCAAAAAGGCGTGTTGCTTTAGAATTTATCGATGAATTTGTTGAAGATTTCAAAGCAAGTGCACCAATTTGGAAATATGACTTGATTAATGGAGAGCGTATCTATGCAAAAGATCGCTCTACTGCAATACAAGGGAGTGGAATTTTAGGAGAAAAACAATGAGTATAACCGGAACAGATTTTATCTCATACGAGACAAGTCAAAATATGTTGGAACTTTTACAAGTTAATAGTAACCGATACGAGAAAGTACCTTTGAGTAGTGCATTAGGTCGTGTGTTAGCGGAAGATATTGTCGCGAAGTTTAATGATCCTCAATTTCCAACTGCTTCAATGGATGGATATGCAGTACGATATGAAGATCTGTCACTTGGTGAATTGGTGGTATTGGGTGATAATCCTGCAGGGCACGATGAGACGCGTGAGCTCAATGAAGGTGAATGTATAAAGACATTTACCGGTTCTATGATGCCTGAGGGGAGTGATACGCTTATTCAAATAGAGAATGTCACCTTTAATGACGGTAAGATTACTATTAATGAAATGGTAGAGAAGGGGAGCTCTGTTCGCCCTGTTGGTGAAGGGTATAGTGCCGGAGATGTGCTGATAAACAGAGGAACAAAGATTGGATTTGCCGAGATTGGTGTAATGGCAGGCTTGAATGTAGTGATGGTAAAAGTAGCGCTTCGACCTCGTGTAGCCGTCATTGCAACAGGAAGTGAAATACTTGACTTGGGTGAGAACTCTGATAATCCTGCGCAAATTCGCAGCTCAAACAACTATACTTTAGCAGCACTTGCACAACAAGCCGGTGCAGAGGTAATTCAACTTGGAACTGCCCCTGATGACAGAGATGCTATTATGAAAACCTTTGAAAATGCACTGGAGTCTGCGGATATTTTAGTCAGTACCGGTGGCGTGAGCGTCGGGGATTATGACTTTGTTAAAGATATTGTGCCTCGTCTTGGTGCCGAAGTTGTTTATAAAGGTGTTGGGATTAAACCGGGACGTCATATTATGGTTGCGCAGCGTGGGCAAAAGTTCATTTTAGCACTTCCTGGATTTGCTTACTCTTCAACGGTTACATCTATTTTATATCTGTTGCCACTGATTGCAAAGATGCAAGCAAAAGCGCAGCCTTATACAATGGTAGCGGCAAAACTACAAGAAGATTTTAAAAAGAGAAGTCAATTTACAGAGTTTACGGCTTGTAATGTTGTTGTAGAAGATGGAGAGTATTTTGTCAATTTTGAGGGTAAAAAGGTTGGAAGTTCTGCCATTCTTGTTAATATGCTTCACAACTCCGCATTAATGATAGCAGGAGAAGATGATAAGTTCTTAGAAGCAGGAACCTATGTCTCTGTTATACTTTTGGATAAATTTTAGATGAAAGGCCTTGCAATTAATCCTCTGACGCAGAGCGTTGAAGAGCTTGATATAGAGATGAAAGCCAACACTGTTTACACTTTTTTCAGCTCTATTTTAATTGATGAGATAGAAGCAATAAATGAGCATGTTATCTATAGTGATGCAAATGCTTTGAGCGAAAAGAAAAAAGCTTATTTTATAGGGGAACAACTTGTTCTTGGCAATGCTTTGATTCTTGGAAGATTTGATTTTGATGATATCGATGTCAAAATTTCAAAAGAGGAGCTCACTGCACTTATTAGTTATGAGATTAATGATTTTTACACACGGGTTTTAGCGTTGCTCTCATCTACAGATATTAATCTCTACAGAACATTTGAGGTAGAGAAAAATGGTGAGCAAATAGCTCTGAATACGGCATGGGTACTTTATACTTTTAATATTGCAGATGAGAAAACGAAAGAGTATTTTGTTCGTGAACTGCAAAAAGTTTTGGATGCAGGCAAATCTGTTGAAGAATATATGCAAAAAATGGCACAGCTTGCCATGAATGCGGCAGGAGGTAAATGATGATTCTTGTGACTGGTGGGGCAGGGTATATAGGAACACACACTTGTGTAGAGCTAGATAAAGCAGGATATGATTTTGTTATTTATGATAACTTTTCTAACTCCTCACGTGAGGCACTGAAACGTGTTGAGCAGATTATTGGTAAAAGTGTAAAGTTTGTTGCAGGTGATATTCGAGACAAAGAAGCTTTAGAGGCTGTTTTTCAAACGTATAATATTGATTCTGTTATTCATTTTGCAGGATTAAAGGCTGTTGGTGAATCTGTTGAGAAGCCGTTAAAGTATTATGATAACAATGTTTATGGAACGATTGCTCTATGTGAAGTGATGCAGAAAAATGGATGTAAATCAATTGTTTTTTCATCTTCTGCAACTGTATATGGTGATCCTCATACTACTCCGATAAAAGAAGATTTTCCTTTGAGTGCTACAAATCCTTATGGACGCTCAAAGCTTTTTATTGAAGAGATACTGCGTGATCTTTTTGTATCAGATAATAAATGGAAGATAGTGTTGCTGCGTTATTTTAATCCTGTGGGTGCTCATGAATCCGGTCTAATCGGTGAAGATCCAAATGGTGTACCAAATAATTTAATGCCATACATTGCTCAAGTGGCTGTTGGAAAGCAAAAAGAGCTCTATGTTTTTGGAGATGATTACGATACAAAAGATGGAACAGGTGTAAGAGATTACATTCATGTAGTCGATCTGGCAAAAGGACATGTAAAAGCACTTCAAAAGATTGATAGTTTGGACGATGTACTTACAGTAAATCTTGGAACAGGGAAAGGGTACTCTGTTTTGGATATGGTAGCAGCATATGAAAAAGCATCAGCTAAAAGAGTACCTTATAAGATAGTACCAAGGCGTGCAGGAGATATTGCAGAGTGTTATGCAGATCCGAGTTATGCAAAAGAGATGCTGGGATGGAGTGCAGACAAGAGTCTGCGTGAGATGTGTGAAGACTCATGGAGATGGCAGTCGATGAATCCCAATGGGTATAAATCTGATAAAAAAGAGGAAAAGTAAAATGAAAAAAAGTATATTGCTTGTAATGGTAGCTCTGTTAGCGGTTGGATGCTCAGCTGTAATAAATTCTCAAAATAACCTGCCTGCAGTTTATCAAGAAAATAAAGAGACAAGAGAAGAGATTAAAAAAGATATTGTTATTGCTATTTTTAAATTACACAACTATACGGATACTCCAAGGGCAGGAAAAAGAGCTGCAAATATTGTAGAGGGTATTTTGCTTTCAGAAGAGTATGTAGTTAAAAATCATATAGACAAAATTGATAGAACTCTGCAGGAGATGCAAAGTGAAGCACAAAGAGAGGGTGCAGAGTACTTTTTAACTGGAGGTGTCAGTGAATGGCGATATAAAACCGGTATTGATGGTGAACCCGCGGTAAGTTTGAAGCTTGTACTCTACAAAACAGCAGATTTGAAAATTGTTTGGAGTGCAACAGGGTCTGAGAGCGACTGGGGTATCTCCTCTATTGGTACAGTCGCTCAAAAATTGATACAAAAAATGATAGAAAAATAAGAAATACAGTGAAAGCAGTAAAGCAAAGATTTGGAGATAAATCAAAAAAATTTTCTATTTTTGAGCGGATTCATAAATATGGGCTGCTTGAAACATTCATAATAATTACCGCTTTTTTAGCGATTAGTTATGTTTTTAGCCCTCATGATATTTGTCTGTTAGATGTAAAGATCCCTTATTTACTTATTATTTTAACTATAATAACACTTTTTCATGGCTTTGAAAGTGGTATATTCGCCATGGGGATTATTGCCTTTGCTATGTGGTATTTTTATCCTAATTTTCAATATGTGGATTTTTTGATTTTACTGACGATGACACTGCTTTTTAGTCAGTTTCACTACTATTGGTCCATACGTATTCGTGAGGCAGAACTTACAAGTGAGTATAAGAATATTAAACTCAATGAACTCTCCAAAGCTTTCTATACATTAAAAATCTCTCATGATCAGCTAGAAAAGAACTATGTTACAAAGCCGATGAGCCTGAGGGATTCTTTAATTAGCATACGAACGTTTGTTGGAAATGAGAAAGATCAGTATGCTGCATTTTTAACACTGCTGGAAAAATCTTTTAATGTTGAGACTGCTTCTATTGTGCTTAGAGATGATGAAGAAAAAAATGAAAACTTTCAAAGGGTTGTTGCTAGTGAAGAGTTGCAAGAAGAAGATGACCTTGATGATTTGTTGGTAAAAGATGCTTTTGAATATAATCGTCCTGCATATATAAGTAATAAAAATATCAATAAAAGTAAATATATTGCCGTTATACCGGTTGTAAAAAAAGAGAACATAACAGCCCTGCTTTTAATCAAAAAGATGCCATTTATGGCTTTTAACAGAGAAAATCTGATCTCCCTTGCTATTTTGTTTGAATATTTTTATAACGAGTTTGTAAAAGAGAAGTTAATTTTAGAGTATGGGAATAATCTAGAAATTATTAGTGATAGAGAGTTTAAATTTGAACTCTACAGACTTAATGAGCTGTATGAACTCTATAATGTGGATTCTACAATCATGGTTTTAGTATTTGAAAATGAGATTTTAGCTTTAAAAATTTACGAACTTGTTAACAAAATATTAAGAAGTTTGGATATGGTAACCTATCTTGAAAAGGAAAATACATTTTATATAGCTGTTCTTTTCCCGTTTGCAGATGCTGCTACAGCATCAGGTTTTTTAGAAAGATTGAAAAAAAATGCTAAACAACTTGAAAATGAACGATATTATGAAGATTTCTATTTTTCATTAGGTAAATTGGAACTATTTGATGAGTTGATAAGTGGACGTAATGAACTCTTTTGATATACAAACCCAATTTTTTCTCCTGTTTCTTGCACATCTTTTTGTATCCGCTATAATAAGTTATATGTATGGCTCCTATCTTCAGCGTAGGTATAGTGACAAAAAGCTTAACATTGTTTTTTTTATATTTGTGTTTAATCTTTGTCTTCCTTTAATAGGCTATGTAGTTACAATTATCCTGGCAAACTATTTGGTAAAAGTAAAATACGAACAAGAGTTGAAAAATGTTGAATTTTTGGATCTGAATCTTTTTGAAACAACCTTTGTAGAGGTGCATAGGCACTTTGGTGAAGGGCTTATTCAAACAGTATTACTAAATGATTATATTCCTACAGAAAAAAAGATAATGGCACTGGTTTCAATCTCAGAAAACGTCTCTAAACATAACATTAATATCATAAAAGAGGGGCTAAAAAGTCATGATGATGAGGTAAGACTCTATGCTTTTTCTATTTTGGACAAACTAGAAAAAAATATCAATACAAAAATATTTCAAAATATCTCAGCATATAAAAAAGCAGAAGATAATACACAAAAAAAAGCTTCTTATGCCAGAGAACTGGCATTTTTGTATTGGGAACTTATCTATTATGAACTTTCTGAAGAGACTCTTCTGGAGTATCTGTTGCGTGAGGTCTTACATTATGCGATTATTGCAAAAAGATTTTTTAAAAATGATGTAAAGATCGCTTTTTTACTCGGTCGTGTTCATATGAAGAAAAAAAAGTATGACAGAGCCTTAACAGAATTTATTCTTGCAACAGAACTTGATAAGGATATGCTTCCTTATACAGCCCCTTATATTTGTGAGATCTATTTTGAGAAGCACTACTATCGACCGATAAAGTCTATTATGCAAAGAACAAAAAATCTTGAATTAAATACAACACTTTATCCAGTTGTGCAGCAGTGGAGAAGTTGACGCCATGCAAACCTATATACGAAAATCAGAGAGTGTTGATGTTATGTTTTTGGCCGAGGGAACCTATCCTTATATTCGTGGTGGTGTATCTTCGTGGATAGCACAGATTTTACATGGGATGCCAGATATTCGTTTTGGTATCTGTTTTATAGGTTCTAAAAGAAGTGATTATACCTCTATTCAATATGAACTGCCAGAAAACTTAGTACATCTTGAGGTGCACTATATGTTTGAAGATACAACACTCCCCTCCGTACATAAAAGACGTGGAGATAAAAAAGCATTTAAAGAGATAGACGCACTCTACAAAAGTCTTAAAAGTGATAAATTTGATATACCGCAAACTCTCAAAGATATAGACTTTTATAATAAACGGGTTACTTTTGAAGATTTTTTATATGCTAAAGAGTCTTGGAAGTTTATAAATAAGATCTATTTACAAAATGCACCGGATGTCCCTTTTATTGATTATTTCTGGACATTGCGAAATATACATAAACCCATCTGGCAACTTGCAGCAATAGTTAAAGAATTGCCAAAGATAAAACTTTTGCACTCTCCATCAACAGGATATGCAGGATTTTTAGGTGCTTTGGCTTCATATGATATGCAACTTCCTCTGATACTTACAGAACACGGTATCTATACAAGAGAGCGTAAGATAGATATGCTGCAAGCTGAATGGATTGAATATAAAAAACCATCACTTCTGCAGCAGCCTGAAGAGTTTAATTATGTCAAAAAAATGTGGGTTGAATTTTTTCAACGTATAGGAGAGTTTAGCTATAATAGAGCTGATTTAATACTCTCTTTATTTTCTGCTGCAAGAGATATTCAGATCTCTCTTGGTGCGAAACAAGAAAAGACGCAGATTATTCCAAACGGTGTAGATGTCGATAGTTTAAAAGAGCTTTATTTACAACGTAAAGAGAATCAAAAAGAGGTTGTTACATTAATAGGAAGAGTTGTATCCATTAAAGATATAAAAACATTTATTCGTGCTATGCGGATTTGTTTTGGAGAGCTTCCTGATGTAGAAGGATGGATAGTAGGTCCTACAGATGAAGATAAAGAGTATTTTTTAGAGTGTCAGGAGATGGTGGAGTCTTTTGGTTTGGTAGATAATATAAAATTTTTGGGTTTTCAAAATATAAAAGATATTCTACCGCAAACAACGCTGCTTACCTTGACCTCCATAAGCGAAGGAATGCCTCTTGTTATTTTAGAAGGTTTTGCTGCAGGAGTGCCTTGTGTTGCAACAGATGTAGGGAGTTGTCGCGACCTTATTGAAGGTGGTTTAGATGAAGATGATAAGGCATTGGGTAGCGCCGGTGCAGTTACAGGCATAGCAAATCCCCAAGAGATTGCACAAAATTATCTTCATTTTTTACAAGATAAAGATGCCTGGAAAAGAGCGCAGAGTATTGCTTTAAAAAGAGTACAAAAGTATTATAGAGAGGATGATTTTTTAGTAAAATATCATACGCTTTATCAATCATATATAAAAAAAGAGGCACAGTAGTGGCAGGTATAGGATTTGAACTCAGAAAAGTCTTAAAACGAGATCGACTCTCTTCAATCATAAAAGCGTATGGATATTCGGCGATGTTGAGTGCCGGTCCTTGGGTTGTTTCGATTTTAGCTATTATCGCTGTTGGTTTTATTAATATTTCGAACTATTTGGGTAATGCTGTGGCAAGTTTTCAGATTATTGTAACCTATGCAATAGCACTTGCTTCGAGCCTGATTGTCACAGGAATTTTACAACTTCCATATACCCGCTATGTGGCAGATCTTATTTTTAAAAATAGAGAAGATGAGATACTTCCTAGTTATTTCGGCAGTATATTTCTATCTTGGGTATTAGGTATTCCTTTTATACTCTTTATCGTTTTTTGGGCTTTTCCTGATGAGAGTTTTTTCTTTAAATCCATAGTTTCTTCAACTTTCTTAGTTCTTTGTGCTGTATGGATATCAAGCATCTTAGCAGCAAGTTTGAAGTTCTATAAATCTGTTGTATTGGCTTATTTTTTATCTTATCTTTTTATTGTTATTGCTTCTTATCTTTTTGGGCATACAATTGAGGCACTCTTATATATTTTTTTAGTAGGTAATAGTATGCTCCTGCTTATGTTGATGTTGCTTATCATTAAGCGTTATGATGCAACACGTTTTATAAACATTAATTTTTTTAAAGAGAAAAATTTCTATTGGACATTAGCGATTGCTGGACTTGCTTATAACTTTGGTTCATGGATAGACAAGTTTATCTTTTGGTACCATCCTCTAACGGGTATTGATGTTATTGGTAAGCTGCACGCATCTCTTGTTTATGACATTCCTATTTTTATTGCATATCTCTCTATCATTCCAGGGATGGCTGTGTTCTTTTACAGATTAGAAGTTGACTTTGCTCAAAAGTATGATCTCTATTATGAGGCAGTACGTGAGAGTGGAACATTGGAGCTTATTCGAAAATATAGAAATGAGATGGTTTTTGTTGTTCGTCATGCACTTTTTGAAATCATTATTATTCAGGGTATTTTGGATATATTTATGTTTTTAACGGTAGATAAGATTTTTTCTCTGCTCTCTATTCCTCAGCTCTATGCAGGATTACTCTTTATATTGACAATAGGAGCTATGCTGCAGCTTGCTTTTATGTCTGTATTGGCGATTTTATATTATCTTGACAGAAAAAAAGTTGCGATGTGGCTCTGTATAGCTTTTTTTCTTTTAAATGGAGTTTTTACGCTTATTTCTATTGATATGGGCCCCTATTTTTATGGTTATGGATACGCTGTCTCTCTCTTGCTTGTTTTTACGGCAAGTCTAATTATTATACGCAATCAAATGGAGAATCTGGATTATGAAACATTTATGTTACAGTAGATTCTTTTTACTCTTACTTCTTTTTTACACATCTGCTTTTGGCGCTTTACATGACAAGAGCGCTATAGTCTATTATGGGTCGGATATCTCTTACCCTATGGTTGGAATTCATGACTATATCATTGTTGAACCTGAAAATATCAATACCTATACACATGGTTTTGATGTGTACAAAGAGAAGATCTATGCCTATGTCAGTATTGGAGAGCTTGAGAAAAACAGCTCTTCGTTTAAAGAGATAGACAAAAGTTGGATAAAAGGTGAAAATACTGCATGGAAGAGTGCAGTGATGGATGTAACAAAACCTGAATATCAACAGTTTTTGTTTGAAAAACTGATAGATCCACAGATAAAAAGAGGTTTTAAAAATTTCTTCTTTGATACACTTGATTCATATGAGCTTGTTTGTAAAACACCGCAGACTAAAAGAGAAGCACAAAAGGCTGTAATAAATATTATACGAAGTTTTCATGCAAGGTATCCTCACGCAAAGCTCGTTATTAACAGAGGCTTTCATATTATTGATGCTGTACATAAGGATATTACGGCTGTTTTATTTGAGTCATATTATCAAGGCATTGGTGGAAAAGATTTGGCTTATAGGGCTATTTCACAAAAAGAGCGCCAGTGGCTTGATCCATATCTCAATAAGATTAAAAAGTATAAACTTGATATCATCGCACTTGACTATCTGCCTGCCAATAAGATCTCTCAAGCAGATATGCTTGCAGAAAAACTTCAAAAAAAAGGTTTTATACCCTATGTGGCAAACAGGGAGCTTGATTGTTATGGTGTAAGTAGTAAAAATGCACAAAAAAGAGAGATTCTTTTTTTGATAGATGAATCCAACAGAGACAGGATACAATCAGATGCCCATATTATTGGATCTATGCCTCTGGAGTATCAGGGTTATATTCCAAAACTCTATGATATTAGTCAAGGATTACCATCGTATGAGAAGGTTGCAAATCGATATGCGGGTGTTGTAATCTGGTTAGATAAAAGCTATAAAAAACCACAAGAACTGGTTACTTGGATAAAAAAACTGGCTACAAAAAAGCAATATGTTATTTTTGCCGGAAGTTTTTGGATGGATACATCACCAAATCTTTTAACACCGCTTGGTTTGAATGTTTATGGTGCGAGTCAAAGAAAAAATGCAAAAGTAACACAGAAGTCAAAATTGATGGGCTTTGAACTACAACCATCTACACTGGTTGATACTTATGTAAACGGTGCTGCTATTACCAAAAGATTGTATACCTTAGAGGATGCCAATGGTGCCACAACTACTTTGGCAGCATTGACTACATGGGGTGGCTATGCTCTTGGCAGTGGTTTTACAACAACTATGCAAGATGAGACGATGTGGAATATAAATCCTTTTGAGTTTTATAAAAAAGCTCTACGTCTAAAATCTTTATTGGTTCCAGATCCAACAACATACAATGGTAAAAGGATTTTCTTTACACATATAGATGGAGATGCCTTTATGAATCGTGTAGAGTGGAATCCAAAACTTTTTTGTACACAGACACTTTACAGAGAGGTTTTTACTTATTATAAAGTACCACAGTCTATCTCTATTGTCGGAGGTGAAATAGCTGCTGATGGGCTCTATCCAAAACTATCTAAAGAACTTATATCTATTGCTAAAAAGATTTATGCTCTTGCTTATATAGAAGGAGCAAGCCATACTTACTCTCATCCTTTTGACTGGAGCAAGATAGATGAGAGTAATAATTTATCTTCGCAATATAGACTTAAAATAAAAGGATATGATTTTTCTCTCAAAAGAGAGATAGGTGGTAATATTAATTACATCAATAGAGAACTTATGCCCAAAAACAAGTCAAAAGCACTTCTTTGCAAAACACTTTTTTGGAGTGGAAACTGTAATCCTTCGTATAAAACTTTAGAGTATGTATATAAAGAGGGATACCTCAATATGAATGGAGGAGATACAACAATAGTCAATCGATCTCCTTGGTTGAGTCGTATTGCTCCTTATGCTTTAGTACGAAAAAATTATCAGCAAATTTATACAGGTGCACAAAATGAAAATATTTATACTGATGAATGGAGGAAAAATTTCTGGGGATTTAAAAATGTAGTACAAACTTTTAAATTGACAAACTCTCCAAGACGATGTAAGCCAATAGACATCTATTATCACTTCTATTCTGGATCTAAGCGTGCCTCTTTGAATGCTGTAAAATATGTTTTTGATTGGGTTTTAAAACAAAATGTTATACCGATGTTTACATCTGAGTATATACCAAAAGCGATGGATTTTTACACTATATCTATGGCAAATGATGGTAATAGTTGGTTTGTAGCAGGAATGAAAAACCTTAAAACACTTCGCATAAATGATAAGAAACTTTTTGTCGATTTTAGAGATTCACAAGGTGTTTTAGGCGAGAGTGATTTTGAGGTGCAACGTTATATGCATATGTATGGAGATAAAAATTATATAACATTAAGCAAGAACGAAGCAGCTGATGCTGTTTACTTAATAGAATCTAACGGATTTGTCAAAGCATATAAAAAAAGTGCTAAGAAGATCTATTATCACTTTAAATCATATGTTAAACTTAAAGTTGATCTGCATTTGCCAGATGGCTGTAGAGTCGATACATCAAAAAATCCACTTATAAAGAGAGAGGGTTCTAAACTATCACTCTTATTTCAAGTAAAAGAGGCAAAAGTCAATGTCACGTGTAACTAAAGAACGACTCTATGTTGTCTCAAATAAAGAAATTTTTCTTATTTTCATAACATTTAGTCTCATTCTTGTTTTTTTGTTTCCAAAAGAGATACTCAAAGAGAAGCTCTTAGAAGAAGAGAGCAATTATGATTTGAGTGTTTTGTATCTACAAAATATTATGCGTCATGACAAGCTTGATGAGAAGTTTGTTCTGCTTTTAGCAACAAGAAGTGCCCAAACAGGAAAAAAAGATTTAGCATGTAAACTCACTAAACTGCTACTGCATTCAAAAAATACTGCTATTATAAAAGAGGCGGTGTTGTTACGTTATCAACTGCTCAAAGAGAAGTACTTTTATCTGTATTCAAAAAAAGATAAAAAAGATGCCAAAAAAATAAAAGATGAGCTGATATCACTCTTTAATACTATAGTACAGCGACACTATTATAAACAAAAAGAGCTTCTGCAGTGGTATGCCGAGTCTCTTTTTCTTTTACAAAATAGAGTGAGCTTAATGTTGTTGGAAAAACTGCTCGCAGAGGGGAATGGAGATAAAAAACTTTATGTAGAGGGATTTTATCTTGCCCAGAAACTAGGCAAAAAAGATGAAGCTTTGAGATTTATTCATAAGTTAGAAGCTATTGATGAAAAAAACAGAGACAAATGGCTGCTTAGTGAATACTACTTTTTGCTCAATAACTCCTCTACGAAACAGGCAAAAAAACTTCTGTTGCGTGAGGCGCAACATTCACGAAAATGGAAGATTCGTTTAGCACAGTTTTATGTGGCACACAGAGAGTATAAGAAAGCATTTGCAATCTATAAGAGATTTTTTCAAAGCACACTCTCTTTAGGTCAAAAAAAACACTATTTTGTAGAGGCGATAAAAACTTTAGAAGCAGGGAACTATATGCATGAGGCTGCTTCATTTGCCTCTGTATATGAAGATTATTTTATTCGTTTTAAAAATATGAGAACATATATATTAAAGTTGTATCTGCGAGCAAATGAACTGCAAAAAGCAGCAAACTATTCAAAAAAAATATTGCAAATGAGTGAATCATGAAAACATTAATTATACTTTTTTTCATACTCTTGACATTGCAAGCAGATATTATTAGCAAACAAAAACTACAACCAAAACAAGATGAACTAAGATTAATGCTTGACTCTTTTTTGTACAGTGGTGATGTGAATAATGCTTACAAAGTAGCACGCTTGGGATATAAAAAGTATCCTAAATCGCTCTATTGGCTGGAAAAAAGTATGCTCACTGCACTTTGGAGTAATCATATTTTAGAATCATTGCAGTATAAAAAGCAGCTTTACAAACGAACGCACAGTGCCAAGTTGCGTGATGAAATCATAGATGAGTCTTTAAAACTTTACCAGTATGAAAGTATAGAAAAGCTTGTGATTGATAAATTTAAAAAGAATCCTTCAAAAGAGAATGCGCAACTGCTCTTATATGTTGAGTATCAGATAGGAAATCCGCAAAAAGCGGCCAAGGTCTTGCAAAAAGCTTACAATGAAGAGCCAAAAAGAGTCTATCTTTTAACAAATCTACTAAAAATTTATATGGATACAGGAGATATTGATGCAGCAAAAAAAATAACAGCAGAGATTGAAAAAAAAGAGCACTACACAAAAGAGAATATATTTTTACTTGCCAACTATTACTATATAAGACATAATATTCAAAAATCATATACAACACTTTTGCAACTGCAGGAAAAAGATATTGATGATGCTTACTACTATAAAACGCTTAGTGATTTTGGATGGTATCTCAATGATACGAAAAATGCAGCAAAAGCTTCAGAATATCTTATCAAAATCAATCAGGCAAGAGTTGATGATTATGACAGAGTTGTGAGCTATTATAAAAATACCAAAAGAGTTTATAGTGCCAAAATAGCCAAAGAAGCATATTTTCATTATCATAAAGAGTACTTTTTCTTTCATTATGCGGCTACGATGCTTGAGTTTCATCACTACGATGCTTTGCGTGAGACTATGAATATTTTAGAGAAGCAAGAGAGTGCTTTACAAACAAATGCACGCTACTGGCTTCTTAAAGCAAAGTTGGCGAACTATTATGGAGATAGAAGTAGTGCTTTGGATGCAATAACTTATGCACTTGCTTTAGAGTCAGATAATTTTATCTTGTTTCAAAATGCTGTTTTTTCATTGATTGAGATAGGTGCTTATGAGGAGGCAAAAAGTCTTTTATTGGCATATGAACAGAAACATGATTTAAGTATAGAGAACTCATTTGTCTATGCTTCACTCTATTTTCAACTCAATGAGATAGACAGAGCAAATTACTACCTCGATAATGTCTTCTATTCCGATACCTCAATCAAAGACTCTTTAGAGTTTTTGTATCTGCAGGCAAGCATACATGAAGCGCAGGCAAAACGGTCATTGGCACTACAAGAGTATAGAAAAATTTTACAAATTTTAGCAGATGATTTTCAAAAAGATCCTCGGCTCACGCAGCAAGATGATAGGTTACTTATCTATTTTGCAGCTGCACTGAATGTTTTTAATAGAGATCATTTTGAAAGAGAGTTGGCAAAGTACCGCACTTATCTTACACCTCAGGAATATACAAATATCCGCTATTCTTTGGCTATAAAAGCTCGCTCTTATGAAAAAAGTCACTCTATCTATACCAAAGCAAACAGAGATGCTTTATGGATGCAGTTGAGTGATGCTTTACTCTATACAAACTATACAAAACTTGAAAATTTATTGTACTATGATTTAGAAGCATTACCAAAACAAGATGCAATAGCAGCAGCGAAAAAAGATATGCAGCTTGCTTTGGCACAAACACTTTCATTTCAGGCATTGCAAACAAATCGTCTAAACAATAATGCGTATTTGATGCACTTGGATCTAGCAAAAAAACGAGATGATCTTTTTGATGTGACAACAGCACTCTATGATAGAGATCCGCTTGTTCAGACAATGTTTTTAATGAGAAACAGAACATATCTCAGAGATAATTTTTACCTCTATGCAAAAGTTGATTTGTATAAAAACAACTCAAAAGATAAACAGCAACTTTTTAATCTTAACAGTAGTACTACAGTTGTAGATTTTGGAGTAAAAAAAGAGTGGCAAAGATTACAGATCTTTATGCATTACGGATATAAAAAAGCACTGGTAAATTATGTGCAATATGGACTTTTAGCAGACTATAAATTAAGTAAAAAGCTTGATTTTTATGCGAATTATGAACATGCAATAGATGTTGAGGATAGCACCTACCTTTATGTCGGTGGTAAAAAAGATATGCTGGAGTTTCGTGTTGATTATGCATTTTTAAATTCTTTTGTTCTAGATGTTTTGTATCAGAAGAACTCTTTTTACTCACAAGACTCTGTTTTTATTGGAAAAGAGAACTATTTTCGAACTGCACTCAACAAGCAGTTTCGAGCAGGATATCCTGATTTGGGAGTAGGTCTGTTTTTTGATAAAGGAAGTTATTTTAGGGCATCTCCTAGTAACTATGGTGTATTAGGTAAGATTACTAATGAAACAGTAATTATGCCTGAGAATTTTTATAATGTGGGAGCTGAATTTCGTTATGGTATGCAAAATGCAGAAATCTACACACGAGTATGGCGACCATATTTTTCTATATCTCCTTACTATAACAGCTTTTCAAATAATTTTGATATAGGATTAAGTGGTGGATATGGCGGGAAAGTATATAAAAATGACCATTTAATATTTGGTTTTGATTATTCACAACCCACAAATGGCTTAAACGATAAAATCTATAAGCTATTTGTGAACTATAAAATACTTTACTAACTCATTTGTGACAAAGTAGCCATTACTGCAGTAAAGATATAGAAAAATACTAAAGCAATAAAGATAGCATAAACCCATACTACCCATTGGTTGTATCCACCAACTTGACGCATTGTTTCTATTCTTGCATTGACATCTTCAATGTTAGCCTCAATCTCTGCTTTTTTATGTTTATACCCTTTATAGATAAAGTATGTAGAAAACCCCCCGGCTAAAACTGCAACAAGCAGACCGCCAAAAGGAATAAACTGTGCAACTAAAGAGATAAAGAAAAGTACAAGTGCAGGTATGTACTGTTTTCTGTAGAGCAAAAATGCCCAACCTCCAAAGAAAGCCCACCAGCTCCATACCCATTTCATAGAGTCGATTCCATTAATATTAAACTTTGAAAAAGCATTTTGATACCAAAATGTTTTTTCCGGTTTATTAACAAAAGCTTCTATCATCGCATTTTCATACTCTTTGTTATCCATTTCTTTGTTTTCCACTGTTGTTTGAATGTTTTGTTCAGTAGCTATATTTTCTGTTTCTTGCAAGAAAACCCCTTTTTTAATTTAACGTATTATAATGAAAATAATTAGAAAAGTCTAGCCTCTAATGCTTTAATTTTATAGGTTTTTCTATGAATCGGAGAGTAACCATACTTTTTAATCATCTCAATGTGCAGTTTTGTTCCATATCCTTTGTGCTTTTCTAGCTGATACTGGGGATACTTCTTTGCCAGTTCTAAAATATCTCTGTCATGCGTGACCTTTGCCAAGATTGATGCAGCACTGACTTCTGCAACCTTTCCATCGGCTTTTATCATGGTTTGGAGGTTTTTAACACCAAAGTTACTGTTACCGTCAAAAAGGTACTCATCTGCCTGTAAATTCTCCAGTATCTCACGCAGCCCCTCACGCAAGCATTGGGAGATGCCTTTGTCGTCAATATTTTGTGCAGAGAATTTTACTATATGATAGAGTGCAGATGAGGCAATTATCTTCTCATAGAGTGCTTCTCTTCTTTTCTCACTTAGTTTTTTAGAGTCATTAAGCCCTTCTATATTCTCACGCAAGATACATCCAGCCATTACCAAGTCACCTGCAATAGGTCCGCGACCCGCTTCATCTATGCCACATAAAATATTCATCTAATCTCCTAATGCCCAAATGTCAAAAGGTATTATAGCAACGCTTGATAGCGGATGCGAAATTGTTCCCTCTTTATTCATGGTAATTACGGTAATCTTTCGTATGCCGTAAGTAAATATAAAAGCCTCGATGGATTCAAGCTTCTTAAAAAGACGCCGCTCGTCTGCAAAGGGTTTACACAGAATAATCTCATCACTTTGAGGGAGGTAAAAGTCTATACCATCCTCATAGTAACACTCGGTATCTGATTTTAAAAGTTCCAAATAGACCATATTTTCAAAAAGACGACCGAAGTTCTTCTCAATGCTCAGTGCTGATTTAATGGAGGTATCACAAAGGTAGATCTTTTTTGTAGCTCTTGCATGAGCATACTTTTCTAAGAGATGAAGGTAGTTCTTCTCACGTAGAGTTTCAAAAGATCTGTAAAGTTTGTCTTTAGATATCTTGCGTGAGAGTTTTAGTCTTTCATAGAGTGTAAAGGCAGAGAGTTTCTGGCTCATAAATTTTGCACAGAGCTTTATGATGTCAAACTCAATATCATCCAGAGCAAAGCGAAGCATACTTTGCAGATAGAGTGCCCGTTCGTCAATGCTTACTTTATGCATATGCGGAAATCCTCCGAGTTGAAAGAAGTGATTAAGTGCGGAGGAGTCAAATTTATGCTCATATGCTAAAAACTCTTCATAATCAAGCGGGTAGAGCTGTAGAGTTTGCAGGTAGGGAAGTTCATAATGGAGTTGTGAACTTATCAGCAGCTGCGTGACATTTGGAAATTTGAATTCAGGTCGGTAGTTGTCAAGTGCCAAGACATCAATGCGATTTTTATTACAAAATGAGGGAAGCAGAGCATTGAGGGCATCTATATCTATGCGGATGTCACTGCAGTTTATATAGAGGTAGGAGCTTTTTTTCAAAGAGAGTAGATAACTCTTTATCAGCTTTGTTTTTCCGCTTTGTGAAACACCGTTTATCTGGTAAGACTTATCATCTATATATGCTTTACGTTGATGATATTTTTCAATTTGCAGGTCAGTTTTGTAAAATTCTTCAAGTAATATTTCCATTTTTATCCATTTTTTTAACTATCTAATTCTATCATTTCCTTATTAAAAGGAAATAAATTTCAAAGAATTTCCATTTTTAACCCCTAAATCCTTGAAGTTTACACTTAGTTTGAGTATAATTCCGCTCCCTTAAAATAGTTGGGCTAGGATCCAACGAGTTCTT
>CAZGSK010000005.1:0-34617 GCA_964528435.1 uncultured Sulfurimonas sp. | reverse complement strand
CTTAGGATCTGGTGCCGCAAGGTGTGAAGGTTCAAGTCCTTTCGTCCGCACCACTAACTCTATAAACACCCCCCCCATTCAACAATCAAGTATAACAACATTATTCAGATAGTATTTTTTAGAGCTGTCAGTCCACTCGACAATTTTACCACAGAAAACAACATTGTAATACAATAGAAATAAGAGCATTGCAGTCAGGTATCATAAACCTCACGCATTTTTACATAACCTATATCATCTTAGAATTGCACTACTTTTACCACGCCATTATCTTCTACATTCTACCTTTTTTGTTTTAATGTTATTTTTCTCATTCATCTCATCTATTTTATGAGTTCTATCAACTTCTGCTGTGATAGTTGCTTTTCCATGAATTTTTAAGTTTGAAACAAATATTCCTTTACCTCCTACTGGTTGTAAACGTTTTCTTTTATCAAATCCTGCAATTGTAGCTCCACCCCATTTTTTGCCGTTTAAATAGATATATACACTTGGGCTCTCGGGAGTTCTATCTCTCCACACCATATCACTCAGTGGAGCTTTCCCTATATTTTTTACATAAACGACTACTTTACACTCTCTATTTAAGAAAATTTTATCAATCATGAGGTCTGGTTTTAATGTTGCTCTATGTATCTCTTTGTTTACACGCAATGGTGCTACCTGTATCTCTTGTTTTTTCTCTCTTCTTGTTCTATGATGTAGAGGTCTTACATCTGCCATTGGTTTTGTTTGCATATGTACTTTTTGTACACTTGGTAATACTGCTGTTATTTGATTATTTCTCTCATTTGACTCTCTTACTGTATTTAAATTATCAATAATTGCAGTTACTTTTGTTTTTTTCGTTATTTTAATCGGTGTAGCATAAACAACTCTTCCACCCGGTTTTATAAGTCTTTTTCTTGGATCATAAAGCTTTTGTGTTACTCCACCATAATCACGTCCATTCAGTTGAAAATAGAGTCCTACTTCTTTTTTGCGATTTGGCTTCATAACCAAATAACCTTTACCTCTGTTTTCAATGACAACAATTAGATGTCCACTTCTATCTGTGTACATTTGTGAAATTACTAAATCTGCTCTTCTTGGTGGTCTTTTTCTATCAGTGTATGAAACATATTCTGCCACTACATAGAGTGGCTTTGTAGCAAGACAACTGACTAAATCATACTCTGTTTTTAAAACTTTCCCTCCAACCTTCACTACGTGTTTAAGATTTCTTTTTTCTGCATCTATAAAATGTTTTCCTGCTTTTTTACCTTTATGGTAAACTTTTTTCGCACCATCTTTGGCACTATGATATGCATCTGAAGCAATATTTGCATTTGCTACAGATATGAAACCGACGACTAAAACAAACAGTGTCCATAACTTTTTCATGATAAAATCCTTTCTTTTTTGCATTTTCAACAATGAAAATATACATTAAAAAACAACTTCCTTCCTTCTTCAAGTATACTACTTTTTTCTTTAAGAGTATAAAAATTTAAATATTTTAGTGCTACAATGAGGGCATACAATATAAACAAGGAGTTAGCATGTACCTCAAAATAATCTCAAATATAGCAATAGTACTCATTACCTTCAGTGCCTGCTCTGCAGAAAATTCTGTGGATTTAAAAGAGGGTAAATGGAGCGTTACGACAACAACAACAATCGAAGGAATGCCATTTCAAATGCCTCCTGTTACTATGACAGAGTGTCTAACCCATGAAAATTATATGCCAAAGCAACAAGAAGAAGATGAAAGCAAATGTAAATTTGTAAATAAAAAGATAGATGGTTCCACTGTAACATGGGAGATGAAATGTCCACACTCTAGCAGTTTTTCAACTATTACCTATAAGCATGATACTTTTAGCGGTGAGATGAAAATGCAAACCGATGAAGAGGGCGGCTCTGTCAAAATGACTGCAAAAATGCAAGGAAAATATATAGGACCTTGTAAGTAAGTATTAAAAAGAGCGGAGTGTGACTTTTATACTCTTCTCTTCTCCCGCTTTGAGTATTTTAAAATCATCAAAAGCGTTAGCACTCTCTATGCAAACAAACTCTCTGTAAGCATCATCTCTCATCCCGCTCATTTGTAAGCACTTTTTACTCCATGGATTCCATACGATTGCCGAAGCAGAGTTCTCTGCAAAAATCTCTACTTTTTTGGCTTTATCCCATAGCTCTATAAGACCAATATCACCTTCATAAACTCTATCTACTTCACTTTTAATGACTATTGGCTCATGTTCTATGCAATGCTCCTCACGCAAGGTATCTATAAAAGAAATCTCCTCTAAACCTTTAATCACTACATCCTCAATATCAGAAACTTGAAAATAGGTGTGAAATGCCTGCGTGAGGAGGAACTCTGTAGAACCTACATTATGTGTTGTCATCGATATTTTCAGTTTTTCTGAGATATCAAAAACAACATCCAAAACAAATTCATAGTCCCATATCTCACGGCTCTTTACACTACTTTTTAACCGCAGATGTACCTGCGTGAGCTGACTGTTTATCTCCTCTACCGAGATAAGTTCAAAGAGTGCTGTTCTTGCGAAACCATGCTGTGGTAAAGATTTATCACGATTTCCAAAACGAGGCCAACACAAAGGTATGCCTCCACGAATGGCACTCCCCGCCTCAAAACTACTCTCCTCGCTTAACCACAAAAGAGGCTCTTTGTCTTTTGCCTGATACTCAAAAATATGAGCTCCTTGCAGTGCTATCTTTGCGTGAGCGACTTCATTTGAAACACTAAGGTAAGAGAAACCATTTTCAAAACTATCTAAACTATACATAAACTAAATGCTCCACCCTTTCATTTTATGCCATTTCAAGGCATAGAATAAAATCACAAGATAACAGATAACACCAAAGAGATAAGCCTCTTGCATATTCCCCAAAGCTTGTGCAATGCGTCCAAAAGCAAGCGGAAGCAGTGCTCCACCGGCAATGGACATAATAAGCAATGCACTTCCTTTAGCCGTATGTTTTCCAAGATCTTCGAGCGCCAAAGGCCAGATAGTCGGCCACACAAGTGCATTGGCAAGCCCTAAAAGTGCTACAAAAAAGATACTATTTGGCAGTAACATCACTCCACTCCACCCCCAAAGATATGAAGAGAGTGTGGTATCGGTCGTTGAAGAAAATGCCACACCCACTAAAAGAGCTATACCGCTAAGAGCTGAAAAAGTAAGCGCCTTCTCCTGTGAAAGATATTTTGGAATAAAAAGCACACCAATAATATAACCAAGTACCATAAAAGCCATTGTGTAAGAGGTGAGTGCCATTGCATTTTGCATGCCGATACTCTGTGCATACAGACCTATTGTATCGCCTGCTATAACCTCTATGCCAACATAAAAAAAGAGCGCTACCGCTCCTAAAACTACACGAGGAAAACCAAAAATATTTTCATCATCATAAACATCTTCTTCAAACTCTATCTCAGGCAGAGCAGAAAACCAAACAAACAGAGCTAAAACAATCAATAACAAAGCCATAACAATATAAGGTTTTACCAATTGTTCCGCCAAAGCAATCTTATCAAAACTGCTTAGATCTGCACCAATTTGAATGTCTATAAAGATCAAAGCAGTAAAGACGATGGGTGCTAAAACTCCTGCACCTTTGTTTATCAGCCCCATAATGCTTATTCGCATCGCAGCAGACTCAATAGGACCGACTAAAACGATATAGGGGTTTGATGCGGTTTGCAAGATCGTAAGCCCCGTACCAAGCGTGAAGAGCGCTGTTAAGAAGATGCCAAATGCAGCGGTTTTTGCAGCAGGAATAAAAAGCAGTGCCCCTATTGCCATTACTATAAGTCCGAGTGCCATTCCCTTTTTATAACCAGTCTTCTCCAGTACAAATGCCATCGGCAGTGCCATAACCGTATAGGCAATGTAAAAAGAAAAAGTAACAAAAAGAGCTTCAAACTCTGTAAGCTCACATATCACTTTTAAAAAAGGGATCAAAGAGCCATTAAGCCATGTTACAAAACCGAAGATAAAAAAGAGTGTTCCAATGATAAGCATCGGTATAAGTGTTGATCTTTTAGCCATTTTTAAGCGCCTCTAAGTAACGTGCCACACCATCTTCATCATTGGTATGTGGCAGAACGATATCTGCTTTTTCTTTAACGCCCTCTTGTGCATTTGCAACGGCTACAGCACTGTTTGCAAGCTCAAACATTCCTATATCATTATAATTATCTCCAAATACGGTAAGCTTACCAAGATCAAATCCGACAGCTTCACTCACGCTCCTGATACCATGCGACTTATCGGCATTTTTATGCAAGATTGTCAAAAAATAGCATCCCATATAGGCCTCTGGAGCCAAGATATACTTGAGTTCATCTCCAAAGAGAGCTTTGAGGTTTTGTTGAAGTTCTAGCAAAAGAGCTTCATCTGCCATATAGACAATTTTAAAATTATTCTCCATCGCTCTTAGCTTTTTAAATTCACGCGTATGGTCATCATTTACGTAGCGCTTAATAATCTCGCTTTGATACCCATTCAGTGTTGTTGCGTAAGAAAACGCTTCATTAAGTTCATTATCTACCAATGAAAGTACAAATGGATAAATACCAAGCTTTGCGCCCTCATCAATAATAAGATCACCCATCTCTTTATTGACAAACTTTGTATCAATTATCTTTTTATCTATGGTTGCAATAAGTGCACCGTCAAGGAGTATCATCGGCGCAGTAACAGTTATGCCTTGTAAAAATTGTGTAGTTTTTTTATAGGTTCTTGCTGTTGCAATTCCTAAAATCGCTTCATCTGCGTGAGCATTCCAGATTTTTTTAGTATAATCACTTATAGATAAGTCTGAACGTAGAAATGTATGGTCAAGATCTGTTATGTAAATATTTTTCATAAAGAGAGTATAGCAAAAAGAGGAGTAAAAGTTGAAAAAAGCAGTTGTTACAGGGGCAAGCAGTGGTATAGGAAAAGCAATAAGCGAAAGACTTCTTGTTTTAGGATATAGTGTAATTGGTATCAGTCGCACTATTGAAGATACACTTATTGGTCATCAGCACTTTCAAGCCATTCAAACAGACCTTAGTGATGCAGTCCAAACACAAGAGCTATGCCTACTTTTGAAAAATGAAGAGATCTTTATTCTTGTTAATGCCGCAGGTTTTGGGAGATTTGCACCACATGAAGAGCTAAATTTCACAACCATTGAAGCCATGACACACCTCAACCTAACAGCACCAATGCTACTGACCAATGCTCTGCTGCGTTCACTCAAAAAAAACTCCGGCTACCTCATCAACATCAACTCCGTAGAAGCTCTTCGAGCAAGTAAATTTGCAGCACTTTACTCTGCTACAAAAGCAGGGCTTAAAGCCTTTGGAGATGCACTTTTTGAAGAGACAAGAAAGAGTGAGCTTAGCATTACAAATATCAACCCCGATATGACAGAATCAAATTTTTACGATGAACTTCGTTTTGATGTAAGTAAAAAAGAGAATGAAAAATTATTAGCAAGTGATATTGCAGATGCACTAGAACACATACTCACCATGCGAAAAGGTGCAGTCGTAAGTGAATATACTATACGCAGTTTACAATTTGGAATAAAGAAAAAAGTTAAGAACTAACATCAAACTTAGCAGTTTTATTGGCTTGTGCAGAGTTTAAAAAATCTATATTTTTTTTGACTTGAGCCATAGAAGCTGCTGTTTCATTTTTAAGTGATTCCATTAAAGTAGTTGCTTCTTTTAAAAGATAAAGTGCATTTTCAATCTCTTTTTTATCTTCTAAAGCAGGAATGTCTGAGAGAAGAGAAGCTAAAAGCTTCATATCTTTTTGGACAATAGCAATCTTTAATTGATTAAGCCACATCCGTTGTTTCTCTCCATGCTTCTAAAAGACCTTTAAAAACATTTGTACACTCATCTATTTTAGCTGTATCATTCTCAACAAGTGCTTCTGAAAGGAGTTTGATCTGATAATTATAAAGTCCGGCTAAATATTTAGAGATATCCCCAGCTTCCATATCCAGTACCTCAATAAGCTCTACTATAATACTGATAGAGCGATTTGCCCAGTAAAACTTTTTCTCAATATCACCATCTTTTATCGCTTTTTTTGCCTGCGCATTAAAACGGAGTACTCCTTCATAAAGCATCTCAATTAATTTTTCTGGTGATTCTATACCTACATTGTTTTCTGTATAAATGTTATGTGCTGCCATCCCTGGATACATATCAAATCCTTTTTCATTTTTTTCATCATTCATGCAAATTACATCGGCACTTACATGAATTTATTTAGTCTATTTTAGATTATTTTGTGCATCTGTTAGACTGTTTGCCATTTGAATAAATGTCGATGATGCCGAGTTTAACTGACTTATCATCAAGTCATATGCCTGCCACTGTTTTGCAAGTGTTTCATATCTAGAATTAAGTCTCTCCACTGCTTTTTCACGTTGCTCATTGAGTGAATCAATTCTATCTTGCATCGATGTTTTATAGTCATCTAAAATAGCACCATATTTGCTGTATTTTGCAAAGGTATCTTCCATTTCAGAGAAGATCCCATCTACCTCTACACTTGATCCATCACTTTTTATAAAAGTTCCACCGGCTAAAAATGCCTGTACATTGTCTGGATTTTCATCAAGCTTTTCATTGAGTTTTGAACTATCTAAAGAGAGTCTCCCATCTCGTGCTACTTCTAGTCCATACTCTTGCATCATTCCAACACCGCCACCTACAGTGTTTAAGATGTTTTGAATATCTCTTTTCATTCCTTTGATGGTACTATCCCCTGAAAAGACACCACGTTCTTCTTCTTTTTGAGAAGATTTTGTATCTGTATCTAATTGAAAAAGAGCAGAGTTGTATTTCTCTATGAAATTATTAAGTTTTGATTCTATATTCTCTCTATCTTGTTTTACACTGACATTTGTCGTCCCTGCATCTTGCAGTGTAATTGTTACCCCTGAAAGCAAATCATCAACGGTATTGCTTTGACGAACTATATCAAGCCCATTAAACTTAAAATTTGCATCTACAGCTGTTTGGATATTGCTCATACCATCTGTTAATGCTGTATCTAATGTTTTATTTCCATCAGCATCACCAAGATCTGTAATGGAAATTTCATGTTCGGTACCTGTATCATCTGCGCTAAGCATTAAACGAAAATCATCAGAACCCACTTGAACAATAGTAGCATCCACACTTGTACCTGCTTTTTCATTGATAAGATTTTTCAAATCATCTAATGTCATATCTGAATCATAATCAATAGTATATTTCTGTGAGCCTATTGCAAGTTCAAGCTGTCCGGATCCTGTTGCAATTTTTGCATCTCTAGCTGTAAAACTATCACTCTGTTCTATCTCTTTTGTAGCTAAATTCACTACTTCAAGTGAAAAGTCTTGTATATCGCTACTCTCTTCTGCACTTACTGTTGCTACGGACTCATTTGAACTTGTCGCTACACGTGATTCAAATACACCATATTCAGTAAGCCCTTTTAAACTACCATATACATTATCTATTAACGCATCAATAACATCAAAAGCACCACTTTTAGATTTTTCTGTACTGATTCTTCTGTCAACTGGAGCTATAAACTGTGCTTCATCTGCTGCACGCAGTTGATCTAGTACATCTTGCGTGAGGACACTTGAACCCACTCCTAATGATGATATACCCATAACAAATCCTTTTGTTCTAATAATAAAATTGTATTATTATTTCTTTTAGTATAGTTAAATCGGTAAATTTGAAGAATTATTTAGTTTTTGGAAGGTTTTAAAAAGAGAAGAAAACACAGAGAGCAAAAGCCCTCTGTCAAAAGTATCAAAAATTACTATTGAAGTAATCTAAGCACATTTTGTTGAACAGCATTAGCTTGACTCATAGCATATGAACCGGATTGTGCTAAGATGTTTTGTTTTGCAAAGTTTGCAGATTCAGCCGCGAAGTCAACATCACGAATCTGAGATTCAGCAGCTGCAACATTTACTTGAGTTACAGAAATATTTCTTACTGTAGATTCAAGTTGGTTTTGAGTAGAACCGATATCTGAACGGATTGCATCAATTTGTTTAAGAGCAAAATCCATAGTCAAAATTGTATCCTCTGCTGCACTTCTTGTAGTAACATCAGCAGTATTAGCTGGATTACCTACACTATATGTTGTTGCAGTAAAACCAGTATCTGCTACTGTACCAGAAACACTAACTGCTTTTCCAGAAGTAAGTGTTACTTTACCAGAATTAAAGATATCAGAACTATTATCACCTAAATGGGCTATAGCATCCGTACTGTTAGCACCACTCAATTTGATATCACTACCATCACTTGAATAAAGAACCAATTTACCACCATCCAAAGATGCAGTTACATTAGTTTGATTTGAAACAGCGTTAATAGCATTCATAAGAGCATGATCACTATCGTTGTTTGATACTGTTACAGCTCCAATATCAACATCATTAATAAGTAAATCTCCTGCTGCTATAGCACCACCAGTAACAGCAGCACCACCAGTCACTTTAGTTTCAGCAGTTGCATGAACACCTGTTTTATCTTCTACACTGTTGATTTGAAGAGCTTTTGCCCATGCAGAACCCTCATCGTGTGCAGTTTGTTGCGCAGTTGTTGTTGCATTTGCATCTGTTGTACTAACACCAGTTGTAATACCATTAATCGCAAAATCAGCTGCAAGAGCTGCTGCTTGAGTACTTGTATCATCATTAACTGAGGCACCTTCTTCATTAACATGTGCCCCAATAGCATTGGTTTGTGTATTAGAGATACTAATATCTACAGTTTCATCTTTATATGCACCAATATGGAACGCTTTATTTGTAAAAGTTCCATCTAATAAAGCTTGTCCATTAAACTGTGTTGTTTTAGCAATATTATCTGCCTCTTCTAACAGTTTATTGATATCTCTTTGAATAGCTGCACGAGAATCTTTATTTTGACCATCAGAGGCAGCTTGAATAGATTTTGTTCTAACAGTGTTAATGATATTTTCATACTCATCTAATGCACCATCAGCAGTCTGCATTACACCGACACCATCATTAGCATTACGAATCGCTTGACCAAGACCAGTGGATTGCGCACGAAGTTGATTTGCAATAGCAAGGCCAGAAGCATCATCAGCAGCTGTATTGATACGAAGACCTGAACTTAATCTTTGTAAACTTTTATCTAACGCTAAGTTAGTTTGAACCGAATTTCTGTGCGCATTCATCGCACCGATGTTTGTGTTAATTCTAAAACCCATAATAAATCCTTTTCTATGGAAGAGTTAAAAAACTCTTGTGTTTTTTATTTATCTTTAGGCATCCTTGCCCGAGACTATAACAATATCGTCAGCCAAAAAAATAACTTTAGAAATTTTCTAAATTTTTTTCAAATATTTCTGAAATTTCTGTCGTGCTTTTGCTTTCCAAAGCTGATTACCCGGTTCTTCAGGTATTTCATACTCTAATTCATTCAATACTACTGTTAAGCGTTCTAATTCATCTGCACTCTCTAAAGCTATCAGGTAATCATAATAATCTCTTGCAACAGATTCCCGTTTTTTTCTTGCATCCAAATCTCCCATATTTTCATATATATGTGTGCGAAAGGCTGCTGATGCTTCATTATACTTTTCTTCTACTATTAAAAGCCGCGCATAATCTTGTAAACTACTTGCAAAACTATTTGTTTTTTTATATTCTTCTCTCCAACTATCTGTTGATAATTGGTTATAACATTTTTTAAGGCTCTTAAAATCCTTTCTAAAGTAAGCAATTTCAAACTTATGTGCCAAAACATTTGTTATCCAACGTTTTGCATTTGGACTTTTAAATCGATGTTCATAAAAAAGTTTATATGACTCATCTAAAACCTTTTCAAACTCATCCACATATCTATCATCAGATAAAAAACGCATTCTATATTCAACACACTTACTGATAGCCTCACTTATAGGTTTAGCGGCTTTTTTGGCATGTATTACACTCTGTTTCATATACTCAATAGCTTTTGAAAAATCCCCCTTAAGATACTGAATATAAGCCATATCATACTCAATCTTAGAAAGCTCATTCAAGTCAGCTTTAGTATAACTGTATCCATGTTTCTGTATCAATTGTAATAACTCTAAATATATACCAAAAGCTTCATCTAATTTTGCTTCTCTACGGATTTTATTTGCATATCGAGCTTTAAATGCAATATGATATTTGCTGATAACATCCTGATCTTCACTTAAGATCTGATGGTGTCCCTCATTTTTAAAAATTACCTCTAATTTGTTTATGTCTGTTGCTACTTCTAAAAGTCGTTCATAAAAATTTTTATCTTTACGATAAACATAGATTGCATGTATATTTTCAATACTTAATATTTCGCTATCTGTCTGTTTTACCTTATAAAACAAAAAAGAGAACATTGTATTTACCAATTTTAGTAAGAGTTCTTCTTTTACATCTTTATCTAAACTAGAAGATTGAATTTGTTCATAAGCATTATTTATTTCTAAAAGTGCTTCTAATATCTGACTTGCCTCTTTTTTTGCGGAAAGCATTTCTATGTCATATTCTAAAACAAATTTTTTAAATAATTTCGCTTGTAAGAGCTGATATGGGAGTTCAGATACTTTTCTATAATTAACTTTACCATTTTCAAATCGAAGAGCTTGACTTTCAAATAACTCATAAAGCTTAGCATGAAAGAAATTTTTATCACTTTCGTAATAATATCTACCTGTTACTTCAGAAATTTTACGATGGTAAAAATTAAAAAGTGTTGTACTATCTTTAGCTATAAAAGAAAGATAAGGGAGTAAATCATAGTACAATCTTGCCCAAATCGCTGCTGGTAATTTATGAGAATTTTTTTTGGATGGAATCTTATGATATGGATTGCTTATAGACTGCATAACAACGGCATCACGCGACAACAATTCATACAGTTCATCTTCACTCAAACCATTTTTAGATGCGCTTATATAGCCCAGTATATGCTCTACAAAGTTTCTATCATGATATTCTTTTTCTATCAAATTTTCTATGAATTCACGAATAATTCCTTCTAAAGTATCTTCTAAGTGTATACCATTACTATAAGAATGCCATTTTATCGCTTCATGAGAAGCAATTTTGATATATAATGCTAACCCATTCTTAGAAAATTGCTTTAGAATATACTGGTACTGTTGATTTGTCAGTATTCTCTTTTCTTTTTTTAGAAGTTCTGTAAGAATTTCTTTACTATCATTAAATGAGAGTGGTTTTAATTCTAATAAATTCTCTTTACTCACAAAACTTTTTAATTTTTCTAAATAATGCCCTTTCAAAGTAGACACAACAATCTTTACATTTGCGGGTAAATCAAAGTCAAGCCATTCAAGATTATTCGAATCTACAAATTGATCCAGAGCATCGATAATGATACAAACATTTGTTTTAGTATCATGTATAGTTTCTACAAAACGACTGACTACAACATCATATTCATTTTCAATGAGCGCCTCTTTTTGTTTATTTGAAAATTTATTAAGTCTAAAAATAATATCTTTAAGAAGTTCTATAACAGTAGATGACTTCTCAGTTATGCCAATAAAACGATAAATAGTGTCATAACCACTAATATGATTGATAACAGATGCTAAAAAAGCAGACTTACCAACTCCTGAATCACCAAAAATCACATAAGGATCTTTACTTGACATCTGCAGATATTGTTGGACTTGTTGTAATGCTTTTTGCCTTCCTATAAAAAGTTCAGTCCGCTCATTTAAAAAGTTTTTATGATAATTACTTTCTATCTCTTTTATATCTAAAGCATTAATTCTTGCAACTTCCTCTTTTATCGCTGTTTGTAAAAAGTTTTGTGTAACTTTTTTATACTCTTCAAAATAATCATGTGATAATTTCAAGGAGTTCTCATGTTCATATAGGTATGTGTTAAACGTATAGTATTTTGTTGCTATAGAGTTTTTTAGGCGTTGCTTTAAAGATAGTAATTTTACATTATCATCTGTATATAGTGAATATATAGATGGATATTTTTGTTTAAACTTTATCAAATTAGTAATCTGTCTGTCTAAGACTAATACTTTTCCTATTTGCTGAGGACTAAACACACCTTTATTAATCTCTTGTTCAGTAGCAGAAAGCCTAAACTTGTCAGTTTTTATATTTCCTTTTTTAATTGCATTTTGAAATATTCTTAAAAGCTGTGTTTCAATTCCTTGCCATTGTTTTGCAAGATTTCCATCATGAATTTCAATACATTTATCTACTGGTTGTAAAATATATTTCTTAGGAATACTATTTGTATCTAATTTATACCATTTTTGTAATAATTGTAAATCTTCTAAGTGAGTAGAATACTCTTTAATACTATCAAATAAATTCTCTTCTATCTCTGTTTCTAATGGCACCCATCCGTATCTATCCCCCATTAAAATCAAAAAATTTGGCTTTGGATAATCAAGAGAGCGTTCAACTTCATCAAGACATATCTTCATAGCTCTATGATCTAAACCAGCCTCATCACTTACTCCCCATCTTAAATCAATAACTTGAAAGTCATACCCAAGATTTCTACAAAAATCTTTGATTTCTGGAAAAACTTCAGATTGTAAAAAATCACGTTCTATTTTTAAGTCATTAAATGTTGAACTAATAAAAAGACGAAAAGTTTTTTTATGCATCAATAATTGCCCAACCACTATTTGCTAAATAATTCGGAATATATACAATAGAATAAATATCATAGATAATGGTAATTAATAAATAATCTTCGTTGAATAATTCTAAAGGTTTTAAACAGTTATGTTGTTTTAAGTCTTTATCTTTTTCTATGTGATATTCCCATCCTTGTAGGTAATGAAAAGCATTCCACCTATTATGCTCACAAAAAATCAATTTTTCAAATAAGTTGTCTGATATGTTTGGCTTATACAAAACATTATATTTTTTTCCAGCCCATAATTTTGCTAATTCTAATGAATATCTATACAAAGTATCATAATTAAAGTTTACTTCTTTCATAAAAGGTTCTATTTTAGCATCAAATTTTGCGCGATTTTGTTTTAATAGTTCCTCTTGAATCAAATCACTTTTGATTCTTTTTAAATCTAATGCCAATAATTTCACATCTATATGCTTTGCTTGTGCAATACTGGAAAGTTTATCACTATAAGCACTTTGCTTAAACCACTTTTGGTTTAATTTGTCGTTTGAAAGTAGTATATCTTTATCAAATTCATCTCCGTAACCATGATGAATCATTTTAGCAATTTTATAATTATCTTCTTCAATAAGTCTATTGTATGCAAATATCTTATTTTTACTACCAAAAGTGTAAAAGTTTTTAAATGATTTATCACTTTCATCAAGAAGATTACTCAATGTTGTTTCTTTAAAGATTGCAAATAAAATATTAACCTTCAAAGATCTCTGTTTTATATATATTTTCTCATTTAAAATAATCGCTAAATCCAAATTAACTGACTCATCATCATAACAAATATAGACATTACTCAAGTTACTGTCCATAAAGATTTTCTCTTGATAAAAATTTACTAAGTTATAATCTTTATTAATAACTTCGAATTGAATAGTTGGAAATTTATCTTGAGTATAATTTGTTAACAACCTAAGCTTTTCATAAAAAATTTCTGCTTCTTTATCTACTATACATATCGTATGTTTATTGTTATTAGGAAAATTGGACAATAATAGAATATTTTTAATAACTGCAAGTGCTAAACTCCCATTGCCAAGAACGATGCTTTTTAACTCTTTACTACTATAAATAAACTCTTTGCTAATTAGAGAATGCTTTAAAAACAAATCCTCGGCACACTCTTCATAGAATGAAAAAGTTTTGATGTCAATCATAGGTTCATCTAAGGATGATAAAAGAAAGTTCTGATGAAAAATAGTTTTTAATTTACTATTTGCAATATGAATAATAAGTCTTGTCGGTGTTTTTTCTTCTTGCTGTTTAATAGCATTAATCATTTGTATGGCTAATTCAATATTAGCTCTATCATCACCTAGTGCTATTAATGCATACTCCATATTTCTATAATTTAATAAATTGAATTGTCTTAATGATAAAATATCACCAATAATTACACCAAAACCCTTCTCTTGGTATTCTTCAATATATATATTATTCTTATTAGCTTCAAATATTATAATATTCTCATTAGTTAAATTACTATTTAAAAAAGCTTGATTAATCTCACCCAAGCCAAAAACAGCAATATGTTTAGTTTGGATAATTCTTTTAGCAATCTTCTTATTTATAAAATCTTTAAAAAATGTAAAAAGAGCTGCAGAAAAAAGTGTTATAGTAATAAAAATTATAGAAAAAAAGAGAAAGATGTTTCCTTCATCAGGATAATCTAAAGAGAAAAGTTTTAATGCTTTAACTCCACTGACAACTACGGAAAAGCCTAAAAGTAAAAAACCAATAAATCCTAATACAAATCCAACAATTGCTAAAAATGCCGCTATATATAGTTTGTATTTTTGCATAAAGTATAAACGATTCCTCGAATGCTTATACTCTGATATAAAACTTTGTAAATTTTTATAAAATTCCAAAAGAACCTTCTCTCTTCATTAATTTTGTTAAATTGTATAGAAAACTATATAAAACAAAACTTTATATTTTTTAAAGTAATCAATATAATATTGAAAAAATTATCTATGATTTAATTTAGATATGATTTTTATTTTTTTTTAGATACACTTCCACAATTAAAAAACAAATTACTATACTATATATAGGAAAACTATCTTGAAATTAATAATTGTCGAATCACCTGCAAAAGCCCGCACTATCAAGAACTTTTTAGGAAAAGGTTATGATGTAATCGCATCAAAAGGACACATCCGTGACCTGCCAAAATCTCGTTTTGGAATTACTATAGATGAAGAAACACATAAACTTGTCCCCAAATACTCCGTAGCAAAAGAGAATGCCCCAACAGTAAAAGAGATAAAAGAAAAAGCTAAAAAAGCAGATACTATCTATATCGCGACCGATGAGGACCGCGAGGGAGAAGCTATTGGGTGGCATATTGCTCACGCAATCAAAAAAGATCCCGAAACTCTGCCACGTATTGTCTTTCATGAGATTACAAAAACAGCCATCAAACATGCGCTCGAATCAGCTCGTAAGATCGATATGAAAATGGTCAATGCACAGCAGGCTCGTCGTCTTCTTGATAGAATTGTGGGTTATAAACTCTCTCCACTTTTAGCTTCAAAGATTCAAAAAGGGCTATCAGGTGGACGTGTTCAATCTTCAACACTTAAGCTTGTAGTAGATCGTGAACGTGAGATAAAAGCTTTTATTCCTCAAGAATACTGGTCAATCGACACTGTTTTTAAAACAAACATTGATGCAAATCTCATTAAACATAAAGATGAGAAGATCTCAAAACTTACTATTGAGAACAAAGAAAAAGCCGATGCAATTACAGCAAGTGTTAAAAATGACAACTTTACCATTGCAAAAATAGAAACAAAACAACGCAAATCTGCAACACCACCACCATTTATGACCTCAACGCTCCAACAAACAGCCTCAAGCAAGCTTGGATTTACTCCGAAAAAGACGATGATGATCGCCCAAACTCTCTATGAAGGTGTAAAAACACCAGATGGAACATCAGGGGTTATTACCTATATGAGAACCGACTCACTCAATCTTGCTAAAGAAGCAGTTGGAGCAGTTCGTGGCATTATTGAAAATCGTTACGGCAAAAAATATCTGCCAAAATCTCCAAAAGTTTATACGAAAAAAGCAAAAGGAGCACAAGAAGCGCATGAGGCTATTCGCCCTACTATGCTTCAATTCACTCCAG
Source organism: uncultured Sulfurimonas sp. (assembly GCA_964528435.1). Classification (GTDB taxonomy): domain Bacteria; phylum Campylobacterota; class Campylobacteria; order Campylobacterales; family Sulfurimonadaceae; genus Sulfurimonas. The sequence continues at coordinate 18,745 of CAZGSK010000005.1, read as the reverse complement.
AGGTAGCACAAAAATTTCTCAAACCAGATGAGATTAAACTCTACCGTCTCATTTATGAGCGTTTTATGGCATGCCAGATGGAAGATGCACGTTTCGAGCAACAGAGCATCATCTTTAAAGGGAATGAAAATGAGTACCGTGCAAGTGGTAGAAAACTTATTTTTGATGGTTTTTATGCAGTTACAGGCGCAGAAGACAAAGACAAACTGCTTCCAACGCTCAAAGAGGGCGACAAGGCTGAGATACAAAGCATAAAGCCAGAGCAGCACTTTACAGAGCCACCATCACGCTACAGCGAAGCAAGTCTCATTAAAAAACTTGAAGCTGAAGGTGTTGGTCGTCCATCTACCTATGCACCGACTATTGCAACACTCTCAAATCGTACCTATGTTACAATAGAGAAAAAGCAGATTATCCCTACAGAGGTGGCTTTTACTGTAACGGAGATTTTAGAAAAGCACTTTCCTAACATTGTTGATATTAATTTTACAGCAACAATGGAAGAGAAGCTCGATGAGATAGCAGAAGGCAAAGAGGATTGGCAAAAACTTCTCATTGACTTCTACGAGAGCTTTATGAAACAGATAGAAGAGGGAAAAGAGAAAATAGTCTCTCTCAAAATCGCCAAACCACTTGGGCGCAACTGCCCTAAATGTGGCTCTGAACTGCTTCTGCGTTCTGGTCGTTTTGGACAGTTCATCGCTTGTAGCGGTTTTCCTAAATGTAAGTACACAGAGCAGTGTGACGAAGAGGGAAATGCAGTAGAGAAAAAAGAGCAGACAGCCGATGACAAATGTGACAAATGTGGTGCAGATATGATTGTAAAAAATGGTCGTAATGGTCAATTTTTAGCATGTTCAAACTACCCTGACTGTAAAAATACAAAAAGTATTAATGTTGAAGAGAAGGTCAGTGAAACACCATGCCCTGACTGTGGTGGCAAAATTAGTCTCAAAAACTCACGCAGAGGACCTTTTTGGGGATGTGAGAACTACCCTGATTGTAAATTTATCTCTAAATTTGAGCCAACAACCATTAAGTGTAAAGAGAAGGGCTGTAGTGGTGTTTTAGCGCCTCGTACCTACAGAAACAAAGAGGTGTATGAGTGCGTGAAGTGTAAAGCACGAACTCCGCGTGAAGAGATAGACGAGCAAAAATAGCTATGAAGATAGGCATACTCTCAGATACCCACTCTAAAGTCAATAAAGCGAAAAAAGCGCTTGATTTTCTTATAGAGAGTGGCGCTGAATTTATTATTCACGCAGGTGATATTGTGGAAGTAGAGACATTAGAGCTGCTGGCAAACTGCGGTAAAAAATATGTAGCGGTCTATGGCAACAATGATGCCCACCTTGTTCACTATCACAACAATTATAACCTTGTTCAAGAACCTTACTACTTTAAACTCGCAGAGACAACTTTCAAACTGATGCATCTTCCTTTTTATCTAACACCTGATGCCGAAGTTGTTATCTTTGGGCATACCCATCAGTTTGCAGTGGAGTTCAAAGGTGGCTCACTTTTTTTAAATCCGGGTGAGGTTTGTGCAAGGAACAAAGCACTCTCAGAGTGTGCGATGCTTGAAGTTAAATCAAACAAATTTATAGTAAACTACTATACAAGGAAGAAAAAAGAGAGCTTCCAACTTAAAAAAAGTTACGAGTTTAAAAGGCAAAAATAGTGGCTAAAAAGATATTTTTATGTTCCATATGCAATATTAACAGCGGAACATGTAAAGAAGATTGTAAATTTTGTTCACAGAGCGTTCGCTACAAAGCAGATATCGAGCGCTACAAACAAAAACCTATTGATGCGATTCAAAAAGAGGCTATTGCCGCACGAGATAATGGTGCTCTTGGTTTTTGCCTTGTTACTGCAGACAAAGGACTCAACGATAAAACAGTCGATTTTGTATGCAGGGCAGCGCACGCAGTCCAAGCCGTAGCTCCCCAACTTCGCCTTATTGCCTGTAATGGTACAGCAACGCTCACGCAGCTACTAGAACTTAAAAAAGCCGGTATAAAAGCCTACAACCATAACCTTGAGACAAGCGAGGCTTTCTACCCTCAAATCTGTACAACACATACCTGGAGAGAGCGTTATGAAACCTGCCAAAATGTAACTGAAGCCAAAATGGCACTCCTAAGTGGAGGAATATTTGGTCTGGGTGAGAGCCAAGAAGATAGAGTATCAATGCTAAACGCACTCGCTTCACTCAATCCGATTTCTGTACCGATTAACTTCTATCATCACAATGAAGCACTTCATTTACAAGAAAATCCGCTCACAGTTGATGAGGCACTCTCACTTATAAAGCTCACGAGAGAGATGATTCCACATGCACAGCGCATTATGGTTGCAGGTGGGCGTGAGCTTATGTTTGGCGAACGTCAGAGTGAAATCTTTGAAGCCGGTGCAAACTCCATTGTTATTGGTAATTACCTCACAACAGCAGGACGAGCTATGAATAAAGACCTTGAAATGCTTGATACACTGGGACTTGAGATTGCTAAAAGTGTAGCAGGCTAAGATTATGACACAAACTCTAAGCGATAACATTGTTTTAATTATAACAATATCGCTTATCATCATGTTCTCTCCTTTTATTGCAAAGAGCCTCAAGCTCCCTACGACTCCAATCGAGATTATCTTAGGCTCTCTGCTTGGCTATGTCGGTTTTTTACACGATGAGAAGCTTTTTGACATCGTTGCAGAACTTGGCTTTTTATACCTGATGTTTATTGCTGGAACGGAGATTAACCTCAAAAATGTTCTCAAAACTCCAACACACACCATAAAAAAAGTAGCACTCTATCTGACTTTTTTATACCTCTTCTCCATCGCCTTTTCCATGCAGTTTCATCTTGGAAAGATCTTTATGGTACTCCTGCCGCTTATCTCTGTCGGACTTGTTGCCTCTTTGGCAAAAGAGTATGGAAAGACTCCATGGATCACACTCTCTATGACTGTTGGAGGTATCGGCGAGGTTGTCAGTATTGTAATACTCACAATTACCTCGGCTGCCTTGGAATCCGGCATTGGACTTGGACTCTTTCAAACAGTCATGGCACTGATTGCTTTTATACTCTTTATGTTTCTGATCTTTCGGGCAATGCAGCTGCTTTTTTGGTGGTTTCCAAAGGTCTCTCTTGCACTTATGCCTCATGAAGACAACAAAGAACAAGACATTCGCCTCTCTATGGGAATATTTTTCTTACTTGTAGGGGCAATGCTCTATCTGCATCTTGAACTTGCTTTTGGAGCTTTTTTAGCAGGTATTTTCATTCCGACATTTTTTGAACATAAAAACGAACTCCCAGAAAAGCTTGCCTCTTTTGGATTTGGGCTCTTGATTCCTATCTTTTTTATTCATATTGGGAGTTCATTTGATCTCAATGCCCTCCTTATTACAGGACTCATTGAAAAAGCACTTGTTATTACTACTGTTATGATTGTCATGCGTATTTTTGCATCTCTTGTCTTTATCAAAGATTTGGGACTGCTTGACTCTGTATTGCTTGGGCTCTCTCACGCAATGCCACTCACACTGCTTATTGCAATGGCAACCCTTGCCTATAGTGCAAATTCTATTGATAAACTACACTACTACGCCTTTATTTTAGCTGCGCTCTTCCAAGTTATTGGTGTAATGATTAGCATCAAACTCATCAATGTCTATAAAAGCAAAAAAGAGCAAAAGAGTCTTGCGTGAGCCATCCACTCCTTATTCAACTTGCCCATGACTCTATTCTTGAAGTTTTACAATCCAAAAACAGCATAGACAAAGAGTCGCTTTTAAAAGAGTACCCGCTCTTAGAAGAGATGGTACCTATGACATTAAAAATCTTTCTTAATAACGAACTGCGTGGATATTATGAAAATATGGCACACCTCTGTGTTGTTGATGCCATCATTATAGGCGCAAAAAAAGCAGCTTTTGAAGATAAAAACTTTGAGCCGCTTACACTGAGTGAGTATTTTGAGATTGAGATTGAGATAGCACTACAAACAGCTGAGGGAGTCATCTCCCACAGAGCCTAAGCACACCCCTTTTTTATATGACAGGCAATTGCATAACCATGATTTAGCCCAAGAGCAATACTACCTCCACTCTCCTGCGTAATATCACCTGCTACAAAAAGCCCTTCAATGTTTGTCTCGTAAAATTCATTATGCACAGGTTTTCCGTCCTCTTCTTTGATGCCTGAGCTTGATAAAAAGGCACTTGGCGTCGTGCCACCGATAGCATAGATAACTCTATCAAAAATTTCCGGCTCTATTTCAGAAAAAAGCACCTTGATTTTTCCATCGTCTGTAGCCTCAAGTCCATCAATATTGACACCTAAAATAGGACGCACTTCATTATGTGCAATAGCATTGGCAATATCTCTTTGATTTGTCGGATTTGCACGGCGAAAAGTTTCACGACGGTAGCAAATTGCCACATCATTGTTCGCACTCAAATCAACCGCATACTCAACAGCACTGTCACCACCACCGACAACAAGGACCTTCTCGCCACTACCACACTCATCTGTCGTATAGTTCACTTTTTTACGAATGGCAGGTGGGATCTTATAGCTTGGTTTATTTGGTTTTCCCATACGCCCTATTGTTACAACCACATACTTTGCCTTAATGCTTTTACCAGCCATATGCGCTTCAAAATAGTCATCTTTTTTCTCAATACCTGTCACTTCTACATGTGTCTGCAACGCAACAGAGTGGTTATTTAAAATTTCATCAAAAAAATCAAGTGTCGTCTCTTTTGTCCCATCTATAAAGTAGATATTTCCATCAAGCTCTACCTCTTGACCTTTCCACGCAACATCAACACGTTTATTATCTTTGTAATATTTTCGTATGGTTGAATTATGATTTTCATCTTTTTCAAGTAAGATAATATCTCTTACCCCTTGCAAATAACTCTCAACAGCAGTAGCGATTCCGGCAGGTCCTGCACCAACAATAGCCAATTCATAGATATGCTCACTCATACAAAACTCCTTATACATTTCAAAAAGTTTACCATATTTTATAGTTAATATCGTATAATTGTCATATGTATTATGTAATAGTTAAAAAAGCCGACACACATCCTATGGAGTTTATGGGTTTTCAGGTACCAAAATTCATTACGAAAAAAAACAGTGACAATGTTATATTTGAGTTCAAAATTGATGGTAAGATTGTTAGAAAATGGGTTAACAAAAAAGATATTTTACTACTAAGCGACGATAAAGATTTTTATACAAAAACGATGCAAAGCTTCAAAGAGGTTGAAACGCAACAACAAAAGCTGGTAGAAGATGCGAAAAACAGACTCAATGATACAATAGAGAGCTATGCGCAAACAATGAGCGATGAGTTTGAGAGTTTTGAAAAGATGCGAGAGAGCGGTGAGATTCCCTGCATCTTAAAAGAGCTCTAGCCAAGCTTCTCGGGAAAGCTCATCATAAACTTTTGAAGTTTTGGAGCAATGACAACTTGACAGTAGCCTTGCTGTGAATTAAGATTGTAATAGTTTTGATGGTATGGCTCAGCCGGATAGACCTCTCCTAAAGGGCTCACTTCCGTTACTATTGCATCACTAAAATCTGCTTGATATTTTTTAATGGACGCTTCAATAATTTTCTTCTCATCTTCATTGGCATAATAGACAACAGAACGGTATTGTGTCCCTTTGTCTGCGCCTTGTTGGTTCAATGTTGTAGGATCATGAATCACAAAAAAAATGTCTAAAATCTCAGATAAACTGATACCATCTGCATCATAAGTAATGTCAACTACCTCGGCATGTCCCGTTGCACCTGAGCATACATTCTCATAGGTCGGGTTTGGTCGTGCTCCACCTGTATAGGCACTCGCAGCTGAAAGCACCCCTTTAACATTTCTATAAACTGCTTCAATGCACCAAAAACAACCACCACCTAAAACAATTCGCTCTTTTTTCATCACAACTCTCTTTTTTGTTGGAATTATTGCTGTTTCGTTCTTAACTCTTCATACATTTTTTGCATTAAGGGTGTTTGTACAGCTTCATTTTTGGCAATATAAGCACTGAGACTCTCTAACTCTGTTGGCTTGTTGTTTTGAAAATCCAAGTGCATCGATGTAGAGGCATCAGAGGGGAGTTTTGAAGCGATATCCAGTGCTTTTTGCACTTCATCACCAATATCAACTCCATAACTTTTTGCCACTGCTGCTATCTCGTCTAAAACCTCTTTTGCTTCATCATAATGCTCTTTGTAGATCGCAAAAATTGGTTTGTCGTAGTATGAAGTGAGCGTTGCAAAGGCAGCAATAAATATGTATTTTTTCCAAAGAGCTGTTTTTATATCGGCAGATGTTTTATAGCGTAATTCTGCTTTTTCAAAAAGCTTTGATAATCTTTCTACAGCTTCTTTATCACCACCAAAAATAGCAGCAAAAACCTTGCCTTTTTTACGAATAACACCTGGATGCTCAATATGCGAAAGAATATAGATAGCACCATCGAGTACCTTTGCATCAGAGAGTCTTCGCAGTTTATCTCCATTATCTACTCCATTGGCAAATGAAACAAGCAGACTCTTGTTAGTAATATAAGGAGCAATACTCTTATAACTCTGTGCAAGATCATAACTTTTGACACAAAAGAGCACAACATCAAAAACATCCTCTGCCTCACGCAGCTCTTTTGCTTCAATTGCCACACTGTACTCTGCACTATCTTCTTTAATTGTTATGCCCTTCTCCTGAATTACACGCAGATGCTCTCCTCGTCCAAAACCAACAACATCAATACCTGCTTTAACAAAAGAGGCTGCCAAATAACCACCAACACCACCTAATCCAATTATTGCTACTCTCATATATACTTTCCTTTGATTTATTATATAATAGCATCACTAAAAAAGGAGAAAAATTGCCACGTATTGCAAGTAAAGAGTTTTATAACAACGCAATTAAAAAGCATGGACTCACTCCAGAGGGGCTCTGCTGGCTCAGTTTCGCGCATCAACAGATTCGTTTTGATGTGATCTGCGAAATGCTTCCGAATGACTTAAGTGAGTATTCACTAAGTGATGCAGGTTGTGGATTTGGTGACTTTTACACCTACCTCACGCAGAGTGCCAAGCTTCCAAAAAAATATCGAGGAATCGACTCGCTTGATACTATGTGTACAATAGCAAAGAAAAGAACAAAACAAGAGATACTCCATGCCGATATAACAAACACTTCACTTCCTGTTAGTGATTACGTTATATGTAGCGGAGCGATGAACGTATTGACACCATTTGAGACAAATCTCTTTATAAACAACTGTTTTCAAGCTTCTAAAAAGGGCTTTATTTTTAACATTTTATGCGGAGAAGACAACTCACAAACCTATAACTATTTTTCAAAAGAGAAAATAACAAACTTAGCAAAAAGACTACAGGTAAAAGAGCTAGTGCTGCGTGAGGATTATCTTGAGAATGACATTACCGTAGGATTTTTCAGATAATGTGTGCAATTTTTGGAATTTTAGGCGAATATGATGAAGCACAGGCAAAATATGCCCTCGCAAAGCTCTCCCATCGCGGACCAGATTTTTGCGGTATAGAGAGAAGAAACAATCTCTTTTTTGCACACCAGCGACTCTCTATCACAGATACGCTCTCAAGAAGTCACCAACCACTCAAACACAAAGAGATACTCCTCTCTTTTAATGGTGAGATATACAACTATAAAGAGTTGCGTGCAGAACTTCATTTTGATTTTAAAACAGAGAGTGACTCTGAGGTTATCATTGCAGCCTATCTTCATTGGGGAGTTGATTTTGTCCAGCATCTGCGTGGAATGTTTGCCATAGCCCTCTTAGATGGGGAGAAACTCTACCTCTTTCGAGACAGACTCGGCAAAAAGCCACTCTTTTATCTCCAGGAAGGTTCTACTTTTTATTTTGCATCAGAGATAAAAGCGCTGACTCCTTTTTTGAAGAAAAAAGAGCTCTCACACGATGCACTCTCCTCTTATTTGAGCTATCTTGCACCTACTGCACCGCACACTTTTTACAAAAAGATTCAAAAGCTTGCCCCCTCAGAGATGCTTACTCTAGAGAACAAGCACCTTAGAGTACAAAAGTATTACGATATCTTAGATACCCAGTCCAATCAAATTCAAACAAAAGAAGAGGCTCTCACAAAGCTCACGCAATCTTTAGAAGAGTCTATTGCGCTGCGACTTGAGAGTGATGTACCTATGGCAGCGCTACTGAGCGGCGGCATCGACAGTGCAACACTCAACTTTTATGCAAAACAATTCAACAAGCCACTCACAACCTATACCCTAGGCTTTGAAAACTTCTCCAAATATGATGAGAGAGCAAATGCAAAAGAGAGTGCAGCACTCTTAGGTGTTGAAAATATCCAAATCGAGATGAGCAGGCAGAGCTATCTTGATACAATCGACACTGTTTTTGAAACACTTGACGAACCCCTCAACGATCCTGCGGCAATTCCTCTCTATCACCTCTTTTCTCATATTAAAAAAGATGGTTTTCGTGTAGTGCTGAGTGGAGAGGGAAGTGATGAGCTCTTTTTGGGTTACAGACAGTATTTTGAATACCTTGAGATGGAAGCGGCAAAGAAGGTTTTTCATAAAAACTGGCTCAAAAAATACTTGCGCTCCAACTTCAGTATGAATCGTGAGTGGGAGTGGTACAAGCGAGCTTTTGAAGATGAAGTAATCTTTCGAACTTCAAGTGAAAAGTTTACCGATATGCAAAAAAATATCTTAATGAAACGAAATATCCGTGATGGAGAAGGGTTTTTATATCTCAAGCCCCTACGTGAGCGTTTTGAATCTTCTTCACACAGTGATGAGTCTATCTGGTTTTCCTATGCAGACCTGCAACACTTTCAAGCAGAACATTTTCTAACAAAGCTAGACCGTGTCAGTATGGCACACTCCATTGAGTCACGGACTCCTTTTTTAGACCATAAATTTGTTGAACTCCTCTTTAGTGTTGCTCCTGAGCTTCGTTATCAAGAAGGCATCACAAAAGGATTGCTAAAAGATATGCTTCAATCAAAACTCCCTCCACAGATCCTCTCACGCAAGAAAAAAGGCTTCTCAAACCCTTACGGAGAGTATCTCTACAACAGCGGCAGAGTTACGCTAATAGAAAAAGTAAACAAACAGACAGGAATGTTTAAAGAAGATATTTTAGAGGAGTACATACAGCGTGCAAAAAGCGGTAGATTTAAACAACATGTCTGGGGATTATATGCCCTCTCCCACTGGATAGAGAAAGAACTGCTGTGAAAAACATCAGAGAAAAACACTTTACCTACTTGCTGCTGCTTGCAATGCTCTTTTGGGGTGGCGGCTGGACGGCGCTGAAGATTCTTACCTATAAACTTCCGATGGATGTCATTATATTTTGGCGTTTTTTTCTGATGAGTCTGGCATTTTTACCCATTCTCTACTTTATTCGCATCCCTTTTAAACTCGATATTCACAGCCTAAAATATATACTTGGCAGTGCTCTTTTAAACATCTCTTTTATGATCTTTTCTTTTTTGGGCATCAAGTATGGTTATGCAGGTGCAGGAAGTGTCATCATCACAACTTTTAGTCCTATTATGACATTTTTACTAGTAGCCATACTCTTTCGTAAATGCCTGCAAACACGGCAATATTTTGGTCTTCTTTTAGGCCTGATAGGCGGGTATGTTCTCTTAGAGTTAAATGATTTCTCACATTTTTTAAACTCATCAAATCTCTACTTTTTACTCTGCGCTACGATTTGGGCAGGAGTAACTGTTCTCTCGCAACATTCACAAAAGCATATTCACCCTCTTCATTACAGCTTTGCTATCTCACTTATTGCTACTATTGTAAGCTATCTCTATGCAAAAGAGTCTGCCTTAGAGAGTGTTTTTGAGCAAGACTTTGCATTTTGGGTGGCAATGATCTATCTTGCTGTCTTTGGTCAAGCCATTGCCACAACCATCTTTTTTATTGCAAGTGGGAAACTCGGAAGCGAAAAGACAAGCTCATTTATGTTCTTAGTTCCGCTTTTTGCTCTCTTTTCTGCCTGGCTTATTCTTGATGAGCCTATACAACTGCACATTATCCTAGGTGGCAGCGTCTCTATGCTTGCCGTTTATTTTATTAATAAAAAATAAATTGACGATTAAATTAAACTCTTTAATGTATTTTTAACATCACTTAAGGTAATATTTTTTATTAATTTAGCTTATAACAGGATTTATATATGAAAAAAGTACTTATTTTAGGTGGTGGATTTGCCGGTGTTGATGCTGCAATTCACCTAAGAAAGATGAATTATCAAGTTACTTTGGTAAGTAATAGAGACTACTTCTATATCTATCCAACTTCTATCTGGATTCCAACAGGTGAGAGTAAATTTGAAGATATGTGCGTTGCACTTGAAGATTTACAAAAAGCGCATGGTTTTGAACTTGTCATAGATGAAGTCACATCTATAAAGAGCAAAGAGTCAAAAGTCTATTGTAAAAACAACACCTTTGAGTATGAATACCTCATTGTAGCGATGGGTTCAGGGAAGATGAAACATCAAGGAAATGAGAACTTTCTCTCAATCTGTGGTGTTCCAGAAGAGTCCATCAAAATCAAAGAGCGTATTGATGCCCTCATTGCCAAAGGGAGTGGTAAAATTGCCATGGGCTTTGGAGGCAATCCGAAAGATCCTTCAAATGTCCGTGGTGGTCCTGCATTTGAGGTTATGTTCAATGTTCACAACCAACTTAAAAAACTCGGTATCAGAGACAATTTTGAGCTTACATTTTTTGCACCTATGGCAGAACCGGGTGCACGTATGGGCAAACAGGCACTTAAAATGATGGGCGTTTTCTTTGAAAAACTAAATATCAACACACACTTTGGTAAAAAGATAACACGTTTTGAAGAAGATGGCATTATATTTGAAGATGAGAGCAAACTTGAATCTGATTTTACTATGTTCATACCTGCTGGAAACGGACATGATGTCTTTGCCAACAGTGATCTGCCACTCAATGAGGCAGGACTTATAAAAATCAATGACTATTGTGAAGTTGTTCATGATTTTGATGCATCAAGTGAGAGCGAAGATGGTATTTTTAATGTCTTTGCAATTGGAGACAGTGCCGTACTTGAAGGTCCTGACTGGAGAGCAAAACAAGGTCACATTGCAGAAGTTATGGCAAAAAACGCTGCTTATAATATCGATATGATGAACAAAGGTTCTCAAGAGAGAAAAGGGTATAGAGATCATCTTAATATTCTTTGTGTGATGGACAGTGGTGATGGTGCAGCTTTTGTTTACCGAAACGACAAAGGCGGAAAAATGATTCCTATGCCTGTTTTTGGTCACTGGCTCAAAAAAGGGTGGGGTTGGTACTGTAGAAACTCAAAACTTGGGAAAATACCAAGAATACCCGGTATGTAATAAAAAATAATATCTATTTTTTATTATGTCACTTTCAGTAACTCTTCTTCAAGAAGATTTACTGCCCCCCCCTCACTCACATCTTGCTTAGAATTTTCGTAGTATCATATAGGTAACATCGTTACACAAAGGGGAGGTTGCAATGTCACATAAAAGTCTATCTAAACTTGATGCTCCAAAAAACATTACAAATCGAGAAAAAGTTTTAAATCAAGATGATTTTATTGTATCAAAAACAGATACAAAAGGGAAAATTATCTACTGCAACGAAATTTTTGCAGATATGGCAGGCTATCCTGCAAAAGATCTTATTGGTGCAAACCATAATCTTATTCGTCATCCGGACATGCCAAAACTTGCATTTAAGGTATTGTGGGATCTTGTTCAGAAAAAAGATGAATTTTTTGGTTTTGTAAAAAATCTCCGTGCAGATGGAGGTTACTATTGGGTATTTGCCTACATTACCGCTGATCTTGATTTAAATGGCAATATTACCAGCTATACCTCTGTGCGAAGAAAGATGCCACAATCTGCCATCGATATCATTACTCCTATCTACCGACAACTTGTAGATGCAGAGAAAAGGGGTGGCGTTCAAGCCTCTGGAGCACTTTTAACCAATCTGCTCGAGGAACAGGGACTTGCATATAATGAATTTGTTATTAACTTACAACTAGGAGCTAGCTTATGAGCCTTTTTTCATTTTCAAAGAGTACAGGCACAAATGATGCAGAGCTAATGACACAAATAGCTACTGTTTTACAAGATGTTGAACACGGAAAGCTTTCATCAAGAATAATTCTTGATAGAAATGACACACCACTTGAAAAGATCGCTTGGAGCCTTAATAACACTCTCGATCAGATGGAGATTATCTTACGTGAAACTCGCAATACCATTGAAGCTGTTACAGATGGGCAGATGTATAGACAGATGTTTCCAGATGGACTTCATGGAGAGTTTAATGAAACTGCAAAAGAGATACAAAAAGCCATAGCTTCTATGAAGGCAAATGAACGCTACAAACTTATGGGTCTTCTTTCAACAGAGTTCAATAATCTTAATGGTGGAATGAAAGGCAATCTTGATATCATCATCAGTGATATTGACAAAACAAAAGATGCTTTTGTAAAAGTCACAGAACTTACCACTCAAGCAACAACATCAACACACGAAAGCTATGAAGCAGTCTCTGCAACAGCTCAAGAGATTTCAGATCTTAACAACCTTGTTGTTGATACCACACAGGCAATTGATTTGATGGATGAAAATGTTAGTGAAATTACCAATGTTGTTAACCTCATTAAAGATATAGCAGACCAGACAAATCTACTTGCACTCAATGCAGCAATCGAAGCAGCACGTGCCGGTGAACATGGGCGTGGATTTGCCGTCGTTGCCGATGAAGTACGTAAACTTGCAGAACGCACTACAAAAGCAACCGGAGAGATCAGCATTACCATTCAAAATCTTCAGCAGCAATCAAACGGCATTTCGGAAAATGCTACAACGATGAGCAATATTGCAACAAGTGCCAACGAGACAATGGATAACTTCTCAGACACCATGAGTCGTCTTAACTCTAATATGACCGATACATCAAAAGAGTCCAACAAAAGTAGTTTTGCTCTCTTTTTGGCAAACTATAAGATTCATCACATTATCTTTAAATCAAATGCCTACTCTGCTGTTGTCAACGGCACTGTTACCGAAGAACTTAAAAAAGATGCACATCATTGTGGTTTTGGATCTTGGTACTACGCTCAAGGGATGAAACTCTTTGGAAACGACCCAATATTCAAAAAAATACAACCGCATCATGAAGAGTTTCACAATCTTATCAATGCAAACTTAGACTGTGCGCTTACGGGTGGCTGTATGGCGAAAAATGATTCCAAAGAAGATATTATTAAAAGATTTAAAGCAGCAGAAGAACACTCTGTTACAATGTTTGCTCTTATGGATCAACTTGCAGATGAGCTTGGTTATGAAATCAATATGCAAGAGGTAATAGGCTAAGAGCCTATTACTATACTTTTTTTGCCTCTTGAAGTTTTCTTTTGAGCTTCATTTTTCTTTTAGCAAGCTCACGCATATCGGCTGTCGTGTCGCTCTCATCCATAATTTCAACACCCAAAATCGTCTCAACACAATCTTCAAGTGTTAAAATCCCCTCTGTTTGGTCATAATTATCTTTGACTAAAAACATATGCTCTTTTTTTGAGATAAAAAGATCAAGTGCCTTACTTACCGGCACATTTTCATTAATGGCAAAGATATCTTTTTTAATCTCTTTAAGTGTCGCTTTTTTATTTTTCAGCAACTGTTTGAAAATCCTTTTTGTAAGAACTAAGCCTGTAACATCTTCAATATTTTCGTTATATACAGGAATACGAGAAAATTTAAAGATAGCTTCCTCTTTGGCAACAACTTCCTCAATCGTCATATTTTCATCAAGTGCGAACACAACACTTCTTGGTGTCAATACCTCTGAAACCTTAATATTGTCAAGATTAAGCATATTTTCAATGACATCAGACTCTTTCTCATCAATAACACCCTCATCCTCACTCATAAGCATACTCTCTAAAAGTTCCTCTTTTGTAAGCGTATGAGCATCCTCTTTGCCTTTTGATATCTTATCTGTCACAGCCAATGTCGTCAAGATAATAGGATACGTAAGCCAGATAAAAATTCTAATAAAATAAGCCGCAAGCGGAGCTAAATTTTTCCAATAAATCGCACCGATCGTCTTTGGGATAATCTCTGAGAGAAAAAGAATGGCAAATGTCAGTACAACCGAAACAATCACAACCGCATCATTCCCAAAAACTATAGAAGCCTGAGCACCAACCGCAGCAGCACCTAAAGTGTTTGCAATGGTATTTAAAATCAAAATAGATGCAATAGACTTGTTAATGTTCTCTTTTTGTAATCGTAACAGCTTCCCAACAGATGGTCTCTCTTTTTCCAAAACCGCCACATACGACATATTTATAGAGAGAAGTACTGACTCCAGTACAGAACATACAAAAGAGACGCCAACCGACAAGAAAAAGAATAAGAGTAGTAATTCCAAGTTATATCATCCTTATAATAGTATAATCTTTGCAAGCCCTAAAAAGCTAAAAAATCCAACAACATCCGTAACGGTTGTTAAGATAACCGTACTGCCTATTGCCGGATCGATTTTTAGCCATTTTAAGACCAATGGGATAACAGCACCAAAAAAACCTGCCATAAAGAGGTTTATAATCATAGAAAGTCCAATAACAACGCCTAGCATCGGCATATCAAACCACATCCATGCTATCACACCCATAACAATAGCAAAAATCAAACCATTCATTAAAGAGATAGCTACCTCTTTTTTAATAGAACGGAAGGCATCCCCCTGTGAGATCTCACCAAGAGCCAACTGTCGCACAACAACCGTAAGTGTTTGTGTTCCGGCATTTCCACCCATTGAAGCCACAATAGGCATCAATACTGCAAGTGCAACCATAGAGTTGATCGTACTCTCAAAGAGCCCAATTACCAAAGAGGCGGCAATTGCCGTTAGAAGGTTAATACCAAGCCAATAGGCACGTTTACGCCCTGCTTTGATGATATCTTCATCCTCTTCTGCTTCATCATCAACACCAGCCAAGTTATACATTTGTTCGGTTGCATGTTCATTAATGATATCATAGATATCATCAGAGGTAATACGCCCAAGCAAAACATTGTCTTCATTCACTACCGGCATAACCGAGACATCATACTGCTTGAAAAGCTCTACAACATCTTTAATATCATCTCTGTCATAGGCTTTAATTGGCTCAAAATTTTCATCACTTTCGTGAATATTTTCTTCCATTGTTTTTGAAAAATCAAAAACAAGAAGATCATCTAAACCAACCGTATAAAGAAGTCTGTTATGATCATCAACAATAAAAAGGTTTTGAATATTTTCAAGTTCATTGGCTTTACGAAGATGTGCAAAACGTTTAATGACATCTTGAACAATCTCATCTGCGTGAGCAGTAAAGACTTCAAGCTGCATATATGCACCGGCTTCATCTTCTTCATATTTTTGAAGCTGTGCAATCTCTTTTTTATCATCTTCATCAAGTGTTTCAAAGACCTGTGATGCTACGTTTTCATCAACGTCTTCAAGCTCTTGCATAAATTCGAGTTGATCATCAGACTCTAACTCTGAAACAGCTTGTGAAAGCTCATCAACACTAAGGTTCTCGACAACATCATCAAAATATCTATCGGGCAAAGCAAGAGCTACATCACCGACAAGCTCTTTTGGAACGATTTTAATAGCCTCACTAAACTGACTATCATCCATTCCACGTAAAATATTGGCAATTTCTGAGGGGTGCATCTCACTGACATCGTGAGATGCTATATAATTTTTAATTTCTTTCATGGGCGCAATTATAGCAGACTTTCACTATCTATTTGTTACTTTTGTACCATTACTTATTTGTCATATTTTGTAAGCTTGTTATAGCGGATCATGCTGCGAAGTTCTTGAACATACGCATCACCTCTTTCTGAATAATACTTCAATCCTTTAATAATCTCAGTAGCAGGTTTACCCTCATAGTTCATCTTCTTAAATGCTCTATATCGTGGTGATGCGGAGAGCATAAAGTAGTACTGTCTAATAGCCTCATCAAGATTGTCAAACTTTCTTACCCAAATCGTTTTTTTCCCGCGTTTTTCAGAGGCTGCAATTCTCTTTTGTTTTGAACTTGTACTCCAGACACCAAAAATATTGTTTGCCTTACGAAAAAATCGTGATGTACCCCAAGCACTCTCCATAGCAGCCTGTGCCAAAGCGATACTCATTGGATGTGGTTTTAGTGCTATGAGCAGCTCCTCATCTGTTTTTACATTGTACTTCTTTTTAAGCGCTGTAATTTTTTCATGATGTGTATGATTTTGTATATCTTTTTTTACCTCTTCATACTGTTTTTGCAGTTGTTTATGTACATGCTCTATCGGAGGCACCAAAAGAGCAAAAAATCTTTTTTTCTTCTCTTGAACCGTCATCTTTTTTGGTACAACACTCACTGTATAATGCTTCTCTTTTGCAAAACAGCTCGTTAGCGTTGCAATACTTATTAAGAGTAAAATAGTTACTAAATTTTTCATTTTTTTCCTTTAAATTATAATAGCGTAAAGAGATAACCTGTAGCAGTTTTTTTAATTTTATACTGATAGTATCCATCAAGTTCGATAACAACACGATAGTAGCCTTTGTGTGTCCCGATGCGTATCTTTTTGAAATTTGATTTGCTTTTCACCTGTTTAACATAACTTCCAATATCGGTCTGACGCTTAAAATCACATACAATTCTATGTGGCTTTACAAGTAAAAAATCTCTTAAAAGCTTATCTTTTGTAGTTATTTTCAGTTTTTTGACATCTGCATAAAATGTTATAAACGGCAGGGATGCTATCTTTGCAAAATGAACTTTTTTTTGAATTGTTCTTTGTTTTTTTGTCTGTACAGATTCACTAGCAGAACAATAGTTTTGGGAGACAAAGAGCGGTAAATGCCAATCTAGCGCATTATTGAGCTGAATCTTCTTTGTGGCAATGGATCCATCAAGATTCTTATACTCTACTGTTACACTCTGTAATATTCTTGCTGTTGAGGGTAGTGTCATTGTCGCACGTTTAAGCGGTGGTGCTTTTTCAACTTTGTTTGATGTTAGTGGAATATCTTGGCTGTTATCAACGGGGAAAAAAGGGTTCTCTCTTGCAAATAAAAAAAGAGGAAGTAAAAGAAAAGCTAAAAAGAGTTTTATCATACAAAGCACCTATTTTTTAGAAACATTATAGCAAATTTATATGATTATTGTGCAGAAATTTCTTTGAGTTCAAAATACTCACGCTGCAGTTGTGCATTTTCTTTTTTGAGATGCACAACTTCATCTTGAAGATAGCTCTCATAATCTTGCAAACCAAAAAGAACCTCTAGAGAGTTCGTTCCGTAAAAAATTATACCTAGATAAACACCTAAAAAGATTATGAGAACAAACAACAAAAAGAACTTTTTAAGAGAAAGGCCCAAGTATCTTTGCGTTATACTCTGCTGTGTATCTATCTCTTCATAAAGCTCTTCTTGGTTCATAAACTTCTCTTAGTTAAAAAGAGTAGATCCTAAGTATTCACCATAAACTACTTCATTTTCAATCTCTAAAAGACGGTTATATTTTGCAATTCTTTCACTTCTAGCGGTTGATCCTGTTTTAATCTCACCACAGTTAAGTGCTACTGCAAAATCAGCAATAAATGCATCTTCACTCTCACCAGAGCGGTGACTCATTACACATTTATAACCGTTTCTTTGAGCAAGACGAACTGTTAACATTGTCTCTGAAACTGAACCAATCTGATTTGGTTTAATAAGAATTGCATTTGCAATTCCTTTAGCAATACCTTCATTTAAGATATTTGCATTTGTAACAAAAAGGTCATCTCCGACAATCTGAATCTTATCGCCTAACTTCTCAGTCATAAGTTTAAAACCATCCCAATCATCTTCACCAAGACCATCTTCTATAGAAACAATAGGATACTTCGCACATAAATCAATATAATAATCAACAAGCTCTGCCGATGAAACCGTACGATTTTCACTCTCTAATCTATATCCGCCATCTTCTGCCACAATTTCACTTGCTGCAACATCAAGAGCGATTGCTATATCGTCACCTGCTTTATATCCGGCTTTTTCAATCGCTTCCATAATAACTTGAATAGGCTCTTCGTTTGAGCTTAAATTTGGTGCGAAACCACCCTCATCACCAAGTGATGTTGAGTGTCCTTTTGCAGCTAAGATAGCTTTGAGATTATGATACACCTCTGCAGAAGCACGAAGACCCTCTGCAAAATCTTCAAAACCTACAGGCATAATCATATACTCTTGAAAGTCAACAGAGTTATCAGCATGACTTCCACCATTAATGATGTTAAGCATTGGTGTTGGCATAACCATTGCATTTGCACCACCGAGGTAACGGTAAAGTGGTACACCAAGGCTTTGTGCTGCTGCACGTGCTACTGCCATAGAGACACCAAGTACTGCATTTGCACCTAGTTTACCGTAGTTCTCAGTACCATCGATCTCTTTCATCGTTGCATCAACAACTGCTTGATTAAATGGGCTCATACCGATGAGTGCATCAGAGATAATACTGTTTACATTCTCAACAGCCTGAAGTACACCCTTACCCATATAACGATCACCACCGTCACGAAGCTCTAATGCTTCACGTTTACCAGTACTTGCACCCG
>CAZGSK010000004.1:0-36426 GCA_964528435.1 uncultured Sulfurimonas sp. | reverse complement strand
TGTTCTCAGTGCTTATACTCAAAAAGAGTTAGGTTTTATGTGCGAAAGTTGAGTAATTTAATCATTAATTACAAAACTACCCAAGTAATTTCTAATTACTTTTTTTGATTTCACCCAATTCTCAATACCACCTTTTAAGTTTGCAACATTATTAAACCCAAGTTCTTTCAGTCTTTGCGCTCCAAGCAGTCCACGTGCACCTTTAAAACAGTAACAAACAATTGTATGATCACTCAGATCAAGTAACTTGTCATCAACTGCAAACTCCAATTTTCCACGTGGAATCGTAAAGACCTTTTGTGCAGGAATGATACCACTGGCAAATTCATCATGCTCACGTACATCAATGAGAACCATAGATTCCAAGTCTATCTCATCTACTTCAAGCTGAGGAATCTCAGCCTCAGCTTTTTGCAGCATCTCTTTGAGATGACCTTTTATCTGGCTCATATCACAACGTTGGTAGTATTTTTTCATCTGTTCATTTTTGTCCATAACAACTCCTTTTATAATAGTATATCACGCTTCAATGTAAAATCTAAGAATTTTTTGCTAAAATACAAGAAAAATTAGAAAGTTTTTTATGAATATCACAGAAAATTTACTTCAAAATAAAAAAATCCTCTTAGCAGTAACTGGTTCTATCGCCATATACAAATCACTCGAACTCGTCCGTCTTTTCGTCAAATCTGGTGCAGAGGTGCGTGTTGTAATGAGTGAGAGTGCCAAAAAATTTATTACACCCCTTACTTTTGAAACACTCTCATCAAACAAAGTTTTAGATGACACAAACGAAGATTGGTCCAGTGACTTCAACCATATAAAAATCACTGAATGGGCAGATATTATGGTCATTGCCCCAGCAACTGCAAACACCATTGCAAAACTTGCAAATGCCATAGCAGATACTATGCTATTGCAGTGTGCTCTTGCATTTTCTAAGATGAAAATACTCGCTCCTTCAGCCAATACAAATATGATTGAAAATCCAATTACACAAGCAAATCTCAAGATGTTAGGTATTGCAAACTACACTATTTTAGATACACAGGTAAAAGAGTTGGCTTGTAAAACAACAGGAAATGGAGCCATGGCAGAAGAGGTGAATATCTTCTACCAAACTGCTCGTGAGCTTTTAAAAGATGATTTTTGGGCAGATAGACGCGTTATCGTTACCGGTGGTGGCACAATTGAGAAGATTGATGATGTTCGTTATATTTCAAACTTTTCAAGTGGAAAGATGGCAAGTGCACTGGCTACTGCACTCTATCTCAAAGGTGCAGATGTCAATTTAATAGCAACACGATTTGATACACAACTGCCTCAAAATATCCATAAAATTGATGTAGAAAGCTCAGATGAAATGATGGAGTATCTTGTTGATTCTATCCGTATTGCAAAAAAAGGCAAACTTTCAAAAGCAACACTTATGCGTGATGAACGGATTCATCTTATACAAAAGAAACCCTATCTCTTTATGGCAGCAGCAGTCAGTGACTATATTCCCGAGTTCACGCAGACAGGCAAGCTAAAAAAAGAGGTACTGGGCGAGCAGTGGTCGCTTACTTTGAAAAAAAATAGCGATATCCTTCAAGCCATAGACAAAGATGGAATTAGTGTTGTTGGATTTAAAGCTGAAATGGATAAGCTCAATGCCATAGACAACGCATCTAAAATGCTAAAAAACAAACATCTTGATGCGGTCTGTCTCAATATCTTGGAAGACTCTTCAAGTTTTGGCAGCACTAGCAATCAAATAGATTTTATAACAAACGATGAAGTCTCATCACTGCCGCAAAATGACAAACTTTCACTCTCTTTTGACCTCATAGAGAGTGCAAAAAAACTACAAGAGCAGTAGATGAACAGAGCAAAGCATATAGCCATAATAATGGACGGAAACGGTCGATGGGCAGAACTTCAAGGCAAAAAACGTGTCAAAGGACATGAAGCCGGTGCAAAAGTCGTCAAAGCCATCACTACATACTGTGCCAACAATGAAGAGATAGAACGTCTCACACTTTATGCTTTCTCTACAGAGAATTGGAAACGTCCACGTCTTGAAGTGGAATTTTTAATGAAACTGCTTGATAACTATCTCAAAAATGAACTTCAAGTCTATCTTGCAAACAATGTCCGTTTTGAGCCTATCGGTGATATTCGTGCTTTTTCAAAATCACTGCAAAAGACCATTCAAATGGTTCAGGAAAAAACAGCACACTGTGACGGACTCGTTCAATCTTTGGCACTCAATTATGGCTCACAAGACGAAATCATTCGCACCATAAATAAACTGCGCAATGTCGAAGAGGAGATCACAACACAGATGCTTAGCAATGCGCTTGACTGCAAACACAATGTCGATCTACTCATTCGCACCGGTGGAGATAAAAGACTCTCCAACTTTTTGCTTTGGCAAGCAGCCTATGCAGAACTCTTTTTTATCGACACACTTTGGCCGGATTTCAATGTCAAAGAGCTAGAAAAGATTATCAAAAAATTCAAAAAAGTCGAACGAAGATTTGGAGGATTGAAATAATGGAGTACACTTTGCTAATGGCTTTTATTTTAGGTCTTCTTATTGGTTCATTTTTAAATGTAATCATCATTCGCATACCAAAAGAGGAGAGTATTGTCTTTGGCGGCTCACACTGTGTTCATTGTGGCAACAAGCTCAGACCATGGCATAATATTCCTCTACTTTCATGGATACTGCTGCGTGGAAAATGTGCCTACTGCAAAACACCCATATCTGTACAATACCCTATTATCGAGTTAATTTCTGGACTTATATTTCTAGCCATTGCTGCTAAATATGGTCTCTCTTTTGCCTCATTTTTTATCGCTATGAGTTTTTTAATGCTTTTGGCACTCTCTGTTATTGACTTTAAATACAAAATGGTTCCTGATTCACTCAATCTTTTGGCAATCTTCTTTGCAGTATTTGGTGCATGGAATGTTGATGGTGTTGTGCATAACTTCCAAAATGCTTTGCTCTTTACTGGTGGATTTACCCTCCTTCGTTTTACACTCTCATACTATCTGACCTCTTCTGTTTTTCGAGCAGGTCTTAAGACAAAAACAGTATGGAACAAACACTATGACAGAACACCTTTCATCGAAGCCATGGGAGAAGGCGACATTATGGTAGCTGCCACTATGGGAGCACTCCTTGGTGTAGAACTTGGACTTGTTGCTATCTTCTTATCTGCCGTTCTTGCACTTCCTGTAATGCTTTTACTTCTAGGGCGTTCAGCAGAGGAACAGCGTGTACCGTATGTACCATTTTTGGCAATGGCAACTTTTATTGTCTTTTTATATGATTCACAAATCATGAACTACATTAAGGCTAGCTACTAATGAAACGATTACGAAAATATATACTGAGTAACTTTTCATCTCTTTTTCTCTCTATATTTGTACCACTCTTTGCCATTGCATCAGTTATCTTTTTGATAAAACTAGCAGCCTATACAGCCATTATTCAATTGACTATCTGGGAAATGACAAAGCTCTATATTTTCATTTTGCCACAATTGCTTTTTTATACACTGCCCATTACCTTTTTCATAGCTGCAACACTCTCTCTCTTTAAACTTTCCAATGACAATGAGGTCATAGTCTTCTTTTCATTGGGCATAAAACCCTTCTTTATTGTAAGAACATTTTTCTGGCCTGCACTGCTACTTGCTATGGTTATGTTTTTTGACTTTTTTATTATTGATCCTCATACTAGAGTACTCTCAAAGAACTTTATCTCTTACAAAAAAAGTGAAGCAAAGTTCAATCTCTCTGCAAGTGAATTTGGAAATAGTTTTGGGGACTGGCTTTTATATCTTGGTAAAAAAAATAAAGATGGTACTTTTGAAAAGGTCTTTTTGTTTAACAAAAAACAAAAAGAGGAGATTCTCATAACTGCAAAAAAAGCAGAGGTCATTAATGATGCAGGAATTTTACGTCTCAAACTCACACAGGGTGAAGGGTATAGCTATTCTACTGAAAAATTTTCCCAAATAAACTTTAACACAATGCTCATTAATGACACAATGAAAGCAGATTTGATGAACTACAAAAAGCCACTTGAGTACTGGCTTGCAAAAGAGGGATGGGATGGAAGAAAAAAACATCTCTTTATCCGAAACTCACTAATGAGCCTTTTTCCACTTGTCACACTCTTTCTTGTAGTCTCTTTTGGTATCGTTCATACCCGACATCAAAAATCTAAAATCTACCTTTTTATGTTTTTAACGATTCTCTTTTATTACTCCGGACTTTTGGCAGTAGAAAAATTTCTCGGTTTTTATACCATCGCTGCCGTTTCGCTTGGATGGCTTATGGGAGGCTACCTGCTTTATAGAAAAACCATAGTAAGAAAGTTCTAATGAGAGTAGCTGTCACACTGGCATACAATGGTACACATTATCACGGCTCTCAAATCCAAAAAGATATCTCACCGACAATTTTTGGTACTTTTGAAGCAGCACTGCTGCGCCTTGGCATTGACCAAAGAGTTGTCGTGAGCGGTCGAACAGACCGTGGAGTGCATGCCACAGGACAGGTGTGTCACTTCGATCTGCCCTCTTACTGGAGTGATACTAAAAAGCTTAAACGTGTACTCAACTTTATGCTGCCCTCTTGTATTCGTGTACTTCGCGTCAAAAAGGTAGATAATGATTTTCATGCCAGATACTCTACAAAAAAGAGAGTCTATCGCTACATCTTAAAAGATAGACCACTCAACCCTTTTGAAGCTGACTTTATTACCTACTCCAAAGAGCAACTCGATGTCAAAATACTACACCATAAAATGCAGCTATTTTTAGGTGAACATGATTTCAAACACTTCAAAAAAAATGGCAGTGATGAGAAGACAACAATAAGAATGATATACAAAGCATTTGCATATAAGCATAAAGGGTATATAATACTCAACTTTGAAGCAAACGGCTTTTTGAGAAGTCAGATTCGTATGATGGTCGGCGCGCTTCTAAAGCTTAGTAAAGAAGAGATTGTAGAAAAACTACACGATAAAAACCATAAGATAGACTCTGCACCACCAAACGGACTCTATCTTGCAAAAATAAAATATTAACAAATAAGGATTGCTATTATGTTTGAAGATGTCAAAATGCCAGAAGGTATGAGCCCAGAAGCTCTCGAACACCTAATGTATCCAAAAAACTACGGAAAACTTGATGATGCAGATGGTGTAGGTGTAGCACTTGATGAAAAAACAAAAGAGTATGTTATTTTCTATGTAAACATAGAGGGTGATATAGTCAAAGAAGTTACTTTTGCTACGAATGGATGCCAAGATACGGTCGTTATTGGTTCAATGTTTACAGAAATGATTAAAAACAATGACATTGAATATGCCCAAAAAGCGATTCAAAAAATGAATGACAAACTAGGAAACCTCTCGGCACAACAACAGGTCTGCGCCGATATAGTCTTTACTGCCTTTATAGCTTCATTACAAAATTATGAGAACAAACAAAACGGTGCTGATGAAGAACTCCACCTCCTTAAGATGAAAGAGAGCTGCGAAGCACCCCAAGGAGAAGAAAATGAAAAATAAAACTTACCAAAAAAAACACGAACTCTGGCTGAGCATCCTCTTTGCATCATTTGCCATTGAAGATGAAGCAATCAAGTCTCATCTTTATGACTTCTCGCAAATTGCTTTTCGCCATATGAAATGGCTAGGAGAAGCAATTTTAGAGAGTGGTGAAGATTATAACTATGACAGAGATATGGTTTTACTTAAAAGAGAGAGCACTTTTGAGATACTAGAAGCTCTTCTAAATGAGGTAAAAGCCATTCAAGAGCTCTACCCACAAACAGCACTTGGAGAGAGAATGACAACAGATGACACCTATCTGCAAGAGTACATCTCAGAACTTCTTCAAGACAAGCAAAACAATGCAAAAGTAACTGCTTTTGATATGTCACGCAGATGGGGAGATCTCGATCAAGAGCAGATTGATGCCATGACACTCTTTTTGTTTGATGAATCGTACAAAGAGTATGAACTTATTTTAATCTATGCTTATATGCAGGCAAGAACAGATAGTCTTAAACATTATAATATCTACCAGGATTTAGTTGATGAATCTTACTTTCACCTCAAATCATTTGGAAATATGATGGCTCGTCTTGGTATCTTGGCACTCCCACGTGAACTACACGAGATGACCTATATTGTCAAAGATTTAGACCAGTTTATAAAAGACGGTATTGATGAAGAGATAGCAGCAAAAGAGATGTGTAAAGAGCTCAGTGATGCTATTACCGATGAAAAACTCTCAAAGTTTTTTGATTTTATCAATTATCAGGAAAATTATCACATCGAACTAATGAAAAAACTTCTCTAAAAGAGAAGTTTTAGTTTCACCCACAAGATACCAACATACTCATGAATAGCAACTGTTGAGATATAAAGAGCGTGAGCAGTTGGAGCCCGTAAATAACCTCGGAACTCCTCTTTGTAAAAACTTGTCGGTGCAGCTATAGGGTGCATACCTAAAGATTCAAAAAGCATCATTGCCCGTGGCATATGTGACGCTGATGTTACAAGAACAAAAGGTTTTGAGCCAACAACTGTTTTAGTAAAGAGCGCTTCTTCTTTTGTATCTTTTGGAAGTGGATTTATAAGCATATCCTCACGTGAGATCTTAAGTGCTTCTGCCATCTTTGCATTCATCACTGCTTGCGAGATCTCTGTCTTACCTTCATATCCTGTAAAAATAATCTTAGAATCTGAGATCTTGTTATGAATAACAATGCCTTCTACTACTCTCTTCATAGAAGCATCAGAAAGCTGTGAAGAGAGTGGCTGTGCTTCATCTGTATCGTGTCCATTACCAAGGACATGAATATATTTTACATTCTCTTTATAATCATATTTGGCATATTGATTTTCAAGACCACTTACAAGATAGTTTGCAAAAGGAGGATAAGCAAACAAAAAGAGTAGAAAAAATGATGAGAGAAGGAACTTCTCAGCACGACTCTCATTTTTTGTATAAAAATAGTAAATACCAAAAAGCAGCAGCGTTAAAATAAGCCCAACTGGCTCAAGAAAAAATGATACAAACTTCTTTAATAAAAACCCTATCTCCATTACGCTATTACCTCTCTTATTTTTGCCACAACTCGCTCATCCCAAAGCAGCTCTTTATGATGCAGTCCGTCAAACTCAGCATAATAGGCAAGATTTCTCACACTCTCTTTGAGTGCTCTTGCATTTTCTATGTAAGTTATTTCATCATCACGGCTCACAAAAAGATAGCTGGGTGCTTCTACGTTTTGCATAAACTTTTTTGTATTAAACTTGTATCGTATTACAGCCGCTAAATTAATGCCAAATTTTTTCGCTGCCAAAGAAGCGATGGAGTCAAAGGCACCCACTAAAAAAAGTGCTTGCACATCTACTTTAGAAGCCACATAGGCTGCTACACTTGAGCCTATTGAAAAACCAAGCAGATAAAAATCTCCATAATTCTTTTTTACAAGTTCTGCAATTTTTAGACCATCTTCTAAAAGATGTTTCTCACTTGGCGTGCCCTCACTCTTTCCATATCCACGGTAGTTAAAAGTTATGATTCTTGCGTGAGGATAAAGCTCTGCAAAACGGTTAATAAGCCCAACAGCATCATGACTTCTACCGACAAAAACAAGCAGTGTTGCGTGAGGGTGTTGTGGTTCATAAAGCGCACCTTCAAGCTCCACACCATCATCTGTTGTCATACTCAGTAGTGTACACGCTTCACACAGAGGCTCCTCTCTATAATAAAGCGGAGAAAAAACCATAAAATATTGCCATTGGTAAAAGACAAAAAAGAGAACAATCAAAGTAAAAATTATAAAAGCTATATAAATCATAGCCACAATTATAGTATAATTCGCAAAATTAAAAGGTTTTTATATGCAAGTATTTGGAAAATTTTCTACAAATTTTGATATGGATTATTTAGTAGAGCAATATATCTACATTAATGAGAGTGAAGATGAAAAAATCACTGTGGCAGATTTGGAAAATATGCTTAAAAAGAAGCGTAAACATGTAGCAGGGACTATCTTTTTATATAACCCTGAAGAGACGCCTACAGGCTATAAAATGAGCCGTTTCTTACAAGAAGACGGATTTGATAAGTATGATGAATATGTCACAATTCAAGAGACACCACGAATGTATGTTCTCAATGCCGCTTTTAAAGAACATTATAAAGGAAAGCTTATCGAGATACGTTATCTTTTTAACTATAACCGTGCAAATATTGAACCCACACCGATTTTAGAAGAATTTGATGCTGATTTGGATAAATTTACCTCAACGCAACTCACGCGTTATGACAGACATCTTAATTACATCGACATTCCAAACATCCGCCTAACAGGCAAGTTTGTCTTTTTTGGCATGGGACACAAATATGACAGACATCATAAAAACATCATTGCCTATGCCAGAGCACTCTCTGAACATGTAAACAAGCTTGATAAAACTGTTGTTTTTATGCATGATAATAACTATGATGCAAATGAGTGTAAAGAGATTGCCTACTTCCTCTCACCTTTTGCTACAGGAAAGATGCGTGAAAAGCGTGCAAATGCTTTAAAAGAGGTCTTTAAAACTGTTCCACCGCAAATAGTTAAGATCTCCTCTTAGCCCAACGGGCAAAAAAACGTGCAGGAGCAATTCGCTCACTTACCTCTTTTGCACCCAAAATATGCTCTTTTAAAATATGAGCCAAATAGGGTGCAAGCACAAAGCCATACCCTCCACTTCCATTAATCATAGAGAGATGCGGATAATATAAAAACTCTTTAAAATCCGGCTTTTTAATTCGAATATTTTTCTCACAACAAGCAAGTGTCTCACGTGAGAGCACAAGTGGGCCGACAAGCGGCATATAGTCAAATGAACCAGAACGCAGTCCCGTGTAATCTTTTACTATCTTGGCTCCATCAAGATTGAGTGTACGTGAAGCTTTCTCTAGCAACTCTTCTCTTCCTTCTTCTATGTTATAAGCCTCTTCTGACTCTTCAGGGTGGTAATGAACATTATGCGTTGCACCTATTGCCAACCTGCCATTAGTACTCGGTGAGATAGAGACAAACTGATGAATAGAGTAGGGGTTTTGCGTGCTAGTTTGCACATCTATTCTATGCCCCCATACCCCACGCAGTTGAATATAAGGCTCACTGAGCACTGTTTTATATGCGCCTGTTGCCAAAACAAGCTCTTTTGCAGCATAACTCTCATCGATGAGCCAATAACCATCTTCAAAGACAATACTCTCTACTTTTTGCTTAACAAATTTTGCACTATCTATCATCGCTTGACACATCTTCTGTGCATCAACAATGCCCGCTTCAAGAGAGACATTCTCTCTTTGCAAAGCACTCTGCGTGAGCTTTTCTTTTACATCTTGAGAAATCTCTTTTAAAGGGAGTGTTGTTTTTTCTTTGAAAATACGCAGTATCTCATCTTCTTTTATATCTTTGGCAATATGCAACAATTGTGCTTTTGTAAAATGCTGAGCAAAATTCTTCTCGTAATACTCCATAGAGTAAAGAAAAGCATCTTCAATGATGGCTTTAAGCTCACCTGCTTTTGAAAATTTGGGAGAGATAAAAGCACCGGCTGCTCCACTACCGCCACTAGCAACCCCCTCTTTATCCAAAATAAGGACATTTTTATCTTCTTGGAGAAATTCATATGCAACGCTGCATCCGTTAATACCCGCACCAATAACAGCTATATCATACATTTTATCTCTCTTTCATATCTATCTATTCACTATTCTTTTAAAATTTTTGAGTAAAATAGTATTAAAATTATATCGAATTTATGGAGATTGATTATTAAGAGCACAATAAAGAAGTTACTCTATAAGGGAGGACTCAAACTTAAACTAATCAGTTTAATATTTATCTCTATATTTTTTGCTATCTCTGTTCAAAATTACTTTATTATCCCTTTTATCAAAGAAAATATTGAAAAAAAAGCTTTTGAAGTGAGTTCTACTACGATTGAAAGAATTTCTGATTTTTCTTCATTTGCACTTTTAGAGAGAACCTATGAAAACCGCCTCAGTCTTAACGATGCAATAGAGAGACTCAAAGAGTCTCATATTGACGGTCTGCTTGGTATTGCTATCTATCAGAGACAAAAATCCAAAGATGGCACTACATTTGAATACATTTCAGGCTTTGGTCAAAAAATCCAAGACCTTCCACTTGAAAAATCTCTTTTGAATGTTGTACAAAATGCAAAAACTCAACATGTAAGCTACGATACCTACACAATAAAAACAAAAAATGAAACAATAGAGACTTACCGCTTTATTCGCCCTATTCTCTACCAGTACAAAGGCGAAAATATTCTACTTGGTTTTACTCTGCTGTATTATGACAAAAAAGCCATCTCCAAAATTATTGACAAAGTGCTTGACTATATCTATACGATTGCCTTTATCATTCTTTTACTCTCAACACTCTATGTCTATTTTATAGCTAAACGCGTTACAGAACCTATACTACAGATTACCAAAGCATCTTCAGAAATTACCAAAGGTAATTTCGATATCCATCTTGATGTACATACCAATGATGAGATTCAAAACCTTGCCAATCACTTTAATACAATGGTGGCATGGCTCAGAGAAAAAAACAGACTGCAAAAATTTGTCTCTAACTCAACTGTCAATATGATTAAAAATTCTTCACATGAACCGGTAGTACTTGGCGGAGAATACAAAAATATGACCTTTTTGTTTTGTGATATTCGTAATTTTACCTCACTTAATGAGAAAAAAACACCCCAAGAAGTTATCAATATCGTAAATTTCTATCTCTCTTTACAAGCTAAAATCATCAAAAAATATGGTGGTGATATCGATAAATTTATTGGTGATGAAGTAATGGCATCGTTTAGTGGAGAAGATGCCACACTAAAAGCCATACAGAGCGCTGTTGAGATACAACAGACAATCCAGCAAGAAAATATCTTACGAAAAACAGATAATCAAACAATTTGTAACGTCGGTATAGGAATTTCAAAAGGGCAGGTTATTATCGGAAATATAGGTTATAACGAGCATATGGACTATACAGCCATTGGTCTTGCGGTGAATATGGCCTCACGTCTCTGCTCTTATGCAAAAGAGGGAGAGATTATTATTGACAAAAAAACATTTGCAAGTTCAGGGTACCAATGTAACTACACTCTAACCGAACCCCTTTCACTCAAGGGCATCAGTAATGATGTTACAGCCTACTCCATCTCAGGTAAAGAGGCCTAAAATGCACTATATAGCACTTCTTATACTTACTCTTTTTATGAGTGGCTGTGTAAATCCGCAGAGAGAACATGCAACTCCAAGTCAAAAGAAAGAGATTCATGTTACCCAACTGAAAAAAGAGGTAAAAAAGCTAGATTCACATGATAAACGGCTTATCTACAGATCTATAAAAAACGATATCGCTCTCTACAGTAAAAAGGGAGATGAAGCCTATAAAAACGGTTACTATCACGATGCTATCAATGCCTATGAGCTTGTAAACTTCTACGAAGGCTCCAATGTTATCGCCAATGACAAAATAGAAAAAATGAAACTTCAGGCAAAAGTACGAGCTAAAATACACTATAAAAATGCGCAACAGTATCTCAAAGCGGACAATAAAGAAAAAGCTTTAATAGAGTTCAATAGTGTTATGATGAACAATCCAAATTATAAAGAGACAAAACAACTCTACAGCCAACTTAAAGAGGAGAGAGCATTAAAAATATACATCAATGCACTTGAAAATGCACTTGAGGCACAACTTCTCAACAACAAAGGTAGTTTTACAGAGCTAAAATCCATACAAAACTCTCTTACAAATCTAGCAAAGTACGACTATAAAAACAGTACTGCAAACAAAGCAAGAGCCCTGCTGCGTAGAGAAAAAAGCCCTTTACTTTCTCAAACCCTAGCTATATATAAAAAAGGAAAACTCAAAGAGGCAAAAAAGAACTTTACTAAATTCCTTTCTATCTATTCTCATGATGAAACAGCTACTCACTATATAAATGCAATCACCTTTAAACAGAATAAAAAACACACACTCTCTCTTGCAAATAAAGCACTAAAATCAAAAGAGTATCTCCAAGCAATAGAATATGCACAACACATTTTAAGTCTTGAGCCAAGAAACATAGAAGCAAAACAGATTATAAAAATTGCAAAAAAAAGAGCAATAGAGGCAGCAAATAGCTATGTAAAAAATGGGAAAAGGTACTATAATAACAAAAATCTAGATCAGGCAAAAGAGTGTTTTGAAAAAGCGCTAGAAATTGACAAGAGCAACAATACTGCTCTTATCTATCATAAAAAAATTCAAAGGCAACTACAAACTATTAAAAGTCTGCAGTAGTTAGATATTAAATACTTACTTCTTTAATATCTGCAATATTTAAGATGGCTTTGTAGATCGAAGCAACAAGTGCCTTACGATTGTTTTTCAGTGCTTCATCTTCGGCATTGACCATTACAGAGTCAAAGAACGCATCAAGCTGTGGCTTGAGCCCAAGAAGTGCATCTAGCTCTTCTTCATACGAGGCATACTCTTTTGTACTTACCTCTTTAAATTTATGATAGAGAACTTTTTCTGCATCTTCTTGTAATAGTGCTTCATTAACAGATAAGTCCTGCGTGAGATCAATATCTTTTGTAATGTTTGCAACACGCTTAAAAGTAGAGCTTACTTCATCAAAACCTTCAGAGTTTACAAGAGTATTGAGTGCCTCTATCTTTTTCCCCATTGCTAACAGCTCACGCTCACCAGAAGCTAGAACAGCCTCAATGATTGAAGGATTTACTCTATAATAACGTTTGATTCTCTCTAAGATAAAGTTTTCTAACTTCTCTAAGTCTATCTTGCCCTCATAGTTTTTAGCAAGTTCTTTTATATCTTTGACAATATCAAAAGTAAAACCATACTCATTAACAATACGAATAATACCATTAACCGCACGACGCAATGCAAATGGATCACGTGAACCTGTTGGAATCTGATTAACAGAAAAAAGTCCAAGCAGGGTGTCAAGCTTGATACTCATCGCTACAATCGCACTCAGTGGTGTAGATGGAAGTTCACTATCTTCGCCCTCTGGCAAATATTGTTCTTTGATTGCAAGGGCAACTGCCTCATTCTCACCAGCTTTTAAAGCGTAGTAGTAGCCCATAAGGCCTTGAAGTTCGGTAAATTCATAAACCATCTCACTCATAAGGTCAGCTTTTGCAAGCTCCATTGCACGTATAAGATCGGTTTTTGAAGCATCAATACCATACTTATCAAAAAGTTCTTGCGCTATTTTTGTCTCACGTACAATCTTATCTGCAACACTGCCAAGCCCTTTAAAGAAAGCAACTTTTTGAAGTCCATCAGTTGTAAGCCCATTTTTAAGATCATTTTCCCAAAAAAAGAGTCCATCTGCCAAACGTGGGCGTAACACTCTCTCATTTCCGGCTATAACTTCACTAAAGTCGTCTGTTAAAGCATTGGCAACAACAATAAATTTATTAATAAGTTTACCATCTTTAAAGACAGGAAAATAGCGTTGGTGTTCTTTCATTGAAGTGATAATAACCTCAGGAGGAAGCACTAAAAACTCCTCATCAAATGAACCTAAAAGTGCTGTCGGATTTTCAGTAATGGCAACAACTTCATCCATCAAATCATCATCAATCTCAATTTTTACACTATTTTGCTCTTCAATATCTTTAAAATCAGCAAATATCTTTTGACGTCTCTCATCTTGATAAAGTGTTACTCCACCCTCTTTAAGCTTTTTAAAATAATCTTTTGCGCCATCAATAGCAACAGGATCAAAACTTGCAATTCTATGCACACGTGTTGTTTTAGCACTTTCAACTTCATAAAGTTTCATCGGCACAACGGCATCATCCAAAAGAACGTTCACCCAACGAATAGGACGAATAAAGCTCTCACGCAGACTTCCCCAACGCATAGACTTACCAAAATCAAGAGATTTTATCCACTTCTCTATAATCTCAGGAAGGAGTTCAACTGATGGACGTCCTTGAATATCTTTTTTATAGTAAAGAACCTCTTTACCGCCCTTCTCTGCCGTGCTTAGCTCATCTAAACCTACACCACATTTTCGAGCAAAACCCTCTGCTGCTTTTGTCGGCTTGCCATCTTTATAAGCGACTGCCAGTGGCGCTCCAAAAAACTCCTCCACAGAGTCCTCTTGAGAAGTTTTAAACTCTCTGTGCCATAGCACCAAACGACGAGGAGTATAGTAAAACTCAAACTCACCTAAAAGGGCATACTCTTCTAAAATTTTTGCATATTTTGTTTCAATATTTTTCAACTCTTTTAACAGTGGAACAGCCGGTAACTCTTCAACACCTATCTCAATCAATAATGGTTTTAACATTGCTATACTCTTTTGTTTATAAATTGTCGCGATTGTACCCGTTTATTGGTTAAACTCTTATAAAATTAAACGAGCCTTAAACAGGATAAATATTATCTCTTTTATGCTCGCATAAAAGATTTTGCAGGTACAATAACAGCATTAAAAAACAAACAAAAGGATTTAATATGCCAAAGATTAACAAATATGTTGATATTGACACAGTAGAAAGAGAAGCAAAAAAAGATTTAATCGATCGTCACTCACCATTCATTACAGTTGCAGGTGTTGCAAAAAAAGGTGAAATGCTTGCAGTAAACGTTAAAATGGGTAACGAATATACTCACCCAGATGATTTTGATCATTATATTGAATCAATCACTCTTTTTGATGGTGACACGAAACTTGCAATGGCTACTTTCGTACCGGGAACTCTTGGAAACGAGAAGTCTCACGCAGAAGTAACATTTAACATCAGACCAATGAAAAGCAAACTTAACCTTGTAGCTCACGGGTACTGTACTAAACACGGTATTTGGGAATCAACGCCAGAAATCGTAGAAGTTACTGAATAAGCGCTTTTATTTAAACTAAAGCCTCTTTATTGAGACTTTAGTTGTATCTCCAAAGATGGTTCATCAATATAAAACCCTTGTGAATAATCAATCCCCAATTCTTTAACTTTATCCATGACAACACTTGAATGCACATACTCTGCTATTGTCTTGATACCAAGTCTTTTTGCGAACTGCACAATTGTATCTACTACTATAAGTGAAGCATCATCTACATCAATATTCTCAATAAGGGAACCATCAATCTTAATATAGTCTGCATTTATTTTTGTAAGATACGAAAAATTTGAGTATCCACTTCCAAAATCATCAATGGCAATCTTTGCACCATAACGAGAAACCTCACCTATAAATCTATCAACTTTTTTAAAGTCTTGAATCGCTTCTGACTCTAAAAGTTCAAAAGTAACTCTATTTGCCGCTGATCTATTATCTTTAAGTTTTTGAATAATGAAATTAAAAATCTCGCTACTCATAATATCCTCGATTGAAAGATTAACACTAAACTCATACTCACTCTCTTCAAATGTTTCAAAAGCCTTATTGACAATGATTTTTGTTACTTCATTGTATATTTTAATATTTTTGGCAATTGGAATAAAAAGCATAGGAGAAAGAATCTTCTCATTTTTATCTATTAGACGGGCAAGGCATTCATATTTGACTATTTTTGAGTCTTTATTGCTCATAATTGCTTGAAAATAAGGAACGATACGTGATTTTTCAACTGATTCTCTTACAATATGAGAGAGAACAAGATTTCTCTCATACTCATGTTCAAAATTCATTCTCTCTTCATATATCCAAAAAGGTACCCCTTTTTTCTTCGCATAGCTCAGAGCCATAGAGACTTTAGAAAAGATATTTGTATTATCTCTATTGGATGATGATGCCAAAGTAAAATCAACATATATTTTCACATCTTGATAGATAATTTCTATATTTTTTATCTTTTCATAAACCTTTGCCAAATAATCTTTGAGCTGATAAAAACCTAATCTTGTCTCTATTGTTAAAGCATACTCTGCACCTGAGAGTCTGTAAATCTTATGCTCTTTTAAAATTTCTTTGAGATATTTTCCTACATATTCTAAAACATAATCACCAACAACAAAACCATAAAAGTTATTAATTGCTTGAAAGTTATCTATTTTCAGTAGTACAAGCCCTGCATCATCACAATTTTGCAGATCTTTTCTAAGTTGATAAAGATTTGGAAGGTTCGTCAGATGGTCAGTAAAATAACGTTTGAAAAGTTGCACTCTATACTCTTCAATACTCTCTTTTTTATGAAAATTATCAACACAAAGTTCTTTGAGTATTTCATCACTGATATACTCTTCATTATCAGTATCTATTGTAAAAAGTGTTACCAATGTTACAATTTTATTATCATGTTTAAGTAAAACTATTTGTACTTCAGGTATGCTTTTTTTTAGCTCTTTGACAAGATTTTGAACTAAAACTGTATTGTGAATATACGAGACAATATGAATGAGGACTCTGTTTTTTTTCAGTAGATTGATTTTTTGAACAACTTCTGCTACCTCTACTGATGATTCTAATGTAAAATTGTTAATCTCGAGTTTATCACTATCTACAGGCATTTATAACTCCAAGCTTTTCTTGTCATATAATAACATATTTTTGATATAAAGTAGAGTTTAACAAGATTTCGACTATACTTTCAGTGAATTTATCTGAAGTTGGTATTTAAAATTGAAATCTTTTCAAAATCTTGTTTTACTTCAAAATCTCTATAGACTCAAAGCTATGGGATTTCAATATATTGACCATTTTAATATTAACGAAAAAAGAGAGTATAGAGAAGCAAACTCTTTTGATGAACTCTCTAAAAACATTGCAAATTGCCATTTATGTGATTTAAGTAAATCTCGCAAACAGAGTATGTGTGGATTTGGAAATACTAATGCCAAACTTGTTATAATTGACTATCTGGTATCACAAACACAAGATAGCACCAACAGTTACTATGCAGGTCGTTCGGGAGAAATTTTAAAAAATATGATTGAAAATGTTCTACATCTAAGCTGTGATGATGTTTACATCACTCATGCAATCAAATGTAAACCACTCCAGTCAAACAAACCATCTGAGTCTGAGTGGAGCTCTTGTAAAGGGTATCTCTTTTCTCAATTGGAATTTCTCCGACCAAAAGTCATCGTTACTTTGGGTGCAGAAGCCTATGCGCATCTTGCAGGTGACAAGATAGAAAATTTTGAAAATATCCGTGGACACCTTATTGATTTTAAAGATTCGAAATTGGTTCCGATATATCATCCGCAATACCTTTTGCGAAACCCTGAACTAAAAAAAATAACATTAAATGATTTACATACTATAAAGAGTTGCTTATGAAAAAACTACTATTTTTATCTCTGCCTGTTATCATATTCGCGCAAAGCTTTATGATCTCAAACATCCCTCTGCCAAAAACATATATTCAAGATCTAGATCCTTATGAATGCAACAATGAATGTATGCGTGAATATCTAAAAAAAGATATGATTTTTTCTTTTCTCTCTCACGCAAACACAAAACTTGCAGATAAAGAACTCGATGAAGTAAGAAGTATGGATATCGCTATTTTAAATCTTGGAGCATTTAATGCCGGTGGTAAACTAAAGATTGCCCTCCTCCTTCCATACAAAAAAATAGGCAAATATGCCTCATCCACTATAAATGCAACATTTGCCTATCTTATGACAAAAAGCAATCCATTTAGTCTCAAAAGTTACAAAATAGAGAGTGAAAATATGGAGGATTTAAGTAGTGCCCTTCAAAAAATCAAAGATGACGGTTATGATTATGTCATTGCACCTGTTACTAAAAAGGGAGCTCAAAATATCATAGATCTAGACCCAAATATCAATATATACTTTCCGACAATTAACAAAAAAGATATTGAAACATCTTCTTTATATTTTGTCTTTGGTGGTATTGACTACAATGCACAGAGCAAACTACTCCTCAAAGAAGCAGTCTCTCCACTTATTATCTTCTCAGATAAATCTCAAACAGGAAAAAAACTTGCACTCTATCAAGAAGAAGAGTTTTTACATCCAAAACAAAGTATTGATGAAAAGGTAAAAGAAGATGGAATATTTAGCAGCTTTTTTAACTCTTCGTCGGCTAATGATGAAGTTCAAGACAAAGAAGTTGTCAATACTGAAGATACAAATGCAAGTGAAAAAAAAGTCATTAAGTATTTTATCTCACGCAGAACTACAAACCTCGAACATTACTTAAAAGAGAATGAAAATATTACAAATGGCTCCTTTTTCATCAATACGCCAATTATAAAAAGTGGTATGATTATGTCGCAACTTACACTCTATGATACAAACGCAACAAACATTCTCTCTACACAAATCAATTATGATCCTCTTTTACTCTCTATGACACAATACATTGACAGAAAGAAGATGATAGTAGCCAACTCCATCATTGAAAATAACAGTGTACTTATTGAGACAAATTCACTCCTTGGGAATGATATTGTTTATGATTGGATAAACTACACGACAACAATCGGTGTAGATTACTTTTATAATCAGATTACAGGTGAGGAAAAAGAGTATAATATTAGTATCACAAATAATCAAATCATCTATGATATTGAACTATTACGACCGGGAAGAACAAAGTTTTTAAAATACATCTCACCCCGTGAAGAGTGATAAGACAAGCTCTTTACTCTCATTGTCAAGCTTCTGTACTTTTCCTTCAAAAGTAATATAAACAAGCAATATTTCTAACTCAAAAACTTTCGCATCTTCTCTTGTGATAGTCTGCTTCAAACTAAAAGAGGCTGCCTTCATATCTAAAAGCTCTGTTTTTATCTCAAGCTCATCTCCAAGCTTTGCACTTACGTAAAAATCAGCAATAACTTTACGCGCTACAAAATGCCCATTTTCTAGCACTGGTGTCATTCCACGTGAGAAAAAAGCCTCACTCCGTGCCCTCTCACAAAAATTTAAATAATTAGAGTGATAAACAACACCACCGGTATCTGTATCCTCGTAATAGACTCTTATTTTCACTACTATTTTCCTTTTACTTGAACAAAAAACTTTGTTCCCCTGATAGATACCATACCTTCTGGTGTTTTCAATATAAACTTCTCAGGTGCTAATTCTCCAATTTTTCCAGATTCAAAAGAGAGAGTTCCTTTTTTTAAAAAAAGTTCGAATTCATACTCATTTTTCATAGGTTTAAAGACAAATTTTTTCAAACTCAGCATACTATATGGAGCTAAAACAGCCGTAGAGTTATCATTAAAAACAATGACAGCAGAACCATTTTTACTAATTACTACTATCTTGCTATCTAGTTTATCTCCCGTATGGAGTGCATAATAATCAGTAGCACTTTTTGCAATAACTTCACCTTTTACATCTTTAACTATTGCTATACTTTTTGCATACACAAGCGGTATAAAAAACAGTAACATCACTATATATTTCATCTTTTCTCCTTGCTTACCTTATTTCATCATCAGAATATTTCTGTGCTATCTCACGAAAGAGATCTTTTATCTCAATAAAACTATCAACTAAAATAGGATCAAAATGTTTTCCTCTTCCATCAATAATAATCTTATTGGTCTCTTCAAATGAAAATGCCTCTTTATATACTCTTCTACTTACAAGTGCATCATAAACATCTGCAAGTGCCATAAAACGACTCTCTAGAGGAATTTCTTCACCTTTAAGACCTTCAGGATAACCCGTTCCGTCCCATTTTTCATGATGATAGTGTGCAATATTTCTAGCCATAATAAAAAATTCATTTTCTTTATAAGATGATATCGCATTATTAATAATATGTCTTCCCAAATCTGCATGTGTTTTCATCACTTCATACTCCATGGGAGTGAGTTTTCCCTCTTTTTTCAAAATTGCGTCTTCTATACCTACTTTTCCAAGGTCATGCAGAGGTGCTGTTGCATACATCATATCAATTTTCTCAGCTGAAAGTTCTCTTGAATACACTCCTTTTGAATAAATATATTCTGCCAGTACTTTAATATACTTCTTTGTTCTCAAAATATGTGCACCAGTTTCAAGATCATGAACTTCAGCAACATGCACCATACTGTCAAGCAGAGCAATGTGAGATTTATTTAGCTCCTGTGTGAATATATGGCGTTCATGAGCATCAATAAAGATATATAAAAAACTAACAATAAAAAAATGAATCAAAAACGGCAATAAAAAGTACGCAATCGAGATATAAACTCCCTGTGCAATAAAATAGTACGTTGCAGCAAAAGAGAGTAATAAAGTTGCAAAAAAGAGAAAGAGAATATAACTGTTTCGATTTGTAATTAAAAGAAAAAACAACACAAGAGTAATAAAGAGTGAAAGTGAAATATTGACAATTTTATAGTGTGAGAGTTGTATAAAATATTCACTATTTAAGATATTATCTATCATTGTAACATGAATTTTTGAACCTATAATTTTCTTGCCGTCCTTTATAACAATCTGATCATGCAAACCAACTGCAGAGGAACCGACAATAACTATCTTTCCACGAATCATATCAGGTAACACAGCATCGTTGAGTATATCTATAGCAGAAACTTTTTTATACCATTGCTTATTATAAAAATTAAGCAAGATATTTGTCTCCTTATCAGTTTTTAACGTTATGCCAAAGAGAGTAAATTTTGTAGCATTTTCTTGTTTAAAATCACTCTGTGTATTTAAAAGCAGTGCCAAGGCAAAATTTGGGATAACTTTTCTATTATACTCCTTAAAAAGAGCTACTCTTCTTAGTACTCCATCATCATCAATACTACTGTTTACAAAACCTTGATACGTTGCCGAAGAGTGCAATAGAGGCATGTTACAAAGAGCATATTTGTATTTTTGCAATGCCAAAGAACTTGTATCTATCGCAATAGCATTTATATTTTGGCACCCTTGCTCTGCCAAATAATCATTACTAAGATAAAGACTGAGTGTTGTTGCCGTATCTTCCAAGACAGAAGCAAATATAGCATCATTATTTTGCAGTGCTTTGGGAAGATTTTGCATAACCCCATCAATACCAAAAAAGTTTTTATAAAATTTATTTATCTCAAATGGTGATGTTCTGTCTTTTTCCGGGAAAATAATATCTAAACCTATTGCAGTCGCATTTAAACTATCTATTTTTGAAACAAGTTCAGCTAGAACAACTCTCGGCCATGGCCATTGACCAAGAGCACGAAGACTTCTCTCATCTATATCAACAACAACCACATGAGATTGCTTTAAAAGAGCTTTATCTTCATAAACAGAAGATGAAATAACATCATAAATTTTATAATCGCTAAATTTAACAAAATCACTTTTATATAAAAAGTAGTGATTGCCAAAAATAAAAAGAG
Source organism: uncultured Sulfurimonas sp. (assembly GCA_964528435.1). Taxonomy (GTDB): domain Bacteria; phylum Campylobacterota; class Campylobacteria; order Campylobacterales; family Sulfurimonadaceae; genus Sulfurimonas. Next base: position 15,023 of record CAZGSK010000004.1, on the reverse strand, counting down.
AAACTAAAATATATAAAAATATCGTTTGCAATCTTAATGTATAAATACTTCTACCCTTCGATTGAGTTTTTCATCAACATTATCTGCTGTTTTTACAGCAAGATTTTTCTCACCATAGGAGAGAGTATCTATTCTTAAGGTTTTTATTTTTGATTTGAGTATAAATTTTTTAATCTCATTTGCACGTTTTAGTCCGAGTTGTACATTATATTTATTGCTTCCAACAGTATCTGTGTGTCCAATAATTTTAATGATTGGATCTTTGATTTTTGCAATCTCTAAAATCATATTGTTCAACTCTTTTTTTGAGTTTTCAAGTAGATTAATATCATCAAAATAAAAGACATAATGCTTATTCACAACATTTACACCAATAAGATCAGAAAATACTTTATTCAATTTTTTTTGTGAAATTTTTTTAGGTGGTGTTGGAGCACTCTTGTTTGAACTCATCATAGTCAGTTCATTAAATGTATCTATTATCACACTTCCTGCATCATTAGAGACAATAATCTTTGCCTCTTTTTTATGCCCTTTTACCAGTACAACAATGTTTTTAGCACTACATCCGTTTTCATCAACAATTGCATCTTTAGGAGAGTTCGGACATTTATCTTTATCTGAATATATACCATCCTTATCATCATCATTTAAATAATTTAGATAGAGATTGATATTAACCCTATTTGAGAGAGTATTTGACTCTTGCGTCTCATCACTGTAAAGCATAAGCGTATCACCTTGAGCATATTTGTAGATAATATTTTCATCTATTCCTCTCATAGATAACTCTTGATAGATACGTTCAACATACTTTTTACTCATCTCAAGAGCATCCTCTTGTGTATCTCTATGTTGAGAAAAGCCCACTAATGATATCTTTAGACTTGCGTGAGGATCAGCAAGTTCTCTTTTAATAGTTTTTATAATCGGATTTAGTTTTTTTGATATATTTTCATCACCTAAGGTATTTGAAAAGTAAATCTCATCAAAACGTATAATCTTATCAAATTTACCTTCGTAAAAATCTGATTCTACATAATTCTGTGTATATTCCAAAGCATTGAGTTGTATAAAAAGAAGTAATAAAAAAGAGATAATCAGAGTTAGTTTTTTCATGTTTAGATTTTAACATATACTCACTTATAAATAAGCTTAATCATCAAGCTGTGTATAACCTTTTTGTAGTTGTGCTTTTTTTGCCATCATTTTGACATTTTCTGTAATGTTTTCATGTGTCTTACTATAATTTTCATCAAGATTTTTTAAAAACTCTGCAAGCATCTCTTTGATGTCATCACTACTATTTTCTTTTAGTGTGTATAGTTCATTTGAAAGCTGCGTGAGCTGTGCCTGTGCTTTGACATAATCTGCTTTTATCTTTTCAATATCTTGAACTAAAACTTCTAAATCACCATACACATTACCCAATGTAGTGTTTTTTTTCTCTATCTCATCCATCTGCTTTGCTGAGAGACGCATCTGTTTCATTATCATTTCACTTTGCATTCGAATACCACTAAGCACATTTTCATCTTCATAGAGCGTAGTTTTAATTCCTTCAGCATGAAGCTTCAGTGAGACTATCTGCCCCTCAAGTTCCTGCGTGAGAGATGTGAGTTTTGTAGAAGTTTTTTCTACTATGGTTTTAGAGACACTCTCAGAGAGCTGTTTCATCGACTCTATCATAACTTTGAGATCTTCAATATCTTCTGTTATACCAAATCTGCTATCACCCGCTTTTTTCAGCAATCTTGTAAGCTTGTTGTAATGATCCTGTTCCGTAACACGCAAAAGCTCTATATGTTTATTAAGCCGTTCATTGAGCTCTGGCATCTCAACTTCACTGAAATAAGAAAATGCCTTATTGACATTTTCATTATATGTTTCAATCTTTTCAAATTTTTTCGTAAACTCTATCTGATTCACTTGAATAGTATCCAATACTTTAATATCATTTTGAAACTTTTCTTGAATCTCCTGCTGAATTTTTCTGTCCTCTTGAGAATACTCCGTCATTCGAGACTCAAGTTCAAGTATAAACTCTTTTAGCTGTGTAATCTCACGAACAAGAATTTTTGTAAATTCATCATGATGTTTGGCATTTTGAGACTCTTTGGTCTGGTTCAATATATTCATAATTATATAAAGTATCATAGCAACCAGTAGCGGCATCAAAGACTCACGCATAAGTAAAATAACATCAGAAGGAGTAGGATGGATTATAAAATGAATTAAACTTGCTATTGTCCCTACAGTAATCATTAAAGGAGCATAGTTAATCTTATTTTGTTTTTTCAGTATTGCGACATGTCTTAAAAAAAGAAGCGCCATAAAACCAAAAGCAATTAATAAATCTATATCAAACATAGAGGTATTCTATCATAAATTTTAAATTATTATAAATTTTATCTATAAAATAATCTCCAAAATCTCTTTTGGCTCTTTTACTACAACACTATATTCGCCACTTTCAGAAAATCCCCAAGCAGCAAAAATCGCTTCAATACCTGCTCTTTTGGCACTCTCAATATCTTTAGAGTTATCCCCTATCATCCATGCTTTGTCTTCCTCTTTATCGTAACTATAAAAATCTAAAATCATATGAATCATATCAGGATGTGGTTTGGATGCTTTTACCTTGTCTGCACCCACAATCATATCAAAGAGCTTGGCAACATCCAAATGTTCAAGCATCGTTTTTGCAAACAGTGTAGGAGCATTAGTTGCTACAGACATTTTCACACCATTTTCTTTCAATGTATGGAGCATATCTTCTACTCCATCATAAAGATAAGGATGCTTTATACACTGCTCTTTATAATGTTTTTCAAAGAGTTCTCTATCTCTTTGTTCATATGTTTTAGTCTCATAAAAAAGATAGGGAAGATTTCTCTCATGCATATTAATGGCTGTAACAATAAAATCTTCACAAAGTGGTGGCAGATTATGATGTTTTTCTCTTACATAATTAACAGAGATTGTAATATCTTTTTTGGAATCTATCAGTGTCCCGTCCATATCAAAGATAACTATTTTTTGCATTACTTCATCTTCTCATATATCTCTTGTAGAGCATCAACAAAGAGTTCACTGTCGTTTGGACATTTTGCCACTCTGTACTCTTTAAAACCAAATTCCTCGGCAATTTCACGATACTCAACATCAAGCTCAAAATCTGTCTCAGAATTATCTATAGTAAAAGCAATAGGAAAGATAATAACACCCCGATTACGTACGCTTTTTAGCTTATCTTCAAGTGAGGGTGTCAACCACTCCATACGCCCTACTTTAGATTGATATGCAAGATGTACTTCATGAAACTCCATTGCCGCATTTTGCATCATCTCTTTGAGTATCGCTACATGACGATTAACATGCTTCTCATAAACATCACCGGCATCTACTATCTTTTTAGGCAAACCATGTGCAGAGAAAATAATATCAAACTCTTTATACTCTGCATCACCCATACTCTCTTTAATTCGCTCTAAAATAGCTTCATTATATTTCTTATTTTCAAAGAAGTGCTTTATCTCTACAAGCAGTGCATCTGCACCTTTATCATGATAACACGCTTCAAAATCTTCCAGAGATGATTTTGTTGTTGTTGTAGAGTATTGCGGATAAAGCGGAATGAGATAGATTTTGTCTATATCTTCACTGTTAAGTTTTTCTACTACTTCACAGGCAAAAGGAGGTGTGTAACGCATAGCAAAATCTACAATCACATTCTCACCGAGTCTCTCTTGAAGTTTTGCCACAAGTTTTTTCGTATGTCCGACTATCGGAGATTTCCCACCGAGTTGTCTATAGATCTCCTGTGAGCTCTCCGTACGTGTAAAGACAATCATACTACCAACAAATTTACGAAGCAACGCACTCTTCATCGTCAATATATTCTTATCTGCAAACATATTTTTTAAAAAAACTTCAACCTCTTCAAGGTTATTTGGTCCACCCATATTGAGTAGAATCACTGCTTCTTTTGCCATTAATCCTCTTTTTTGACTCGTAAACTGACTTCATACATAAATTGTTGTAATGGTAGCATATCTTCATAGATTTCATAGAGTGTGTCTATTAATTTTTCACCATCTTCTATTAAATGTGGATCTAAAACTTTATATGTTGCCATTCCCTTGTAAAGAGCAAGATCCACATGCTCCATCTCTGCATGAAAACCTTTTGGATAACGCTTATAGCCTTTTTCAAGATGTGTATAACCTTTACCCATCGCTTTTATATTTGTTAATATATTCCAAAGCTCTGCACGTTTTGTATCATTTTTGATTGTCTCTCTAAAGGCATCGAGCATCGGCTTTTCAAACCATCGTACACCTGCAGCCACATACAGCTCCTCAGGAGAAAAGTGCAGATAAAATGAAGAACTCTGCATCCGTTTGCCCGAACCCTGCCAAAAAATAACACCTATACGCTCTTTTATAGGCATTGCAATAGCATTTGGACGCCTGCTGTCACGATAAATTCGAAAGAGTGACTTGTTTATCTTTGGAGAAAAATTAATAGTAGGCTCAAGAGCTTGAAGATGCTCCCCAAACTCTTCTACAAAAGCCCGAGAAGGCTCTAAAATAAGTGTTTCATACTGCTTTTTATGAAGTGTAAACCACTCTTTGTTGTTATTCTTGCGAATTGCAGCTAAAAATGGAAGTGTCTCTTTAGAAAAGCCCTGAAACTCCACACGCTACCTTTATGCTATCTTTCTGTTACGATATGCCAAAATAATAATAACAAAAATTATCACATAAGTAATAGGAACAAAATCAGGAATCGGAACAGGATCACCTTTTGCGTACGAGTGCATACCGGCAAGATAGTAATTTACTCCAAAGTAAGTCATCAATACTGATGTAAATGCCAAAAGTGAAACAACACTGTAATTAAACTGATTGTAAATTGATTTAATAAATCGTAAATGCACTACGACCGAATAGACCAAAATTGTTACAAGCGCCCATGTCTCTTTTGGATCCCATCCCCAGTAGCGTCCCCATGACTCATTTGCCCAAACACCACCTAAAAAGTTACCAATTGTAAGTAAAACCAGGCCTATGAGCAAACTCATTTCATTAATAGCATTAAGTTCTCTAATAGAGAGTGCAATCTGTTCACGGTTTGCACCATTTCCCAAGATATAGAGCAGAAGTGTAATAAATCCAAGCAGTGCACCAAGCCCTAAGAAACCATACGATGCTGTAATCATACTAACATGAATACTTAACCAGTAAGAGTTTAAAACCGGTACAAGATTTGTAATCTGTGGATTCATCCAGTTAAGGTGTGCTACAAATAAGATAAGTCCCGCTAAAATTGATGTTGAAGCCAAAGTGATTGGTGATTGTTTTGAGAAGATAAAACCAGCCAGTACCGTCGCCCACGCAATATAGGTCATTGACTCAAATCCATTCGACCAAGGAGCATGCCCTGAAATATACCAACGAAGTGCTAAACCTGCTGTATGTGCAACAAAAAAGATTGCCAAGAGTCCTAAAGAGATTTTTGTAACCGTATCCATCTGGAATTTTGGTTTGACAATTTTAATAAAACTCAAAATCAACAATACAAAACCTACAACAAAATAGAGTGGCCAGAGAATTTCAAAAATATTGGAATGGTTATAAAATATCTCCGCTTTTATCTTCCCTTGAGATGGATAGACGGCTGCACCATAAAATTTTTGAAATTCTATGATATTATCTAAATCTTTATTACAAGCGTTCCAATCCCCACTTTTTAGAGCTGTATCAATATCTGTAAAGTAATTTATAGCTAAACTTCTTACCTTGAGTGCATCTTTTTTTGGAAACTTTTGAAGTGCATCAATAGTTGCATACCATTTATTGTTTACATCATTTGGTTTTGGCCAAATTTTAAGCAATGATCCAGTAAAAACCATATAAACGACATTAACTCTCTCATCAACTTTAAGTGCATCTTTGTCAAACTGATTTCTATCACCAGGTGCTTTTCTTGCTGCTTCTTCTACGATAGAGGCCAATTTGTAACCGCGAATATTTGCTGCATCTTCAAAAAATTGTGAAAAAGCAACATATTTTGCATTCTCTTTTGCGCCAATAACTTTATTGATGCTTTTATATCCTGTTCGGATTAATTTTATCTCTTTATAAATATCAGGATGTATCATCATTCCAAGAATAACTTGATTTGATGTCAACTCTTTATCTCCAACTTCTAATGATGCACTTCTATGGATTTTTGCTAAAATCTCAGTAGAGAGTGTATCTATTGGTTTCATTCTCCCTTGTGTATCTTGAACAATCAAAGTTCCAAACTGTTTTGCATGATTTTCATCAAATGATAAAATCGTCTTTATAGACGGATCAAGTTCAGCTGCCTTAGATGGTGTGACACTAAAGAGCATTGCAACAGCTAAAAAGGCAGGAACAACTTTCGCTGCTGCTGCTTTTCTGGCTTTTTTAGAGAGTTGTCCAAATCTATACTTGCGTGAGAAGAGCACCCAGAACATTCCAAATGCCATCATCGCATAACCAATGTATGTAGGAAGTGTTCCTGGATCATGATTTACCGAAAGTACGGTACCTTTTTCATCTCTATCATAAGAAGATTGAAAAAATCTGTAGTTTTGATAATCTAAAATATGGTTCATATAGATTCTATAAGGCATATGTACTCCATTTCTTTCATCGATGAGTTCTACTTCACTTGCATATGAAGCCGGACTCATTGAGCCAGGATAGCGATCAAGCTGAAAATCAAGCAGTTTAAGCTTAAAAGGCAAAGTAATTACTTTAGAACCATATGCCACACTTACATTCACACCTGCGAGTGTTAGCGTAGTTGGACGTCCTGGCATACCTCTTTGTCCATATACTAAGAACTCTTTACTTTTATCTCCTATTTTTACTAAAAATTTCAGTGCATTAATACCGGAATTTCTCAGTAACACAGAGCTATCTGTAACAACCTTTTTCTTTGCATGAAGCATAAAATCACGCACAACAAAACCACCAAGTTCTGTGGAGTAAAGCACTCTTTGATTTACAGGCTCATTCTCATTTGCTTCAAGATTACCTTGTGAACGATCTGCCATTGTAAGGTATGAGAGTTTCATATTATGTTTCATAAATAGCTTACCGTCTTTTAAAAACAAAGCTATTACAGGTTTGTCAAACTGCTTACCGGAGTTAAAATCAAGTACAAAACTCCCCGCATCAAAGTATTTTCCCTCTTCAAGAGCTATCGGTTTTCCTTGACCTCCTCCAGTAATCATCATCTTTGCAATAGCTTTTCCGTTTTCATCAGCAACAATCGTCTCAACAGCATTAGGAATATAATCTATAAGCTCCAAAGAAACTTTTTTATCACCTACCTTTAAAGTACGCCCAAAACTGTTATTACCTCTTTTTGAAAGGAAGAGAATCTTATCAAACTCTGCTTTGTTCTGCATATCCTGTGCATTAATTACAATGTATGGATCAGAACTAAGCATAGTATTAGAGCTCATACCTTCACGGATATGCATACTACCTTCATAGCCTACATATCGTGTAACTGCCGCACCTATTAAAACAACAAGAAAAGCAACATGAAAGATAAAAATAGGAGCTTTTTTGAGTGTGTACATTTTAAAGTGAAAAATATTATAGATTAGATTGATGGCCAACAGTCCAAGAAGTACTTCAAACCAACGCGCATTATATATCTCTGCTTTTGCTGTCATTGTTCCAAAGTCATTCTCAATAATCGTTGCATAACCAATTGCAAATGAAAAAATAAGCATTAAAATCGCCATTGTTTTCATGGAACCTATAAAAGAGAGGAGTTTATTCATAACTGTTTCCTTAGTTTTGTAAAAAAAATTATTTTAGTCAATATTAGCTAATAAAAAGTAATATAAGAGGATTTTACGATTTTTTCACCTGAAAAACAATCTCAAAGTCACCATTTTCCAACTCTTTTGCTTCATAGTCAAAAAACTGTGATATTTTCGCATACAATGGCGTCGGTTCATGAAAAAATCGACCTACTAATCTTGCTTTGTCATTTTGAATGACACGCAAGGCATTCATAGTGTTTACCATCGGTTCAGGTGCACAACACTCCGTGGCATCAAATTCATAATAGATAATTCCATCTTTTTCATATTTATAAAATTCCAGTGTTGTCATTGGAATTACTACTTTTTCTTTTTGCACTTTTTTTTGCCTTAATTACAGGTATATTGTTTCGTTTGCTGATTCCATACAAAGTTGCTTGAAACCTGTTTAAAAGCCTTGAGCACTATTGTCTCTTTGCACTCTTTAGCATAGATAACTATCGGTGTATGATAGTATCTGTTATATGATTGTATCGGATGAAATAAAATATCTTTCCATGTTATAATAATTTTACCATCATAAGGTTCAAAAGCAACCGCAGAGACTATTTTTTTATCTGTTTGCGGACATTTAAAATGACACACAACAGTTGAGCCATCAATCGTTACATAGTCGAGCAAACTAACAATATTTTCATGTGTCATTACCATCTCTCAGCCTTCTCCTTTGATCGGTATTGTGATTTGAAAACATTTTTGCGAACTATCACAGAGTTCTACACTACCCTCATGCACTTCTGCAATTTGTTTACAGAGCACTAAGCCAAGCCCATTGCCTTTGAGCTTTGTACTTTTAAATGCTTCAAAAAGATCCCCTTTTTTTTCAATGGCAACACCACTGTCATAGATAGTAAAGATATGCTTGTTCTCTTTAATCTTATGCTGTATCTCAATAGTGCCTTCTTCATTTGTATCTTCTTCTATTGCATCAATAGCATTTGTAATAAAATTTGAAAAAAGCATCTCAAGCAGATCTTTATCTCCAAAAATAGTAAAATCATTCTCTGGAAAGATAAAACTAATCTCCTTAGAGTATCCGTAATAATCTATCGACATATTAAGTGACTCTTTTAATTCACTCCACAAAAACTCTTTTTTGTGAGCCTCAACACCTTTAGAAAACATCAGTGTAGCTTTAATTATTCGTTCTATACGATGTACTGATTTTTGTATCTCTTCAACAATAGGAATATTCTCTGCAATAACTCTTTTTTTAAGTGTTGAACTCATTAAAGAGATAGCTCCAATAGGATTTCGAATCTCATGAGAAAGATGTGCTGCCATCTGCCCCATCGTCGCAAGATTTTCTTTTCTTTGCTGCTCTGTTATATCAATAGCCGAAAGCATAATTTTATCTTTATAACTAGAGCTTTTAATAAGGTAAGAGTGATTATTATACTTTACTTCATAATCCTCTTCTTTATATTCCAAAAGCTTTAAAAGCTGCCATAACTCTCTTGCGTGAGAGTTTTGCAAAAAGACAGTAGCATCTTCACTGTTGAGTATCCAGATGGCATTTGGCAAAAACTCCACAACCTTCTCAACAGTATCTTGCAGATGTGCATAGGAAGCTTTAAGTTCATTAAACTCATTCTCTACCTTATAGGTCTGTTCAATTAAAAGGTTCAGTTCTTCAGGTGTTACCGTTGCCATCTAAAAAGAGAATCCCACTAAAATTTTATATAAAGAGTGTGCATCATCGCTCCCTGCAAGCTCACGTATGGAATGCATAGCAAGCGTTGGCAATCCAATATCAATCGTATCAATTCCAATACGTGTAGCCGTAATTGGTCCAATAGTTGAGCCACAACCCATATCTGAACGTGTCACAAATTTTTGTACAGGTTCACTTAACTCATCTGCAACTTTTAAAAATCTTGCCATTGTTTCACTGTTTGTTGCATAACGCTGATTGGCATTGATCTTGATTACAACACCTTTATTCATCTGTGGTGCATGCTCTTTATCATGTTTACTTGGATAATTTGGATGAATTGCGTGAGCATTATCTGCACTAATCATCATAGAACTTCGAATCATCTCTACATACTCTTCATAATCATCAAAAAGACGACGTAAAGTGTTCTCTAAAAAACTGCCCCCTGCTCCACTTGTCGTTTCACTGCCGACCTCTTCATGGTCTGAAGCTATAAACAACATAGGTTTACTTGCATCAACACTGCATAGTGACACCATTCCAACATAACAAGAGAGAAGGTTATCAAGTCGTGCACTGCTAATAAAATCATCACGAAGCCCAACATAAGAAGCTTTTTGTGCATCATAAAAACTGAGTTCATGTGCATAGATATTTTTCACGCTATCAACACCAATTTTTGCAAGCTGCCATTGTAAAAACTCATCAAAATCAAAATCTTCATTTGTTGTCAAAATTGGACAAATATCTGTTTGCTTGTTAATTGTTCTCTCTTTATTTGCCTTGTCATCAAGATGAATTGCAAGCGATGGAATTATAGCTATCTTTTTTTCTACATTGACAAAAGCACTTTGCAGACTCTCCTCTGCATCTAAATAACTAACTCTTCCTGCTATTGAAAGATCTCTGTCAAACCAAGGATTTAAAAGCAGCCCACCATAGCTCTCAACACCAAACTTCACAACTCCGTGCTCTTTGATAAGAGGATTTGGTTTGAGCTTTAGATTTGGCGAATCTGTATGTGCACCCACCATCAAGTAATTTTTTTGCTCTTTTGGATAGGTAAACACAATAACAGAAGAGTCATTACGTGTCACATAATACTTTTTCCCTGCCTCAAGATTCCACTTCTCTTGCTCACGCAAGGCAATAAACCCAGCATTTTCAAACATCATCGCCATATTTTGTGTTGCGTGAAACGGTGTCGGTGAAGCATCTAAAAAACCTAATAATCCTTCGTTAAAATCATTTTTGTTCATATCTATCCATTCATAATTGTAATTATCAAACTATATTTTAACTAAAAAGCACTTCTATCCGTCATAAGTCTATAACTCAGAACAGACACTCTATTGAAAAATCTTTCTAATATCCTGCATACTACTCTCTATAGCGCAATCGTTCTGGGGTCTCTCTTGGACATATTTTATAAACAAACTCATAACGCAGTTGATGAAAACTACTTCCTTCATCCCAAAATTCAGGATGCATAACTGCGATTTCAGCTTCCCTTTTTGCTTCTATAAGTTCACGGTTTTCTTCAAGAAAATCCTCTTTTTCCCATAAAAAATCTTCATAAGTATCTTCATCAGAGACCAATGCCAAACAAAAATTCTCAAGCTTTTTATGATAATTTTCATAAGCAAACACGCTATCAACCATTCCTATAGTATTGGCTTCTACTGCACCTATTGGCAAGCAGGCATCTAAAAGTTCTTGTGCCTTTTCCTCCCCTACTCGTTTTGGCAAGCTGTAAGTATGATATTCACTCCCACTTAACCCTAGAGTCTTATAGTGTGGATTAAGAACTACTCCCTCACGCATCAACACATAATCACATACAAGTGCTAAAAATACTCCGCCAGCTCCTGCATTTTTTTCTAAAGAAGCAACTGTTATTACATCATCAGCAAATAAAACACTCTTAACAAGGTCATTCATTGCATTAATGTTACTCCAACCATCCTCTCCATTTTTTTTACTGTCTTCTAAAATATTAAGATGAATACCATTACTAAAAAAATCAACTCCACCCATCAGTACGACTACTTTTACCTGCTCTTTAATATATTCAAAAGCATATTTTAGTTTCATGCACTTTTCACTACTAAAAGCACCATTATGAAAATTAAAATGTAAATACGCCACCTCATTTTTTATCTCACAACTAATCTCATAAAATGTCTTATAACTTTTATCAAAGATAAGAGGTAATCGTTCCTCTTTAATTCCTTTGAGTCGTTCTTTAAGTACATAAGTAGCAGGAAGCTTAAAAGATCCCTTCTCTTTTAAGTGTGTTATCCATATAGCACCATCAAGAGTGCAAAGACATATTGCCCCATCTCGCTTGGCAAGTACCTCTTTTGGTCTATTACCTTTAAGCTTCTCCTCTTCCCACGCTCCATAGAGATAACACTCTACTCCAAGTATCTCATCTAAAACACCAGGGAGAGAATCACTCATATATATTTTCTTCATTATCTCTTTTGTAGTGTCAGTTTGCCAATGAATAGCTCTATCAACTTGCGTCAGTTGTTTATGAAGAGGTGTTGGAAGCTGAGATATTGGAGTAAAATCAGAATTTACAACATTTTGCAGCAATTCACACAAAGCTTCAAGTGAAGCAACATTAACCTCATTTCTATAGAGAGAGGCCTTGTATGTTTCTCGCATAAAAAAACGTTTTTCTACATATATATCGCCTCCATCAAAATCATCATTAGCACGCAAATAAACGACGCCCCACTCATCTTTAGCTTCAAGCAAAGCATTATCAAGGGAATAAGCTCCTTTATCACCTCTCACACCAGGGTGTAAAATATAAGTCGGATAGTTCAGATAAATTGTGGAGGGAACAAATTTCTTTAAAAATGGACAAAGAATAAACTCAGGGTTAAAAGCTTTAACCTCTTCTATCATTTTTACATCATTAATGGCATAAACAACATCTACACTGTGCTCTTGCTCTTTTAAATAGGTATAGGCTAATTGAGAAGTAGAGTTAAAGCTGCTTATGAGTAGAGTTATTTTCATTCATTTTTTCTTTAGTGTAAAATTTTTGTAGATTATAGATGAAATATTATTTCAGTCCAATAAAACAGTTCCATATTCCATTAATTTCTTTTCAAATTTCATAGCACTCTAAGCAGACTTGAAATTAGAAGATAAAATGAGTTAGTATAAGAAAATTTACATTTTATATAATAGTTACAAACTCATTCTCTTCTAAGGCAGTTATTAGTTGACTGCCTACACAAATAGCAGAATCTATAATGACATTATGCAGTTTTGAAATAATGGTTACTTTCAGTGGTCTGTTGCCTGGATGCTGACGAATAGTGCTGTAGAGTTTCTCTAAAACATCAAAATCATTGGAGAGTCTGACCGCAAGATTTATCGGTTCAGGCGGAGCCTCTTGAATCTCTGTTTTGACTTTTTTTGTCTCTCTTTTGGCATCTTTGAGTGTCATAATCTTTGTTACATTCAAACGTGGTCCAAAATCGGTATGTGTGATGCGTGCTTTAAAAGCAACAGGCTCTTCCAAGTCCATAGCTTCGAGTTGTTCAAGCTTATCTGAAAAGAGCATAATATCAATATTGCCATGAAAGTCCATAAGATTCACAATACCGAACTGATTTCCTTTTTTGGACATCTTTCTTTGGATCTCTTCTACTTTACCTATAAAGATGGCAAAAGAACCATCTTTGATGTTCTCTAACTCAGATGAAAGTGTATAATTGAGATCATCAAGTGTTTCACGATACTCATCCATAGGGTGCCCAGATACATAAAACCCGAGTGTATCTTTTTCAAACTCCAAAATCTCTTTGAGTTCATACTCATCTGAGTTACTTAACTCAAGTTTTACTGTCGTTATCTCCGCATCATCACCAAAGAGAGATCCAAAGGCATTTTTCTTTGCTTCACTCGCTTTTTTTGCAGTTTCAACAATCAGATCTATCTGATCTAAAAGGGCCTTGCGTGAGAAGCCGTATCTGTCAAAGCCTCCCGCTTTTATGATGGACTCAATAACACGTTTGTTAACTTTAGAAGGTTCTATTCTATTGACGAAATCTTCCAAGCTGGCATAATCACCATTTTGCTCACGCTCTTCAAGCATTGCCTCAACGGCAGCCTCACCAACACCTTTAATAGCACCAAGCCCAAAAAGAATCACCTCTTGTCCATCTTTATCTATTGCTGAGAACTCTAGCTGTGAATCACAAATATCAGGAGGAGAAAGCTCGATACCCATCCGTTTAACTTCATCAATATAGCGAACAACTTTTTCTGTATTGTCCTTGTCTGAAGTAAGCAGCGCTGCCATAAATTCATTGGGGTAGTAGGTTTTTAGCCATGCAGTCTGAAAAGTAACCATCGCATAGGCCGCTGAGTGAGACTTGTTAAAACCATATCCGGCAAATTTTTCAATCAGGTCAAAAAGTTCTGAGGCTGTTTTATAATCAAGCCCCTGCTTTGCAGCACCTTCACTAAACTCTTTGTTATACTTGATCATCTCTTCGACTTTTTTCTTACCCATAGCACGACGAACAATGTCCGCACCACCGAGGCTAAAACCACCAATAGTTTGAACGATCTGCATAACCTGTTCTTGATAAACAATCACCCCGTAAGTAGGCTTTAATATCTCTTCTAAAGCTTCAAATACATAAGTGATCTCTTGACGTCCATGTTTACGTTCGATGAAGTCATCAAGCATCCCAGACTCCATTGGACCCGGTCTATAGAGTGCCAAAACCGCAATAAGGTCTTCAAAATTATCTGGTTTTAGACGACGGTTAAGGTCTTGCATACCAGAGGACTCAATCTGAAACATCCCAACTGTATCACCCGTTTGAATAACTTCATAAACCTTTGCATCATTCTCATCTATTTTATGCCACTCTACATCTCTGCCGTAACGGCGTTTAATGAGTTTAACTGCATTTTGAATAACATCAAGTGTTTTCAGCCCCAAGAAGTCAAACTTAATTAAGTCAACATCTTCCATATAGTTAAGAGAGTATTGTGTAACAAAAGTATCCTCACCACTTGGCTTATAGATTGGTGTTTTTTTCCATAACTCTTCATTGCTTATAACTACACCGGCTGCGTGCATACCTGCATTTCGTTTCAAACCTTCAAGCTTTTTAGCAAATTCCCAAACACGAGCAGCATTCGCATCCGACTCAATAAGCTCCTGAATTTTCGGCTCTTTTTGAAAAGCACCCTCAACAAATTTACCGTTTTTTGTCTTTCCATTGAGCGTAATTCCCAACTCATCAGGAATAAGTTTTGCCATCTTGTCAGCCTGAGAGAGTGGCATATCAAGAACACGAGCAACATCACGCAGTACCCCTTTTGCAAGAAGAGAACCAAAAGTAATGATTTGTGCTACCTGATTTCGTCCATATTTTTTTACAACATAGTCAATAACCTCTCCACGACGAGCCTGCATAAAGTCCATATCGATATCGGGCATACTTA
>CAZGSK010000003.1:0-38130 GCA_964528435.1 uncultured Sulfurimonas sp. | reverse complement strand
CCGTGATGTTTTACTCTTCCCTGCTATGAAACCACTCATGCAGGATATTTGTGAAGATATTGAAGAGGAAGATAAAAAGTAATTTTTTCTCTCTTAGTACTTAAAAATTTTTAAATGCTAAAAGAATAGTAAAGCCTACTTAGGCTCTACTAAACGTGATTGGTATGCTTGAGGATGCTTACAAACCGGACATACTTCAAGTGCTTTTGGCCCATAGTGAATATGTCCACACACTTCACAGATCCACACTTCTTCCTCATTATCACTTAAAAACTCTTTGTGTGATATAAGTCTCTCAAGTAACATTTTATACATTTTTTCATGTTCAACTTCTATCTTTCCAATTCCTTTAAAAAGTGTAGCTGCTTCACGATATCCCTCTTCTTTAGCTATCTTTGCAAAATCAGGATACATTGTCGTGTTTTCATAGTTTTCACCGCTAATGGCATCTTGTAGATTCTCCTCAGTATTGCCAAAATTACTTTCTCTCTCAAACTTCATTCTATTATGCAATGCAAGTTGTAGTTTTGCGTGTGTCTTTTCATTATCAGCTGCGCGTTGAAAATGTGCTGCAATATCACGATATCCCTCTTTTTGAGCAACCTTTGCATAAAATTCATATCTGTTTCGAGCCATAGATTCACCGGCAACAGCTTTCATTAAATTAACCAAAGTAAGGTTATCAGTAATCATCTCCATGGCCTCACCACAACAGTAAAGCTCACCTCCACCTACACTCTGAATCTCAACGACATTGCCACACTTGTTACATCTATATGTTTCATACTGTCTCATTTTTTATCCTTCTTTATCTAATATCATTGATTGTCTCACAATTCAACTTAAAGGAAAATTATTTTCCATTAAAAAAGAAATTAAAAAAATTAAAAATAATAAAGATTATTATTCAGAACTATATTATGATACTTTTAGTATAATAGGCATATTTTTATTACTATAAGGAATTTACAACGATGAGTTTTTTAAAAGAGTTTGACGAAGAAGTTTATAGCCTATGTGAGAAAGAGTTAGAGAGACAAACAGACCATTTGGAGATGATTGCATCTGAAAACTTTACCCTTCCTGCTGTTATGGAAGCTATGGGAAGTGTTTTTACAAACAAATACGCAGAGGGCTATCCCGCAAAACGTTACTATGGCGGATGTGAATATGCTGATGGTGTAGAGCAACTTGCTATTGAGAGAGCTTGTAAGCTTTTCGGATGTAAATATGCAAATGTTCAACCACACTCTGGTTCTCAAGCAAACGGTGCGGTTTATGCAGCACTTCTTAAAGCAGGTGACAAACTTCTTGGTATGGACTTAAGTCATGGTGGACACCTCACGCATGGTTCAAAACCAAGTTTTTCAGGGAAAAACTACAGCTCATTTACCTATGGTGTGGAGCTTGATGGTCGCATCAACTATGAGAGAGTTTTAGATATAGCTAAAATTGTTCAACCAAAAATAATTGTTTGTGGTGCTTCTGCATATGCACGTGAGATTGACTTTAAAAAATTCCGTGAAATTGCTGATGAAGTTGGTGCAATTTTATTTGCCGACATTGCACACATTGCAGGTCTTGTAGCTGCCGGTGAGCACCCTAGCCCATTCCCTCACGCACATGTTGTAACAACTACGACACATAAAACACTTGCTGGACCTCGTGGTGGTATGATTATGACAGATGATGAAGATATTGCTAAAAAAATCAACTCTGCCATCTTCCCTGCCCTGCAAGGTGGACCGCTTGTTCATGTAATCGCTGCAAAAGCAGTTGGATTCAAACATAACTTAAGCCCTGAATGGAAAGAGTATGCACAACAGGTAAAGAAAAATGCTGCTGTTCTTGCTGATGTGCTAATGAAACGTGGCTACAATGTAGTAAGTGACGGAACAGACAATCACCTTGTACTTGTAAGCTTTGTCGGTAAAGAGATCTCTGGAAAAGATGCAGATGCTGCACTTGGCAATGCTGGTATCACAGTAAATAAAAACACTGTTCCAGGTGAGACTAGAAGTCCATTTGTAACTTCTGGTATTCGTGTAGGAAGTCCAGCACTTACAAGTCGTGGTATGAAAGAAAAAGAGTTTGAACTCATTGCCAACAAAATGGCTGATGTTTTAGATGACATCAACAATACAGAGCTCCAAGCTAAAATCAAAGAAGAGTTAAAAGAGTTAGCACAAAACTTTGTAATTTATAACCAACCAACATATTAATAAAGGCAGACCGCAATGACTGCAATGGACCTAAAACTCATAAAAATGGTAAGTGATCACTACTGGATCAAACGTGATACAGTAGTAGATAAAATCTCATTTAAAGGGCGCACTTTTTATAACAAGTTTGAAAAAGTAAATGCACCGCTTACACAAGCTGTAATCAATCAACACCTCAAAGGTGAGATAACAGTTGCTCACTCTTTAGTAAATAAAATGAATAAAGTAGAGAACATTGTTATTGATTATAATGGTCGTGACCCTGAAAGATTTTACCATAAAGCACAACTTCTTCTGCGTGAGGAAGGTTTTATTAACTTTACTGCTTACAAAAGTAAGACAGAAGGGCATCTGCATGTTTATATCCATAAAGGGCATACAACACTGCAAGAAGCTATACAATTAGGCAAAATGATTAGTATGAAACTAGCTGCAAAACAACCAAAACAGTGGAGAATGTTTCCTAATAATGATATGCCTGATGAGTATAATATTCTTGTTCTGCCGTATGATGTCTACGCCAAAGAGCGTGGAGCTTCTTGGTCCAAGCATATGTAACTTGTTTCTTTATCCTATTTTTGGTATCATAATAACAAGAGACTTTAGTAAAAAATAAAATTCGAGGTAAGATTATGGATGATAAAAACGAACTGAGTGATATTGTACTTAACAAAGGAAATGCGTCAGGTTCAAACAAAAAAATTATACTAGCAGTAGCAACACTGGGTGTAGTTTTGATTGTTGTTTTAATGCTTATGAGTTCAATGAATTCAGGTTCTAATGACAACTTACCTCAAGCAGTCTTACCACCAAAACCACAAAAAGAAGTTGTCCAGGAGAATGTACAGGAAGAACCACTTTTTGAAGAGGTTCAAGTTATGGAAGATGACTCTTCTACTGATGCTGATTTAGACAAAATAGCACAAAAGCTAAAAAAAGAGAGCCAAAATGAAACAGCAGCTGCTCCTGTAAAAAAAGCTACTACTACAGCTAAAAAAACTCCAACAAAAACAGTAAATAAACCTGTAAAAACAACAACTACAAAAGTAACAAAAACAGCAACATCAGGCATTAAGTACTATATTCAAGTTGGTTCATTCTCTAAATACCAACCAAACAAAAAATTTCTAGGTTCTATCAAAAGACTAGGCTTTAATTATAAATTTCATAAAGTTGGTAATCTTAAGAAAGTTCTTGTAGGTCCATTTAGTACAAGAAAAGAAGCAAACAATGCAAAAAGAGTTCTCCGTGCTAAAGTTGAACCGGGTGCATTTTTAGTAAAACTATAATTTTAAATAAATATTTTTCAAGGCAGACTTTGATACACTCAAAACAATTTACGCTTGACCAATTAGCACCAATAGCGGTCTATTCACAAATACGTGAGATGTTTCCAGATGAAATATCCTACCTTTTTGAAAGTGCCGGAGCTAGTGAAGGGAACTACTCTTTTATATGTATTGGGGCAAGAGAACGCCTACAGTATATCGATGACAAAACAGTCTATACAGACAAAGATGGTACGAAACACACACACAAAGAGAATCCATTTACATTTTTAAAAGAGTACTATAAAAAAATAGATACAAGTATCTATAAAAAAGCGACTAAAGAGCTTGGAGTCGGCTATGTGGATGGCTTCATAGGCTTTATTGGTTATGACATGGTAAAAGTCTTTGAGCCAAAATTAGGTTCAAGTATGGATAATCTTGTAGATGAGCTACATACTCCTGATTTGGATCTCATACTCCCAAAACTTGTTCTTGTCTATTCTCATAGAAATCATAAAATCACTCTCATCTCTACACTGCAAGCGTTTGCAGATAAATTTAAAGATATTGAAGCAGACCTCAAAAGTAGCTACACGTATAAACACAGGGTAATGAATGTCGGTAACGACAAAGGAAGCTACGCGCACTCAAAAGAGAAATTTTTTGAGATGATAGAGAGATCAAGAGAGATGATTAAAAGCGGTGATGTTTTTCAAATTTTAATGACGAACCGTTTTACACGCCATATCAAGGTGGACCCTTTCTCTTTTTATAGAATTTTGCGTGCGAAAAACCCTTCTCCTTATATGTTTTTAATGGAGTATGAGGATTTTAGCATTGTTGGATCTTCACCTGAAGTCATGGTGCGCCTTACAGACGGTGAACTTCTTCTACGTCCTATTGCAGGAACAAGAAAACGCGGTAAAACAAAAGAGCGTGATAAAGAACTTGAAATTGAGCTCTTAAATGACCCTAAAGAGTTAGCTGAACATTTAATGCTCATAGATTTAGGTCGCAATGATGTTGGTCGAGTAGCTAAAACAGGAACAGTCAAAGTAGAAGATATGATGCACATAGAGCGTTTCTCTCATGTAATGCACATTGTCTCTGATGTTGTAGCAGAGCTTCGAGATGATAAAGATATGTTTGATCTTTTTATGGCAACATTTACAGCAGGAACCATGACCGGTGCACCAAAGATTCGAGCAATGGAACTTATTGCTGAGTATGAAGGCTTAAAACGTGGATTTTACAGTGGAAGTATAGGCTACTTTGGATTTGACGGCAATATGGACAGTGCTATCACTATACGTACCGCTCTTGTTACAAAAGACAAAGTAGTGCTACAAGCCGGTGCGGGTATTGTTGCAGACAGTGTAAATGAGCTCGAATATCTCGAAGTGAAAAACAAACTCGGAGCACTCATTCACTCCCTTGAAGACTTGGATAAAAAATAGTGAAACTTTTTGCAATCTTTGGTGATCCGGTATCACACTCACGCAGCCCTCTTATGCACAACACTGTTTTTAAGCACTGCAACTACCCCGCTTGTTACACACGTGTTCATCTTTTAGATGGAGCAAAACTGCGTGAGACCTTTTTCAATCTAAAACTAAGCGGTGCAAATATTACAGTTCCCCACAAAGAAGCTGCATTTAATGCCTGCGATGAGATTCGAGGCTTTGCTAATAAAGTCGGTGTTGTCAATACTATCGTCAAAGAAGAAAACAGACTCATAGGCTACAATACCGATGCAGATGGATTTTTATATGCAATTGAAGAGTTTCATGAAATTAAAAATATCCTTATTATCGGTGCCGGTGGTACAGCAAAAGCCTTAGCTGCAAAATTTTTAGAAGAAGATATGCAGGTGAGTGTTTTAAACAGAAGTGCTGGGCGTTTAGAGTTTTTCAAAACAATAGGCTGTAAAATATTTACATGGAATGATTTTAAACTCTCTTCTTATGATTTAGTGGTCAACACAACAAGTGCAGGACTAAAAGATGAAGAGCTTCCAGCTCCAAAAGAGCTTCTTGAAAATCTTTTGAAAAATACACATTATTGTGCAGATGCCATCTACGGAAAAGTAACGCCCTTTCTACAAATGGCACAAGAGAAGCAATTACCCTTTAAAGATGGAGCCGATATGCTCTTAGGTCAAGGAGTATTGGCAAATGAGCTTTTCACGCAACATAAACTAAAAAAAGCAGCTATAAAAGAAGCTATGCAAAAAAGTTTCTTACTCTAGCGAGAAAAAGAGAAACCTATTGAAAATTTTGTTACTTCTCTGTCATAATCTACCAAAGACTCAACATAACCACTAAAAAATTTCATATAAAGATAAATATCATCAAACACAGGATAAGAGTACGTCGCTTCTACTGCTCCTTTTAAACTGCTTATGTTTCCTCGAACCATTAAAGTAAACATATGCTCATTATAAAAATAACTACATTTTACCTTTGTGTAACCAAGATATTTCATAATATCTGGATTGTCATCTAAATCTTGTTTACCCAAATAAGGTGCCATTAGTGTTATATCTGTTAAAAGTGTCTTATGTTGCAGTGTCACTGTTGTATAGAGATAATTAATACTTTTTGAAAGGTTATAACCCTTATAATATAGACTGTCTTCTGTATTAGGCTGTCCGTTTGACTGATGGGCAATAGCAAATTTCACAGAGCGGATATTGAAGCCTGAATGTCTATCGCTAACAGGAAAGACAACAAAACCTTCAGGATTATAAATACTCTCTCTAAAAGGTGATGACTCCATATATATCTGCCAAAAAGCTTTATGTGTATAAGAAGCATAATACTTCCCGTGCAATCCAAAAAGATTTTTTGCAAACATAAGTTTCAAACTTACCTGAAGTTCAGCCTCTATATTTCGATACGATACCTTAGGTTTATGTGAAACATATTTATTTTTTGCAATGCCAAAGGGCAAAAGATAGTTACTGCGATATGGCTTCAGACCAAAACTACCATCTAACCATTTTTGCATATTCTCTTTTGATCTGTCATTACTAATATTTTCAATCTTAATTTGACTTTTTGCTTCATCAACCTTTTGCGTCGTTTGACATACCTTGTCAACATCCGCAAATAAATAAGAAACCAACAACACCATAACTATATAAAATCTCATCTATACCCTCACCCTATCTTCCAATGCTCTTGTTAAAGAGAGCAAATCAATATTTTCTAAACTCACTCCGGTAGGAACACCTTGCGCAATTTTTGAAAAGTTTACATTATAAGCACTTAATTTATCTTCTATGTACATAATTACTGCATCATTTGCAATAGAAGGAGTTAGTGCAAAGAGTATCTCTTCTATGCCCTCTTTTACAATATTTTCAAGATGCGCCACAGAAATCTCTTCAAGTGAGCCAAGAACAAAATATTTCCCATCAAAAAGACCATTCTCTTCTAAAAGCAAGATATCTTTTGCATTTTCTACAATACACAAAAGCGTAGTATCACGTGATTCATCAGAACATATATGACAAAGTTCATCTTCACTCATTCCTCCACACATACGGCATTTTTTCAAACTTCCTATGGCATCTTCAATTGCGTGAGATATTTTAAGACCAACATAAGTGTCATTCATAATCATAAAATAGGCAAGTCGTGTCGCAGATTTTTTACCAATTGTAGGCAACTCCTGCAGTGCATCAACAAGTCTGTTAAATTTTTCCAATGAATTATTCATCTCTACCTACTACTTTCTCTTTTGGTAATAATAACCAAAGATGCAAGGGTGCATTGAGTTTGCCTGCAAATTCAAGTGCTTTATCACCACTGCCAACAAACAAATCTGCTCTAACACTTCCTTTTATCGCACCACCGGTATCTTCTGCAAATACTATTTTATGAATATTTTTATCTTCTAAATCTGCATTTAAGTATAACATACTTCCCAACAAAATATACCTTTTATCAACTGCAACAGATCGCATAGGGGTAAGTTCTACACCAAGGGCACCTGTTGCTCCCTGCTCTCTTTTAGAAAAAAATACCATGGAATTATTATAGTTAAGCACCTCATCAACTTTTTGAGGATGTTCTTGCAACCATTTTTTTATACTTTGGAGTGAGACCTCTTGAAGTGTCAGATCTCCTCTTTTTACAAGATACTTTCCAATTGAGCGATATTTATGTCCGTTTTGATTATCATAACCCAGATAGATAGAACTGTTATCTTCAAATTTTGCAATTCCTGAACCTTGAACTTCCAAAAAGAATTTATCTACAGGCGAATCACAATAACAAAGGATGGAAGCATTCAAATCATTTGCTATTGCTTCACCTCGGCTGTAGTATGGCAAAAGCCTGTTGCCAACCAAACGACCACGCAGTCTATAATGTTTTAGTTCTGGATAGATTGTAGCAAGATCAACTGTCACCAAATCTTTAGGTGTAGCATATACAGGGTATTTATAGCGATCTGTCTTCATATATGAAGCATTTATCTGTGCTTCATAGTACCCTGTCAATCTCCCTTTATTCTCTTTTTTATTATTAAGAATCAAAAAAGGTGCAAAATTTTGTGTAATAAATTCTTTTGTATCAAAAGCACTTTGTGCTTTGTAACATAAATCAGTATAGATATTTGGAACTTTTTTTCTTTGACAATTCTCTACAAAATGCCTTAAAACCGCATCAAAATCATCTGCAGCAAAACCTGGCAAAGCACTAAAAGTCGTAGGCTGCAGTCGGGTATTTGGTAACTCTTTAAGACCTATTTTTGGTTCTTTTGAACATGAAATAAAAAAAAGAAGCAATATTAAAGTAGTTATAACTATTTTCATAAGAGAGATTATATCATCAAAGTATTTATTTTAAATTACAAAATGGGTATAATTTCACAAAAAAATTTTTAACATATATAGGATTGTTCATGGAAGAGTTAAGCTATTATGAGATTTTAGAAGTATCACGTGACGCAGATAAGGCGACGATCAAAAAAGCTTATAGAAAAATGGCAAAAAGATATCATCCCGATAAAAATCCGGGAGATAAAGAGGCAGAACATAAATTTAAACTTTGTAATGAGGCATACCAGTGCCTTAGTGATGATCAACAAAGAAGTATTTATGACAGATATGGCAAAGAAGGACTGCAAGGCATGGGTGGAGGCGGTGGTGCTTCTCACACAGGATTTGATGATCTTGGTGCTATCTTTGAAGAGATGTTCAGCGGATTTGGAGGTGGTGGCAGAAGACGCCAAAACCCGGCAGATATGGACAAATATCCCCTTGATATGAATGTCGATATGTACATCAGCTTCCAAGAAGCTATCTTTGGTTGTGAAAAAGAGATAGAATATACATATAAAAAAGCATGTGAAGCCTGCAAGGGCACAGGTGCGAAAGATGGTAAGCTCTCAACCTGTCCGCAATGTAAAGGACAAGGTCAGGTCTATATGAAACAAGGCTTTATGACCTTCTCTCAGAC
Organism: uncultured Sulfurimonas sp.; assembly: GCA_964528435.1. Lineage (GTDB taxonomy): Bacteria > Campylobacterota > Campylobacteria > Campylobacterales > Sulfurimonadaceae > Sulfurimonas. The sequence goes on along the minus strand of CAZGSK010000003.1, from coordinate 29,169 downwards.
CTGTCCAGTATGTCATGGAACAGGCTCTTCTGCAACTCAAAAATGTAAAGTATGTCGCGGGAACGGCTATGAAGAAGTAAGTGAAAAGATTACTATCACTATTCCAAAAGGAATCGATTCTGGTAATCGTTTAAGAGTCTCAGGAAAAGGCAACATTGGCAAAAACGGACACAGAGGAGATCTCTATATCACTTTTGAGGTCAAACCTGACAAGCACTTTATAAGAAATGACAATGATGTTTATATTGAAATTCCGGTATTCTTTACACAAGCTGTAAAAGGTGACACGTTAACGATTCCATCACTTACAGGTGAGCTTGAGCTAAAACTCGATATTGGAACAAAAGATAAACAACGCTATACTTTTAGAGGCGAAGGTATTGATGATGTTCATGGACATGGCAAAGGTGATTTGATTGCTATCATTAACATTCAGTATCCAAAAAAACTCAATGATGAACAGTTAGAACTGCTCAATCAACTCCAAGAGTCTTTTGGAATTGAATCAAAACCACATGAAAGTGTACTTGATTCAGTTATAGACAAAATGAAAAGTTGGTTTAAATAAAATTATGAATAAGCAACATCTTAAAGAGAAGCTATCTTCACTGGCACTTTCTATGTACAGAAAGGACTTCTTTGGTATATACCACGGTTCGCTCTCAGCAAAAACTGAAGCAAGCCGTTTTCTTATCAATACAAAAGAAGCTATATTTGATGCAATAGATGACAACACACTTATTGAGCTCTATTTTAAAAAAGATTACCGTTGGAATCAGGCTAGTCTTGATGCTAATATTCACCACTCAATCTATTCTCAAATATCAGAAGCAAAATTTATCTGTTTTACAATGCCACAATTTACTACAGCCTACTCGCTCGATCATAATATTATCATTCCAAAAGATTATTTTGGGCACCAAGAGATTGGTTCTATTGAAATTTATGACCCAAAACAGTTTGACGACTGGTACGATAGAGCGCAAAGTGAAATAGCCTACTATTTTCAAACAAACAAGACAAACATTATGGTAATTCGAGGATATGGTGTTTATGCGTATAGTAGAGATATACATGAAATGGCTAAAGAGTTAGCCATTTTAGAAAAAAGTTGCAGACTGCTTATGCTTGAGAGTAATACAACGAATTGTGAATTCGACTAAACTTAAAGAGCTCTAATAGCTTCATAAGCTACATCCATCATCTTTTTGATTTCATCTTCAGTAATGATATATGGCGGCATAAAATAGACAATATGCCCAAGCGGACGCAAAAGAACACCATGTTTCAATCCATATTCATAAACTTTTAAACCAATACGCTCTTTTACCGTATATCCTTTAAGCTCTATCACACAAACCATTCCTGTTTGACGCACTTGCGCAACATTCTTTAAGCTTTTGAATTTTTCAAGCTCTTGTGCCATAAAAGCAGATTTTTGCCTATTTTTTTCTATAATATTTTCATTTTCAAAGATATCCAAAGTTGCATTTGCAGCAGAACATGCCAAAGCATTACCGGTATAAGAGTGTGAGTGCAAAAAAGCTTTATGCTCATTATAATCACAATAAAATTTTGCATAAATATCATTAGAAGTAAGCACTACCGAAAGTGGAAGATAACCACCCGTAAGCCCTTTTGAAAGCACTAAAAAGTCAGGTGATATTCCGGCTTTCTCACAAGCAAAAAGCTCTCCTGTACGCCCAAATCCAACCATAACTTCATCGGCAATAAGATGAATATTATAACGACTGCATATCTCACGCAACAAAACAAGAAAATGGGAATGATACATATGCATATACCCTGCTCCCTGAATCAAAGGCTCAACAATGATGGCACTCATCTCATCTGCTCTGTTTTGACACAGAGTCTCAAACTCTTTTGCAGCTGTTATAGCACTCTCTTTACTCATATCTTGAGGTACTGGTGTTTGAATAGTCTTCATTAAAAGCGGTTCATAGGTATCTTTATAGAGCTCTACATCACCAACACTTAAAGCTCCAATAGTCTCTCCGTGATATGAGTTCGTTAGTGAAACAAAAAGTGGTTTTTTCTCGCCTGAATTTAAATGAGCATGATAACTCATCTTCAATGCTACTTCAACCGCAGAGGAGCCATTATCTGAGTAAAAACATTTATCTAAACCTTTTGGTGTTAGTTTGACTAAACGCTCTGAGAGCCGCACAACCTGCTCATGTGTAAATCCTGCAAGTATAACATGTTCTAATGACTCTAACTGCTCTTTTATCTTTTCATTTATATAACTGTTAGTATGTCCAAACATATTAACCCACCATGAGCTAATCGCATCAATATAGCGATTTCCTTCAAAATCTTCCAGATAAACTCCATGGGCTTTTTTTATCGGTATGAGCGGTAATTTTTCATGATCTTTCATTTGCGTACAAGGATGCCAAAGAACATCCAAGTCTCTATTTTTCAATTCTTCATTTTTCATAACAAAATTATACCTTTGTAACTTCTCTTTATCAAGTTTAAAGGCGAATTTACCTAGAATTACATAAAATTGAATTAAGAAGGTATCTTTTTTATGATTACATGGATGCAAAGACACAAAAAATGGCTTATAATTACCATTTGGATTTCGACTATTGCTTTTATTGGGGCTGGTTTTGTCGGTTGGGGACAATATAAATATGGAAGCAAAGCAAGCGCTGTTGCTAAAGTCGGTGATGTTGAGATATCTATGAGTGAATTGCAAAAAGCCTACTCTCGTCTTTATCAACAATATAATCAAATGCTGCAAGGTAATTTTGATGAAGAGAAAGCCAAACAATTTGGTTTGCAAAAACAGGCTCTACAACAACTTATTCAACAAGCATATCTTGTGAACCTTGCACAATCATATGACTTAATGGTTAGTGACCTTGAGCTTTTTAGAGTAATCAAATCTCAAAAAGTTTTTTATAAAAACGGTGCTTTTGACAAAGAGACATACAGACAGGTTCTTTCACAAAACAGAATGACTCCAAAAGAGTATGAAAAAGGACTAAGAAGAGAACTTCTTTTACAAAAGACTATGGAACTTCTACCGGTTAAAGCTTCAAAAAACGAAACAAAGATTTTAAATACTCTTTTAAGTATTGCAGACAAAATCGAGTATCAGGTTCTTTCAGAAGCTATGATTAGTGTTGACACATCCGATGCAAAACTCAAAGCTTTCTGGGAGAGTATGAAAAACAACTTTATGACAGATGTAAGCTATGAAATCAACTATGTAAAACAAGCACCTGTAACAAAAGAGTATGATGAAGCTGCCATTGCAAAACACTACCAGCAAAACAGAACTCACTTTAAAGACAGTGAAGAAAAGATTATTCCACTTGAAAAGGCAAAAGATGCAGTTGTTAAAGAGCTAAATGCAAAAGCATCTAAAGATGCAGCACTGAGAACTTACATCGCATTTAAAAAAGGAAAACTTGATCCAAGTGTTACAAAAGAAACACTGACACTTTCTGCATCAAAAAATCCACTTGGAGCAGAAGCACTTCAAAAAATAAAAGCACTTTCTACTACAAAACCTTATGCAAAACCTGTGCTTGTTAACGATACTTACTATATAATTGAGTTAGTTAAAACAAACCCGGCAGTACCAAAAAGTTTTGAAGCAGCACGTTCTGAAGTTTTACCGCTTTACCTAAAACAAACAAGAAAAGAGAAGCTTCTTGAGTTAGCAAACAACTCGTTGGCTACCTTCAAAGGTAAAACTACCGATTTTATTACTGTTAATTCAGTAGATGCAATGGATAAGCTATCAAAAGAGGAGACAGCAGAGTTTCTGCAAAAACTCTTTGTTTCAAAGAAAAAAAGAGCTTTTATAACATTAAAAGACGGAAAAGTTATTTTATTCAACATTTTGGAACAAAAACTGCTTACTAACAAGAATAGTAATCAAGGTGATGTTATCACTCGATTAAAAAGTACAATGTTTAGTGAAGGTCTTCTAAAAACCCTCCAAAACAAGTACCAAACTGAGATATTTATCAAAGGACTCTAAGTTGAGTAGAACTGTTTTAGCCATTGACATTGGCTCAACAAAAATTTGTGCTGTTATAGCTGAGATTGCTAATGATAATACAATCTCCATTACAGGAGCTGGAACAACAAAAGCACAAGGTCTCAAAAAAGGAAGTATTACTAACATTGAACTTGCCTCACGCAGTATAAAAACTGCTGTTGAAGATGCAAAAAGAGTTTCAGGTTCCAATGTGTCAAGTGCCATTGTTTCAATCTCTGGAGCATATACTAAAAGTCTCAATTCAAATGGTATTGTAAATATTCAATCAAAAGAGATCTCTTTTGAAGAGATAAAACGTGTTATGCACACATCTTTATATAATGCCAACATTCCAAATGAGTATGAAGTTCTACATGCTCTACCATTTAATTTTAAAGTTGATGACCAGGATTATATTGAAGATCCACTTGGGATGAACGCCTCACGCCTAGAAGTTGAAACACACATTATCACAACACAAAAATCAAACCTTAACAATCTTAAAAAAGCTGTCAAAGGTGCAGGTGTAGAAGTAGAAAACATTGTTCTTAACTCTTACGCTTCAGCGATTGCAACACTCAATGAAGATGAACGTGAGCTTGGAGCTGCTGTTATTGATATGGGTGGAAATACTAGTAACATCGCAATATACTCTGGAAACTCAATCAGATACAATGAATACCTAGGTGTTGGTTCTAATCATGTTACAAGTGACCTTTCAATGGCTCTACATACTCCGCTTAATATTGCAGATAAAGTAAAGCTAACATATGGTTCACTTCTGACTCCGAGCAATGACTTGATTGAACTGCCTATTATTGGTGATGAAGAGACAACACATGAAGTCTCTTTAGAAGTTGTTCACAATGTTATCTTTGCAAGAGTTGAAGAGACACTAATGATATTAGCACAGTTTATTGAAAAAAGTGGGCTTAAAGAACAGATTGGTGCAGGTGTTGTACTCACAGGTGGTTTTTCAAAAATGGAAGGCATTCGTGACTTGGCAATTGCAACATTTGGTTCAATGCCAGTACGCCTTGCAAAACCACGTGAGATGGATGGTCTTTTTGATACACTCAGAGAACCGGAATATGCAAGTGCAATTGGGTTGATTATGTATGCTGCATATCCATACACAGCATACGAAATTGATGTGAACAAGCGTGTACGTCATACAAATGAAACACCAACAGAGAGTATTAGCGTAGATCTTTCAGATACAACAGAAAATCTCACAACACCTGTTGCAAAAGAGGAACAGGCAGCGAAAATGATCAATCTTGAAGAAGCACAAAGTAAAAAAAGTGACGAAGCAGGAAGTTTAAGCAAATTTTGGAATTGGGCAACCCAGTTATTTTAAAGGAGTGAAATATGGAACCGTTTGTAATAGAAGAGACACATAACCCAAGTGGAGCAAGAATCATAGCAGTAGGCGTCGGTGGCGGCGGTGGTAATATGATTGGGCATATGATCAATGAAGGTGTTACAGGAATTGAGATGATGCTTGTCAATACTGATGCACAAGTGCTTAGCGAAACGAATGCTGCAACAAAGATCCAAATCGGTGCAAAGCTGACTAAAGGTCTTGGTGCAGGTATGAAACCAAACATTGGAAAGGATTCTGCACTTGAGAATTATGATGATATTCGTTCAGCCTTAGAGGGTGCTGACATTGTATTTATCTCTGCAGGTCTTGGCGGGGGAACAGGGACAGGTGCTGCTCCTGTCGTTGCACAAATTGCAAAAGAGGTTGGTGCCCTTACAATTTCAATCGTTACAAAACCTTTTATGTTTGAAGGTCGTAAACGTCTCAAACTTGCAGAGAGCGGTTTAGAAGAACTTAAAAAAGAGAGTGATTCTATTGTTGTGATTCCAAATGACAAACTCCTTTCAATTATTGACAGAAAACTGGGCTTAAAAGAGAGCTTTAAAATCGTTGATTCTGTTTTAGCACAAGCAGTAAGCGGAACTTCAGGTGTTATTTTATCAAGCGGTGAAAATGACATTAATCTTGACTTTGCCGATCTTCAAACTGTAATGAGCCATAAAGGTATGGCACTCATGGGTGTTGGTGAACATGAAGGTGAAAATGCTGCGTATGAAGCTATCAAAGCAGCCATTGAGTCGCCACTACTTGATAATATGTCAATCAATGGTGCAATGGGTGTTCTTGTACACTTCAGTATGCATCCTGACTTTCCAATGATGGAACTTGCTGAAGCTATGGAAGTAGTTCACGAGAGCGCACATGATGACGCAGAGGTTATCTGGGGAACTTCTACAGATGCTACACTTGCTGAGAACTATGTAAAAATCACTATTGTCGCAACCGGTTTTGAAAGAGAATTAGACGAAAAGCCTGCTCCTGAAAATAATCAAATAGAGCAACCCTCTGCTCCTGTTGCAAAAATTCGTCCTCGCCTTGTCGTTGGTGGTGACTTGGATAGCGACTACCTTGACATTCCAGCATATATGAGACAACAACAAGATTAATCTTGTCCACATCATTCGAAAAAATCATGAAGGCCAAATCACTCCTTGGTCTGCGTGAGCAATCCTCCCTTAAAGAGATCAAAAACAGATACAAAAATCTTATGAAAAAATGGCATCCTGACAAACATAAGGACGATATTGACAAGGCTACAAAGATGAGTGCTCAGATCAACGAAGCCTACAAAACCATTCTTGAGTACACAAGCCACTATGAGTACCCTTTTGATGAAGAGAGCATAAAAGCAAAATACCAATCACCCTCTGACTGGATGAAAGAGAAATTTGGCAATAAAAAAGAGACTATCTAAAGCCATACCCCATTTTTCAGATAATATGCTATAGGATAGTATGTCACAAGAGCAACATAAATAGTGTTATACAGAAGTGAAATATTAAAGCGTTTGCGCAACTCTTTGGCTTGAAAGTCTATAATACCGATGACAAAACCAAAAAATGTTCCGACAAAAAGTATAATATATAAAAAATAGCCTATATAGTTATAATCACGCTGCAAAAGACAAAATGGGCAATGATGTGTCGGTTGTTCATATATATAGGTGCCAAAGAACGCAATAAGCGTAATAAGCGCTATAAGTACAAATACAATATTTAATACTGCATAAATATATCTGTTTTTTAGAAAGTAAAAGAGCACTAGAAGTATGAAAACTCCATAAAAAATTGACAATAAAATTTTTGGTGATAAGCTTAATATCTCTGCAAGATATGTTGCAGAAGTCGTAGAAAAAATTGCTCCACAACAATCAACAACACTATTAATATCCATCCCATTAAACATAAAACTCTCAACAATAATCTCAGCAATTAAAAGAAAGTACGCGACACAAAAAAGCAAAAACTTCTGCTTGAGATAAGGCTGATCTTCATACTTCATATCTTCATCATTAAGCACTATCCAAAAAGCAAAAACATAGAGATTGAGTATCTTTAAAAACAGCAGTGGTGTACCATAGCTTGTAGCACTGACAACACCGGCTGCACACATAGCACCCGGTAAAATATTGGAGAGATCATCCAAAGTATAGACAAAGAAGATGAAAAGAGGAATCTTTACATAAAATATAAACTTGATAATTGTTGCGGAGAGATAACTCTTTTTCTCTAAAGCATACTGATAAGAACTCGTTGCATTTGCATCATACTTCAAAACAATTTTTAAAGAATTTATAAATGCAATTGTTGCAAAAACAACAAAGAGTAAATTTAAAATACTCAGCGTAATTATCTCAGGTGTCAAAAACATCAGAGTAGCTTTCCATGCTCTATATTGACAATTTTATCAACAAAATCCAACTCAAAAAAGAGCGGATCATGTGTTGCCACTACAATCGTTCTGTTTTTTGATTTGAGCTCACGCAGTATCTCTATAAACTCACGTGAGAGCTTCTCATCAAGATTTGCAGTCGGCTCATCTGCTAAAATAATCTTTGGATCATTAATATTTGCTCGAGAGATTGCTACACGCTGCTGTTCTCCACCAGAGAGATTTCTAACCATCAAAGATGATTTATGTTCTATTGAGAACATCTCTAAGACTTTTTTTGCTTTTTGGCGCATATCTTCACGTGGCAAATTAAGCGGAAAAAGTGGTAAAAGTACATTCTCTTGCACACTTAACTCAGGAATAAGATTATATTTTTGAAATACAATACCGATGTTATCGCGTCGATAAGAGGCTGCAAAATGATCCGGCAGCTTTGATATCTTCTTCCCATCAACAATAACCTCTCCGAAAGTCGGCTTAGAGAGTCCTGCTATAAGTGATAAGATAGTACTTTTTCCGCTCCCACTTACCCCTTTTAAGATAATTAACTCACCCTCAGCAAACTTCAGTGAAATATCTTGCAATGCTTTGATATTTTTACCATAGATTTTTGAAACATTTTCTAACTTTATCATCGCATTACCTCATCTGCATCAAGTGTTGCCACTCTCCATGAAGGAATCAATGTGGCTGCAATATAAACAGGAACAGAGAGCAAAAAGATAAGCAAAATATAAGAAAGCTCAATATGCACATTAAGCTGAAAATTTTGAATATCTAACATATTTTCATGTGTAAATATTGCACCAAGCAGTGGCGCTTTAAATACAAAAACATAGACAAATGCAATAGCAATCCCTAATGTAAAAGCAAAAAATGAAAGCAACGATGCTTCATAGAATTTTGCATGCAATACATCCTCTACACACCACCCTATCGCTTTTAAAATCCCTATCTCACGTTTCTCTTCACTGCTAAGACCATTTGCTTTATCGTAAATGATAATAAAAAATGTAAAAAGTGCTATAACAAAGAGTGAAAGAAAGACTCCACTGTCATAATCAAAAAGTCTATCATACTCCAAAAGCAGATCATCTTTGGATGTCACTTTTGCATTTGGCAAAAGAAGCCTGATTTTTGAGCTAATAAAATCTAACTCATTTTTGTTAGCAACACTCAGAGCAATATCACTGCCTTTATTTGCACTATAACCAAAAATCTTACGTAGCGTATCTTTACTCATTATAATGAGGTTTTTTAACTCTACCCTATTGCCTACATCAAAAGCAGCTTTAATAGTAACCTTTTGTAAACTTCCATCAGGCTTTATAAAGTTAAAATACTCCTTGTAATAGGCTTGATTCATAACATCTTTGACATTTTTACTCACAAGCATCTCTGAATCACTCAAATCATACTGATCTAAAAGTTTCACAATCAGCGGATCATCCTGCATCTCAAAAGCATCAACACCAAGAAGATAAAAGGTACTCTTTTTTTGACTGAAGTAATATTTCCCCTTCACTTCAAGTTTTCCTGCAGTAATACCTTCAATCTCCAATAATTTATCTAATAGAGCTGTATCTATTGCCGCAGGCATTCCGGCTTTATAATTTTGTATAACGATATCACTCTGGTTTGATATTCGTTCTTTTAACTCATACTGCAAAGAACTTGTAATAAAAAAAAGTGTAGAAAGCAGCGCTACTAAAAGCGTAAAGACAGTAACGATAAAGATATTTTTATTCTTATGACGTACAATATAACTGTAGGCATATTCTAGAAGATAGAAATTAATTTTATTCATCGAGTTTATGCACCATTGCAGCTGTTACATCATCAAAACGAACAACTGTTTTTCCTCTATGGTCAAACAAAAACTGTTTTGCACCTTTTTTATCTTTAAAGCCTATAAGTTCATGTCCCATAGGTCCATACACATCACTTCCTATTACATAATAAGCATCTTTGGCATCAATTGTCTCTTGTGTATAATAAGCTCTTGTATAGATGCCTTTTATATCTTTTTTATGTTTGAAGTAGTATTTAAAAAGGTCCTTCATACCATCAAAGTAAACTTTTTTACCCTCTTTGTACTCTATCATAGATACCCATCGTGGATATTTATACAAAAACATACCGCATATCGGACATTTCTCTTTATGAGAGACCGCTAAGCTTGGATATTTTTTCTCTACAACCTTAGCTTCTCTTTGCACATCCCACAAATAGAGAGCCAAAGCTTCTTGATAACTGCTTTTTAACTTTCTGCACCCTTTTGTATTTTTTATAGCATCCACAAGTGCATCATAACTTTTATAGTTATTGACATTGATATCTGCGCACTTTTTTTGAAATATTTTCTTGCCCATTGGGTATATCTTTTTAGACTTCAAAGAGTCAGAATAGTTTGGATATGCAAAAAGCGTAGAGACAAAAACAAAAAAGAGGAAAAAGAGTTTAAAGAGTGACATAACCCTACCTTATTATTATAATTTTGTACGATGATATCGAAAAAGTGTTAAAAAAGTGTTAAGAAGTTCCTAATCAATGCGTAGAAGCATCAATCTGCGCACAAAAAGAACAAGTAAAGCAATAGCTAAAAGTTTAAAATCTATCTCACTTGCTATATGTATGTTTGCAAAAGTATCACTCTGTGTCGCCTCTTTTCCCATAGACTGCATTAACAAGATTTTAGGAACATAAACTGCAGCAAACATTAAAGAGGAAAATATTGCTGTAACGGCTGCTCCAAAAGCAATAGCATCACGTTTTCCCATTTTATACATATAAACTTCATAAAAAGCAATATATGCTGCTAAGAAATATGCCCAATAGGCAAAACGACGAAAAATCTCACCCATTATCATGCCCATATTATAATGATCAATCAACATACCAACAAGGTATCTGTCACTATGAAAGATAACAGGTGCAACAACAGCACCAAGAACTAGAACAGCCCCAAGAGTCGCAGCAATTACCAATAAGTAACTAAAATCTAAATATATATTTCTTTTTAACATAAACTATACCTTTAGTGTAAAGCCTCTGTCAAATAAAGAGTAGTCCTGATAAAATTCGAGGCTTTTAATTTCTGTGTCTTTTAAATAAAAACGTATTTTATCTTGTTGGTCATAACCTATCTCACAGCTAAAGAACTTAATCTTTTGCTTTAAGACTTCATCAAGAAGTTCTTGAATGATTTCATCACCGATTTTTCCTCCAAAAAGAGCATTTTGTGGTTCGTACGAGAGGTTTGACTCAAGTACTTCATCCTCTGCTATATAGGGTGGATTAGATACCAAATAATCTATCTTTTCACTAATGGGTTCAAACAAAGAGCCCTCACGCAACTCAATACGCTCTTCTAAACCAAACTTCTCAATATTTTTTTGAGCAACTCCAAGTGCTTTTGGAGAGATATCAACAGCAATTATCTTTGCATTGGGAAGATTTTTTGCCAGCATTATAGAGATGATGCCGCTGCCAACACCTACTTCAGCAATTGTCATTGCTGCTTCTTTGTCTTCAATATTGTTTAAAACTGCATCGATTAAAAGTTCAGTCTCAGGGCGGGGAATAAGGGCACCTTCATCTATAAAAAACTCCTCAGAGTAAAAACTGACACGATTTATAATGTATTCAAAAGGCTCATTTTTACTTCTTCGTGCAATCCAATCAAAAAAAGTATCTTCCAGTTCTATTGTACTTTTCTGATTACTCAGCAACCACAGTTCATCTTTACCAAGGTAAGCCATTAAAAGCAATTGTGCCTCACGTGAGGCTCTTGGAATTTGAAATTTTTGAAGTGTTTGCGTAACCTCACGCAGGAGTACTTCAACTATATATCTGCGTCGCATTTACCAGCAAGTCCACTCTCATCAATATAGCCAATATCTACTCCAAGCTCTTTAAGCCTCTCAATTACAGGAGGATGTGTATAGTGAAAAAAGATATAAATAGGATGAGAAAGCGGGAAACTTTTATTTTCAGTCACTAACTTTTGTAGAGCATTTGCAAGTTCAATTGCTCCGGCAGGACCACCAAGTTCACTACCCATCTTATCTGCTTCATATTCATTATGACGACTCACTATTCCCATGATCGGCATCATTATAAAACCAAGTACCGGCATAAAGAGCATCAGCAATATCATAACAACATAGGGCTCTTTTGAGAGTCCCAGCTCCATATATAAAGAGTCCGGTAAATTACCAAAGATTCCAAACATTGCAAAGAGCATCGCACCGACAAGTGCTATATTTTTATAGATATCTCCATGTGCAAAGTGCCCGAGTTCATGTCCAAGAACTGCTAAAAGCTCTTTTGTGGAGAGCTTTTCTAACAAGGTATCAAAAAGTACAACTCGCTTTGTCTTACCAAATCCACCAAAGTAAGCATTCAGACGTGCATCACGCTTACTTGCATCACTGACAAAAACTCCAGAACTTACAAAACCGGTTGCATCCATAAGACGCTTTATTTCAGCATCAAGTGCTTCATCCTCAAGCGGTTTAACCTTATCAAAAAACATTGCACGAAATGTCGGATAGAGCATATTAATAGCTATAACAACAGCAAATATAAACACAAAGCTCCAAAGCCACCACAGTTCTACACTTGTCATAATCGCATAAATTGCCCATACAACTAAAGAACCAAGTACTGTCATCGTTATCAAAGAGATAAGTGTATCTTTGATCCACTGCGTGAGTGTTGATTTATTAAAACCATATTCTGTATCAATAACAAACTTCTCATAATAGGAAAACGGCAGTGAAATAATATAGTTCATAACAACAAAACCCATCACAATGGCTATATTTTTTAGCGCTTCACTCTCTAATGTAAAGAACTGATGCTCTAGCGCTTTAATACCCACAGCTATCCAGGCAATAAATAGCAGATAATCTACAAAAGTATTGACAATTGCAAGTTTCTCTTTTGCTACAGCATAATTTCCTGCCTTTAAAAAATCACTCGCTCCGAGCAAAACCGGAGTTTTTCTTTTAGCTATGTTAACATAACCTATTTGCATTACACTTGTATATATTGAAACAGCCACATAAAGCGTATATATACCTACTATTGTCATTAACATTCAATTACCTTATTTTTTTATTCTTGAGATTGTAGCAAAACTTATTAGACAGAAATATTTTTACTCAATGGAACAATTTTAATCGTATCATTTGTTTTTATAGCATCATCACTATTATTAAAAACCTTATAAGCAATAAGATACCCTATACCTATTAAAATTCCAACAATAATAACACTCCAAACAACTCTCTTCTTCTCACCTTTTAATGTATTATAATCACTAATATCCTCTAATTTTGGCTCCATAACTATCCTTTATTGATTTTTGCAGGATAATAGCATAATAGCTTACAAAAAAAGAGAATAGATTTAAAGTAATATGACGATTTAAGTCTATTTTTTATTTTATTTTATCGTCAAACTGTAGCCGTAAGTAAACCCTACTCTACAGGATAATCAAGATAGTAATCCACAACTTTGGATTCGAGTGTTACCTCTTTTATAAGCTCTACAACTTTAAGATGTTCTGGATGCACAGCATAGACCTGCAGATCGTCCTGAGTCTCAAAGGTAGAATAGAGTGAAAGATCCATTGCACGCTCTGACTCATTGAAATTTATACCAACTTCCATTGTTTTTAAAACATCGATCTTATCTTCTAACTGCTCAAGTTTATCTTGAACCTTTGCGATATTTCTTGCCTTGTTCTCTTCTTTAAACTGAAACATTACAATATGTACTACCATATTACAACCTTAATAAAATTTCAAAATTTTACCAAGTTTTTCATTATACTTGGATAAGATAACGTCATGAAAGAATTATACGGTGTCGGCATTTTATTTTTTTACTTTTTAAAGTGGCCTATCTTTTTAGCTTATATCTATCTGCGTCTTAATGGTTTTAAAGAGAACTATATTCTTGATGCTTTATGGATTTACTGCCTTTTTCTCATACTCAAAGACTTTTATACCTTTTACAAACGAACAAAAGAGAAAAAAGAACAAAAAGAAGATACTCCCTCTTAAGAGAGTATCCCACTCCAGAAAAATTTTGCGATCATTACAATAAAAAACACCCCTAAAATATTGAGCACTATTCCATACTTTATCATATCACGTACATTGACAACCCCACTGCTCATAGCAATAGCATTTGGCGGTGTTGCAATAGGAAGCATAAAGGCATACGAAGCACAAATAGTTGCTACCATCATAAAAAGTGTCGTATTGATGCCTGAACGTTCTGCTACAGAGTAGATAACCGGCAGCATTATAGAGATGAGTGCCGTATTGGAAGTTATCTCTGTTGTAAAGGTTATTAGCAATGCTATACTAAAAAGAAGCACTATCGGGGTGAGTGTCGTCATATCTAATAAATACGATGCCAACTCATCAGCAAGACCGGTTTGAGAAAATGCTTTGGCAATACAAAAGCCTGCACCAAACAAAAACATTATTGCATAGGGGACTTTTTTACTATCATCACTCCACTCCAAAATTTTAAATGGAGGCAAAAAGAGCAACAGCCCAAATCCAAGTAAAATTCCACTCTCACTCAAACCCAACCCATGCCAAAACGGTTTCATCGGTGCATTGATAAGTAAAAGTACTATCAATGAGCCAAGCAAAAGCAGCACTTTTTTCTGAGAAGCATCCAAGAGTTTAGGCTTTGCATCTCTCTTAATCACAATATCCCCAACGCTAATGCTCAACAGCAGACTCACACTCACAAGCATAACAAAAACCAAAGGCGCGACCATCCACATCCACTGAAAAAACGGAATAAGTGTCATATTATGCTCTTGCATAATACCTAAAAGTATTAAGTTCGGAGGTGTTCCAATAGGCGTGAGTATGCCCCCAACACTTGCACCATAGGCAATTGCCAAGGCAAAGCGCATCTTCAATTTCACATTTTCAGTAATAAATATCGCAATTGTAATAAGCAGAAGCGTCGTCGTTGTATTTGAGAGAATTGAGCTAAGCAGTGCAGAAGTAAGTGTCAAAGAGAATATCATTCCCCGCGGTGTTGCCGGAAAAAAATCTAAAATTTTGTTGGCTATAAAGATATGAAGTTTTGTCTTTTCAACTGCAATGGCAAGTAAAAACCCGCCTAAAAAGAGATAGATAATTGGATGTGCATAATTAGGTGTCGTCATTTTTGTTGTAAGAATTCCCAATGCAGGAAACAATATAATAGGCAACAGTGATATTACACCCAGATGCAGTGCCTCATTTGTCCATAAAGTTACTAACAATGCAATAACGCCTAAAAGACGACTCTGTGTTTCATTAAAAATACTCAGACCAAGAAAATAGACTGCTACACCGATAATCAGTGCTGTTACAATTTTTACAAACTCTACTTTATACTCGGTCATCTTTTTTCCTTAACTTGTCAAGAGATCTTGTAAAGATTCCTGCGGAGACTTTCCTTCAAGCATTGCATAAACTTCTGTTGCAATTGGAAGATAGAGACTGTTTTTCTCAGCTATATCTCGAAGTGCATACGCAGTACCAATGCCCTCTGCAACCTCTCCAAGCTCACGCAGTATAGCTTCTTGAGAGAGACCTTTTGCCAATCCCAAACCTACTCGGAAGTTTCTACTCATAGTCGATGAAGCCGTCAAAAAAAGATCACCTGCCCCACTCAGACCTAAAAAAGTATCTTTTTTTGCTCCATAAGCAGCACCAAAACGTTCCATCTCTACAAGCCCACGTGAGATAAGCGCAGCTGCTGCATTGTTTCCAAGTTCAAGTCCAAAGCAAATCCCTGCAGCAATAGCAATGACATTTTTATATGCACCTGCTACTTCAGCACCTAAAACATCTGTTGAACTATATGTTTTTATAAAATCAGGGAAAAGTGCCGAAAACTCTTCAGCCAACCTCTCATTCTCAGAGTTTACAACCAATGCTGTAGGAAGTGATTGCATTACCTCAGTTGCAAAAGATGGTCCTGAGAGAAAAGCAATATTTTCATCAGGAACATATTCACGATAGATTTCATTTAAAAATCTTCCACTTGATGCCTCTATGCCCTTGGACGCAACAAGAATTTTTTGATTGTTAAAAACAAAATTCTCTTCCAACCATAAAGCAACCTGTTGTGCCGGTACCGTAATAACAAGATAGTCACACTCTAATATCTCTTGCAATGAGACGAAGTTCTCAATCTCTCTTGGTGTTCGAGAATTAATAAGAACATCATTCTTTTGTGAGAGTGCAAATGCTAATGCACTTCCCCATTTACCAGCTCCAATGACTCCAATTGACATATCGCTTACTCCCTATTTTCTTTTCAAACTCTTGAATATCTGCTTCATATCCGACAACTATTAAGATATCCCCTTCACGTATCACGTGATGTTTTGCTTTAGATGAATAAATAAACTCACTCTTCATATTTTCATGCATAACCGAAAGAACAATAATACCATTATAGCGTGTCCAATCAATACTTGTAAGCTGTTCATCTTTAAAATGACTCTCTTTATCTATCTTAATCTGTGCAATTTTCAAATCACTCTCTTCATACAAGATACTATGTAGAACTTTACTTGATATTGGTTTTTCAAGCATATTTGCTATGATGTCTGATGTGGTCTCAACAATTGGTATTACCTTACTTGCTCCTGCCATTTTAAGCTTATTGGCACTCTCATTATTTGTAGCTACGGCAATAATCGTTAAATCTTTAAAATTTGCACGTAATGAAATGGTTAAAAAGATATTTTCAGCGTTATCTTCAAGTAAACAAAAAGCCATAGAGTGTTCTATATCTACATTTTTACGAAGTTTGCTCCACTCATCGCTCAAATCAAAAATCTCAACACGACCATTGCTCTTCTCTACATCTTCCTCATCTAAAGAAAATATTTTAATATACTCATACTTGTCAACAACATTTGTGACAATTTCATGAGTAAATTTGTTGTACCCAAAAATCAGCGCTGTTGTCTTAGCCATTTCTAACCTTCGTATGCAAATATTTTTCAAATTCTAAAATAAAAACCTGATACCCCACCACTAAAAGATAATCCCCAACTTCAAGTAACGTAGAATCAATAGGATTGAAATAAAATCTATTATGAGAATGTTTGTAGATTCCCAAAAGTACGACTCTATACTCTTTGTTTCCGAGATCGCCAACTGTTGGAAAATTATCTACTATACGCTGTGTAATACCAAGTTCATCAATCTTCACATTGGCATTTTCACTTCTTAATTCATGAATTACCTCAAAAGCAACTGGTTTACCAATAAGCTCTTTTGTTATAAGTCCTACAAGTTCTTGAGGATAAACAGCTATATTAATGCCTGCAAAATCAAGCTTTTTACGGTTAGTGTCACTCATAAGCAAGGAGAGAATAAAGACATCTTTATTGATTGAGCGAATAGTGAGTGCTGCATAGACATTTTCAACATCATCTTCACGCAGACATAAAACTGCTTTTATCTGCTTATCCATATTTATATTGAGTTTTTTATAGCTCTCAACTCTTCCCGGATTATATTGCAGTGCCGTAAAACCATCTTGTTTAGCCATCTCCACACGATTTAAATCACTATCTATTATAATAATTGAATTATCATTTAAAGAGAGCTTTCTAGCTACCTCACGTGCAACCTGTTCATATCCACAGATAAGATAAAACTTTTTGAGTTTTGAGACATCTTCAATTGTTTTAATCTCCCGAATCTCATCGAGTTTTTCTGTAAAGGCAGAGACAAAAAGTGACGTTGTAAATGCCAAAACAGCGATACCTGCAGTAATAACCAAAATAGCGACAAAGCGTCCTTCTGTTGTAACAGGAACAATATCTCCATATCCAACAGTTGCAATGGTTACAATCGACCAGTAAATAGCTCCAAAAAATGTATTTATCGGTGAATCAGGATTATTCCCTTCCATTACATAAATAAGAACAGATGCTACAAATATTACCACTGAAGCAAAAACACCAAGTGTTAAAAACTCAAATCTTTTTGTAGCAAGCACAGAAGAGAGTGTTTGAAAACTCTTTGCATAACGAAAGAGTTTAAAAACACGAAATAAAATAAAAATTCTAAGCAGTCGTAATTCATGAAAGAATGGTAAAATTGCTAAAAAGTCAATAATAGCTTTTAAAGAGAGCATATAGCTCAATTTTACTTTGAGTATCTGTTTAAAAGCTTTACCTAAATTAACATCACGATGCAAAAAGCTATCATGTTCAGCACGCGTGACAATAATTTTACTTATACTGCTACTTACCCAAAGACGCAGCATATACTCTATAAAAAATATTAGAGAAATGACATAATTACTAAAGAACATAAGATAATCATTTACATGAAAATTTACCTCACGTATAAGCACACCAACACTTATAAAAATAAGCATAATCATAAAAATATCTATATATTTTTTATAGGGGTTTTTATCATTTTCTAAAATATTATAAAAAAAACGCTTCCGTTCCTGATATGATTTTGATGTATCTAAATAATAAGCAAAATCAAGTATCCAACGTTTTAGCATCGTTATTATCCCAATTTTGCTTTAAGTATCTCATTTACAGCCTGCGGATTCGCACTACCCTTACTAGCCTTCATAACCTGCCCTACAAAGAAACCAAAAAGTTTCTCTTTCCCAGCTTTATACTGTTCTACTTTATCTTGATTTGCATTGATGATCTCATCACACATAGCTTCAATGGCGCCTGTATCTGTCATCTGTTTGAGTCCAAGTGTATCGATTGCATCATCAACACTCACATCTTCATGCTCCATTAAATAATCAAGAACCTCTTTGGCAGCTTTTCCTGAAATCGTCTTATCATCGATTCTCTTAACCAAAAAGCCGAGTTTTTTCGCATCTACCGGAGAGTTTGTAATATTTACACCACCCTTAAAACGGGCAGGCAACTCAACACTTAACCATGTTGTGGCCGTTTTAGCACTCACACCATCTTCGTCCATCATTGTTTCAAAAAAGTTTGCCGTTTCAACTAATGCTGTGATTACAGCAGCATTGTATTCACTCATACCATACTCAGATATAAAACGCTCTTTCTTTGCGTCTGGAAGCTCTGGAATCTGAGTATATTTCTCCATCATTTCATCAGTAACTTCACATTTTAAAAGATCAGGTTCCGGAAAATATCTATAATCAGCCGCTTCCTCTTTTCCACGCATAGAACGAGTCTCTGATTTTACCTGATCAAAAAGACGTGTCTCTTGGACTATCTCTTCATCATACGTACCATCTTCCCATGCTTCAACTTGACGAGCCACCTCTACTTCAATCGCTTTTTGTATAAATTTAAAAGAGTTAATATTTTTAATCTCAACACGAGTATAAAGATTTTCATCACCTTTTGGACGAATAGAAACATTCACATCCACACGGAAACTACCCTCTTGCATATTTGCATCACCAATATTAAGATAACGAATAATAGAGTGAAGTTTTTTCAGATAAAGGATTGCCTCCTCTGCACTTCTCATATCAGGTTCACTGACGATTTCTAAAAGTGGTGTTCCCGCACGATTAAGATCAACTTTTGATATATCACCATCATGAATATTCTTTCCTGCATCAGCTTCAATATGCGCACGATTTACACGAATAATCTTATTTGAACCGTCTTCAAAATCTATTTGCAGTTTTCCATGCTCTACTATAGGAGTATAGAGCTGGGTTATCTGATAAGCCGATGGAGAATCCGGATAAAAATATGACTTTCTGTCAAAATAAGATACTCTGTTAATAGTGGCTTCAAGAGCAGTTCCAAGCATAATAGATTTATGCACTACTTCTTTATTAAGTACCGGCAATGCACCCGGTAGTGCCAAACATGTAGGGCATGTATTTGAATTTTGTTTATGATTAAAACTCGTTGGACACGAGCAAAAAAGTTTTGTTTTTGTATTGAGTTGAACATGGACTTCAAGCCCTATCACGACTTCAAACATAGTTTTCCTTAAATAGATATGATAATTTGTTTATCTATTTTATCCAATTAATGCTTTAAAATATGTTATTTTTCTCTAAACTTCCCAAAGTTATCTCATTAACTTTTTTGTGATAAAATTATCACATTGATACATATAAGAAAAGCCAACCTTACTGTGAAGTAAGTACGGAAAGTTATGGGTCTTTGCAAAAAGATTGCCAGACTGCCAAATGTATTTATATACTACATTTTTTCTATATCTATCATAATTTCACTCAAATCAAATATCTCTTTATTTGATTGTCATGGAGAAAATTATGAAAGCCTTAATCTCAGTAATTTTTTTACTAAGCCTATCCACATCACTTTTTGCACAGGATAGTTATAGATTTAATATTTATAATGTTGATGCCTACAATCAGTCCATCCCTGCACTCTCTTTAGCTATTACACCAAAGAAGAGTCACGGATTTCAGTTTATATTATCGTATGTAAGTACACTTTTTAGCCTTGAAGAGCCATCTCAGGAATATCTGCTGAGTGATGATTATTCAAATGTACAAATAAGTCTTAACTTTAAATTTTAAGACTCTTTTGTGTAGATTTTTTCTAAGAGTTTTGTCTGTTTTTTGGCTTCTCTGAGTCGTTCTTTATTGACTGCAAAAGCATCAAGTGTTAAAATTAAAAAGAGTGATACAATAACATAACAAAGTGTTGCAAAGATTGCTAAAACAATCCCGAGTGTGATGAAGATTTTGAAAGTAATGAGAGCACCAAAGAGCACAATCGCCCACGATGCTCCAAGCAAAAAGCTTATAATTTTTTCATATATATCTTTTTGCATAAAAGAAGTTTAGTGCTCTTCTACAATAATTGCACCTGCAAGGTAAACATATGTAAGCATCATAAAGATAAATGCTTGTAAGAATGCACCAAATGTTAAAAGACCAAAAGGAATAAGTGGCATAACCCATGGAACGAGCATAAGAATTACTGCCAAGAACATATCATCACCTTTGATATTACCAAAAAGACGGAAGCTAAGAGAGACAATACGTGAAAAATGAGAAACAATTTCAACAGGAAACATCAACCATGCCAACCACCAAACCGGACCAGTAAAGTGTTTAAAATACTTCATAACACCATGTGTTTTTATACCAACATAGTTATAGTAAACAAATACAGAAAGTGCTAAAGTAAGTGTCATATTAAGATTTGCAGATGGTGCTTCAAAACCTGGAACAATACCAATTAAGTTTGCAATACCAACAAAAAGTCCAATTGTTGCGACCAATGCAAGATATTTACGAGCATGTGCTCTTCCCATAACATCTGTACCCATCTCTAAAACGCCACCAATGTACGCTTCCATAAGATTTTGTGTACCTTTTGGTACTAGTTGTAAGTTTGACATAGCAATCTTTGCTAATACAATCGCAATCACTGCCGATAAAACCATATGTGTCAGAAAAAGAAAATCAGGATTTTCTGAAATCAGTCCGAAAAAAGTAAACAATTCACCCATAGGCTTGCTCCCTTGTCTTTAAAAATTACGGAATTATACTCTTTGTTGCATTAAAATATTATAAGTTTTGCTATAATTCGAAACAAATTTAACAAATCGGAGAAAGATTATGAAACTGATAAAATCTATTGCTATCGTGAGCTTAACAGCTTCACTGCTTGTTGCAGGGCAAGGTAACGGCAAGAAAAAAGATGAAGCATTGCAAAATGTCATAAAGACAGGAAAGCAAAGTTCAAAACTTCTTCTTAAAACACTCGGTTCAAATATGAAAAAAAATATGAAGGCCGGCGGTCCGATGAAAGCATTGGATTTTTGTTCACAAGAAGCTTATAATCTTACAGAAAAAGTAAATAAACAACTTCAAAAGGGTGTTACTATCAAGCGTATCAGTATGAAGTATAGAAATCCTTCCAACAAACCTAAGGCAGACGAAACAGCTGTTTTAGAAGCACTTGCGAAGTTAAAAAGTGCCAATGTTATTTTGCCAAAAAAAATAGTGCAAAAAGTAAGTGCAGATACATACAAGTACTATAAACCTTTAGTTATCAATAAAAAAGTATGTTTGAAGTGTCACGGTGATATTCAAAATAAAAAATTACAAGATGAAATTGCCAAAAAATATCCAACTGATAAAGCAACACATTACAAAATGGGTGATCTGCGTGGTGCAATCGTAGTAACTATTAAAAAGTAAGCTACGCAAACGAGGAGAACTCCTCGTTTATTTTGCAAACTCCACTGCTCTACTCTCTCGAATTACATTTACTTTAATCTCACCTGGATATTGAACTCTCTTTTCTATCTCTTTAGCGATTTCTCGAGCCATTAAAACAGACTCATCATCATTGACAAGTGTTGCATTAACAATAACACGTACTTCACGTCCGGCATTAATAGCATAGGCCTGACGAACACCAACATGTCCAGAAGCAATATCTTCAATTTCCGTCACACGTTTTAAGAAACTCTCAAGAACTTCTCGTCGAGCTCCAGGACGAGCGGCTGAAAGTGCATCTGCCGCACATACTGCACCACACTCTACCGAGTGAATTTCCTGCTGCCCATGATGTGCATAGATTGCATTAATAATAACTTCATCTTCATTATATCTACGACAAACCTCTGCACCAAGATCGACATGATTTCCATCAACGTCATGCGTTAGCGCTTTACCAATATCATGCAGAAGTCCTGCACGTTTTGCAAGGATTGGATTGCCACCCATCTCTGCTGCCATAATACCAGAAAGATGTGCCACTTCAAGCGTATGCGCCAATGCATTTTGCCCATACGATGCACGATAACGCAGACGACCAAGAAGCTTCATTAATTCTGGATGCATTACACCAATATTAAGCTCAGCCACAAGTTCTTCGCCCTCTGCTAAGATTTTCGATTCAAACTCATCGGAGACCTTTTTAAATATCTCTTCAATACGAGCCGGCTGAATACGTCCATCTTCTATAAGCAACTGCAGTGTTTTTGTTGCGATTGCTCGACGATAAAGATTAAAACTACTGACAACTATTGCATTAGGTGTATCATCAATGATAATATCCACACCCAGCAGTGTCTCAAGTACTTTAATATTACGCCCCTCTTTACCAATAATGCGCCCTTTTAGCTCATCATTGTCAAGATGTACTAAGTTTGTTAATCTTTCAGACGCAAATTCACCTGCATAACGACTTGTCGCTTGTGCCAAAATATAGTTTGCTTTTCGCTCTGCCTGTTCTTTTGCCTCGTTTTCATAACGACGTACAATATGTGCTATCTCTGCACGAGATCTCTCTTCTGTTGCACTAAGCAACATTTTCTTTGCTTCATCTTGTGTCATCCCTGCACAATGCTCTATAGCATGAAGCGCTTCATCTATCTTTTGTTCATATTTCTTTTTAAGTGAAGTTAGTGACTTTTCATTTCTCTCTAAGTTTATTTTTTGGGCCTGCAAAGCATTACGTTCAAGTTGAATCTTTTTCTCTTCATCCTGTTTATAACGTAAAAAACTCTGCTCTTTACGAATCAGTTCATCTTCTCTTTGATGCAGATCCGCTTTTGCTCTGGCTTTGGCACTGTCAAACTCTTTTTTTGCCTCAAGTTCTATCTCACGCGACTTCAAATGAGCACGTTCTAACAGTGTTTGTGCCTCATTTTCTATAGCACTTGCTTTTGCACGCGCCTGTTCGACATAAATATCAAAATTTGCACCCGTAATTTTTTTAGAGATGAAAAATCCTACTACTCCACTCACAGTGGCAATGCCACCGCCTAGTAGTATCTCATCTAACATCTTTTATTTCCTCTATCTTGTCACAGCTCTATTTTTTATCATTTTTGTTGGTGTAATAAGCAGATCACCGGTGACATCATAAATATCACAAATTTTTTCTTTTGTATAGCAAAGTTGTGGCTGTATAAAAATCGTATAAGGTCTCTTTTGTAACTTTTTAAAGAAACGATCATACATTCCTTTTCCAAAGCCAACTCTTTGCATGCTACCATCCACCCCAACAACAGGAACTATGGCAATATCAATTTTTCTAATATCTTTTAATGTATTTCCCGCTTCAAAAATACCAAATTTTTTTTTCTTAAGCGGCAACCTAAATGGTACCATTTTAAAACTTTTGCCAACCATAAACGGTATGAAAATATTGTGTTTTTTTCTTAATTTTTTCAATATTTTTATAATATTTACTTCACCATCCAACGGATAATAAAAAAGCACATCAACTCTTTTTTTATTTTTGAAAATATCCAATAGTCTTTTGTTTACAAGATAATCTCTATATATTTTATTATGAGTTGGCATTTTTTTTGTCTTTTTGAGACAATTTTGCCTAAATTTGCTTTTTGTAAGAGTCATATTAAATCTTTGTGGATATAATTTTGCTTATTTTACACTACTAAAGGTTAATTTTTCATGTTAAAAATCACACTTCTTACATCTCTACTTACATTTTCTCTTGTGTTTCAGGCCTGTTCATCTGAATCTAAAAAAGACAAAACACAAGAAGCAAACGCTCTTCTTGCTAAAAATGAGATAGTCTTAACATCAACAAACAACAAAGAATATGTTCTTAAAAAAGTTGCAGAAGGTTTTACTTTAGAAGATTCAAAAGCAAAAATTCTTATCTTAGATATTTTTGCCACATGGTGCCCACCTTGTCAAGGAGAAGCTTCAGCACTCACTTCCATTCAAAAGAAATTTGGAGATAAAGTAAAAATCATAGGCGTAAGTATTGAAGATAACATTCCAAATTCAAAGTTAGAGAGTTTCAAAAAGAACTACTCTGCAGACTATACACTTGTAAATTCAAGCCAAAACAGACGTTTAGTCGATACTCTTGCTGAAAAACTTAAACTCGGTAAAAACTTTGGTATTCCACTCATTGTCATCTACAAAGACGGAAAACTTATACACTATTATCAAGGAACTACAGAAGAAGAGTTTATAGAGAGTGATATTAAAAAAGCATTAGGAATCTAAATGTTTGGTTTTATCAAAAAATCTCTTGGCAAAACTGTTGAAGCGATAAAAACAGTAGCCCCAAAGAAAAAAATCACCTTTACAAAAGATGAACTTGAAGACATTTTACTCGAAGCGGATGTAGAGTATGAGCTTGTTGAGATTATTTTGCGTGAGATATATCAAGACCAAATTACCCGTGATATACTTCAATCAAAGCTCTTGGCAACACTCCGCTATGCTGATTACAAAGAACCTGAATTTACACCGCCGTTTGTAGAACTCATTGTCGGCGTCAACGGAGCGGGAAAAACAACAACCATCTCAAAACTCGCTTACAGATACAAAGAAGAGGGAAAAAGTGTTCTTCTTGGTGCAGGTGACACCTTCCGCGCGGCAGCAATTGAGCAACTGACACTCTGGGCAAATAAACTTGAAATTCCTATTGTATCTTCAAAACAGGGACATGACAGCTCCGCAGTTGCTTACGATGCCATTGACTCTGCCAAAGCAAAAAATATCGATCACGTCATCATTGACACAGCAGGACGTCTGCACACCCAGACAAATCTTGCAAATGAGCTTAAAAAAATAAAACGCATCTGTGACAAAGCTCACGCAGGTGCACCACATAGAACTCTACTCATAATTGATGGTACACAGGGCAACTCTGCTATCACACAGGCAAAAGCCTTTCATGAGATGATAGGCATAGACGGTATCATCATCACAAAACTAGACGGCACGGCAAAAGGTGGAAGTATCTTCTCTATCGCCTATGCCTTAGAACTTCCAATACTCTACGTAGGAACAGGAGAACAACCTCAAAACCTGACACCATTTGATAAATATGAATTTGTTGATGGACTTTTAGATGCAATTTTTGTGGAGGAAGAGAGCTAAGATTCTCCCCCTCTAGTTCCCAAGCTCCAACTTGGAAGTTCCTACTCTTACTTTCACTAAAACAACACTCCAAACCTTATTTCTAATAATAATATGACAAATTGCCATATTTTACAAAAATCAATAAAATATTTTATATGATGTCAGTGTCAGTTGGCGATTATTTGGTAAAAGAGGACAAGCCTTAAAACAAAGAAGTAACAATGCGACTCACCCTCGTAATTGTTATAATCCTGCTTCTTTTGGAAGTAAGGTTGTATTAAAAAGCTTATGAGGAGTTCGCGCTCCTCATCTCTCCCAACTGACTCAGATTATAATATATTTAAAAAATAGACAAAAAGAAAAATTATGGCAAAGAAAAAAATACTATTTGAGTGTCAGCACTGTGGGCTTACAACTCCAAAATGGATGGGAAAATGTACAAACTGTGGAGCTTGGGACAGTTTTATAGAACTAAATGAGCATCAACAAGAAGTAGTAAAACAGACCAAATCAACTTCATCTTCAGCAGCAAAAGCGATAAGTATCAATGAAGTTGTTGAAGAAGAAGTATTTCGCTTCTCTTCTCTTGATACCGAATTAGACAATGTACTCGGTGGCGGTATTGTTCCAGGAAGTCTTACACTCATTGGTGGAAGTCCGGGTGTCGGAAAATCTACCCTGCTTCTAAAGGTCGGCTCAAACATTGCATCAACAGGCAAAGATGTGCTCTATGTTACCGGTGAAGAGTCCACTTCTCAGATAAAACTGCGTGCAAATCGTCTCAACTCAAACCATAATTCACTCTATCTTTTAAGTGAAATACGTCTTGAGCAGATTCTAGTAGAACTTGAGCATAGAAAGTATGACTTTTTAATCATCGACTCTATACAAACAATCTACTCTGAAAATATCAGCTCTGCTCCGGGCTCTGTCAC
This sequence comes from uncultured Sulfurimonas sp., assembly GCA_964528435.1. Lineage (GTDB taxonomy): Bacteria > Campylobacterota > Campylobacteria > Campylobacterales > Sulfurimonadaceae > Sulfurimonas. The sequence goes on along the minus strand of CAZGSK010000003.1, from coordinate 2,564 downwards.
GCAGGTACGTCAAATCACCTTTGAGTTAATGCGTATTGCAAAAGATAAAGAGCTAGCGATTTTCATTATCGGTCATATTACAAAAGAAGGTTCTATCGCAGGACCAAGAGTACTGGAGCATATGGTAGATACCGTACTCTATTTTGAGGGAGATTCTTCTCAGGAGCTGCGAATTTTACGAGGATTTAAAAATCGTTTTGGTGCGACAAGTGAGATAGGTGTCTTTGAGATGAAACAAGAGGGACTTGTCAGTGCTACAGACATCGCCTCACGCTTTTTTAACCGCAATTCACAGCAAAGCGGCTCAGCCCTTACTGTCATTATGGAGGGAAGCCGCCCTATTATCTTGGAAGTTCAGGCACTTGTTTCAGAATCGCATACGCCAAACTCAAAACGTCAGGCTACCGGATTTGATAACAATCGTCTCAATATGCTCTTAGCTCTGCTAGAGAGAAAACTAGAAATTCCTCTTTCAGGATATGATGTTTTCATTAACATTACAGGAGGCATTAAAATAACCGAAACTGCAGCAGATTTAGCAATTTTAGCAGCTATAATATCGAGTTTTCGAGATCGTGCAATATCTAAAGAGACTGTCTTCATCGGAGAAGTCTCACTTGTAGGAGATGTGCGTGAGGTATATGCCCTTGATGCGAGACTCAAAGAGGCAAAAATGCAAAACATCACAAAAGCACTTGTTGCCAAAAAACCTCTTGAAAAAACATCTATCAAGACTTATATCGTTGATGAAGTAACAAAACTGCTTGAGTGGTACTAATTTAGGCAATATAAAGTTGCATTTTTTTACAGAAGTAGTATAATACTTACAATTAAAATTTTGAGGGTATTATATGATAGATGCAGAATTTAGAAGTGAAGAGAGATTTTCAAGACTTTCACTTGCTTATGAGTGTGATGCAGAAAAAGATGCTGTAAAAAAATTAGTTGAAACAGTTGTTAGTAAATATAACATACAACCTGAAATCTATACTACAAAAGTCTCTAATGGGAAAGAGGTCATGGTTATTGAATATCATGATGACATTCATCGAGAATCTGGACCAATTTTTGATGAAATTATGAAATCTCTTGATATTACGGTTTGCTCATAAAAGGAGAAACTATGAATCTCCAAAACTATGCGAAAGGAAATGAACTCTTTCGCTCTTATTTTAAAAAGAACAAAGAGTCTCTTTTAGATCTGGTAACAAGCGGACAGTCTCCAAAAGCTCTTTTTATCGGCTGTTCTGACTCACGTGTTATTCCTGATCTTATGCTACAGACAAACCCTGGTGATCTTTTTGTTTTACGTAATGTCGGTAACTTTGTCCCGCCTTACAAACCAGATGAAGACTTTCATGCAACGGCATCGGGTATTGAATATGCTGTGAGCGTCTTAAAAGTACAAGAGATTATTATCTGTGGTCACACTCACTGTGGAGCTTGTAAAGCACTCTATGAAACATTGGAAGATCCTTCTCTTATCCATACAAAAAAGTGGCTTGAGCTTGGTGAAAATGCTAAAAAATCAGCAATTTTATCACTTGGTGCAGATGCACCGCTGGATGCTCTGCTTCGCGTTACAGAAAAACTCTCTGTAATCAATCAAATTGACAATATCTTAACATATCCAAATGTCAAAAAGCGGTTTGAAGAGGGTTCTTTGCATATCCATGGCTGGTGCTATGATATAGAAACAGGAAAAATAGAGTACTATAATGCAGACACTTATGAGTTTTTACCACTAAAAGAGTTGGCAGAGACTCAAGATTAGTATTGAAGTTTAGAAAAAAACTCCGATATAGTAAAAAATATAATTTCAATTAAGGATAGATAATGGCAGAAGAAGAGACAAAAGAGGCTGAATCAGCAGAACAACCAAAAGAGAAGAAATCAAGTAATCTATTAATGATTATTATTATTGTAGTACTTATACTTATCATTATCTTAGGAGCTGTTGCAGCTATTTTCTTAATTGGCGGAGATGAAGAAGAGGCAGAGGCAACTACTCCAGCACCACAAACAAAAGAGCGTACAGTACAAAGAGACACACCACGTCCGGGAAGTGTCTTAGAGGGAACTCGTAAACTTGATGAGATAGGTGTACTCTATCCACTTGATCCTTTTACTGTTAACCTTAAAAGTGATTCAGGCAGACGCTACTTAAAAGTTGCCATGTCACTAGAGCTTGAAGGTGAAGAGCTGAGTATGGAGCTTGATGCAAAGACAGCAGTATTGCGTGATAGAATCATTCGTATTCTATCATCAAAAACACTGGAAGAGATCTCCTCTAAAAAAGGAAAACAAAAAGTGACAGAACAGATAATGGATACACTCAATGCAATGCTTAATGACGGACGTATTAAAGGTATCTATTTTACAGAGTTTGTAATTCAATAGTTTTTCGATGATAGGTATAGATTTAGTTAAAATTGCAAGAATTGAGAAGATGATGGAGCGCTTTGGCGACAAAGCACTTCAAAAATTTCTTCACAAAGAAGAGATAGCCCTTGTAAAAACAGCTAAAACCGCAGCTGGATTTTGGGCTACTAAAGAAGCAGTAT
>CAZGSK010000002.1:22331-47229 GCA_964528435.1 uncultured Sulfurimonas sp. | reverse complement strand
ATAAAGGGTAGTTTGTGTTAGACAAAATGTCACCAAATCAAAGATTAATAGTCGCGGTACTGTTATCTGTAATTTTTTTCGTAGGTTACACTGCAATTTTTCCACCGGCTGAGCCAGATGTGCCAAATGAGACTGCTGCAAAACAAGAAACAGCACAAAACAATACAAAAGATATTAGTAAAAAAGTTGAAGAGGTTTCCGGTCATGCTATAGCTGCGGAAGAAAAAGCGTCAAGCACAAGCTCTTCGGAGATAGTAACAATTACAAGTAAGAAGTTTATTTTAAAGATTGATACTTTGGGACGTATTGCCTCAAAAGAACTTTTAGAAGATAAATTTAGAAATGATGATGATTTGCATGCACAGGTTATTCCTGCTGAGGGTACAAAACCACTTTACATCCGTTTTGCAGATGATGCTATCAATGATGAGGCAATTCGCACTCCATACAGTGCAAGTGTTAGTGAACTTACGGTTCAAGATGAACCAGTAACAGTAACGCTTACTCAAAAACTCTCTGCACTTACAGTTACAAAGCTCTTGACTTTTTATGCTGATGGACATTATGATGTGAAGATCTCACTCTCAAAAGATCTTCGTCACTATATTTATTTAGGAGATCGTCCACAGGTTTCTAAGAAACTTATGGCTGTTGCGGGAGCACTTATCTATACAGGTGATGATGTTGCACATATTATCGAAGATGGGGATGCTGAGGGGCGTCAAATCTTCTCTGATGTGAAACTTGCGTCTTCTTTTGACCAATATACGGCAATTATTCTTTATGGGTTTAAAAAAGAGACAAATGTAATCGTAGAACGTGGTCGTAATGATAATCCTGTTGTCTATTTTGATGCAGCACAAGAGGAAAACATTCATGGATATATTGGACCAAAAGAGCATAAGGTTTTAAAAGCTATTGATCCTTTACTTACGAATGCAATTGAGTATGGATGGTTTACATTTGCCGCAAAACCACTCTTTGCTCTTCTCTCATGGTTGCATGGTATTTTTGGAAACTGGGGTTGGTCTATTATTGCATTGACTGCACTTATAAGAGCAGTACTGTATCCTTTGACATACAAAGGTATGGTCTCTATGCAGAAGATGAAAATGCTTGCACCAAAACTCAAAGAGTTAAAAGCGAAGTATGGAAAAGATCCTCAGAAATTGAATGCAATGACGATGGAAATGTATAAGAAACATGGGGCTAATCCACTTGGTGGTTGTCTGCCTATGATCTTGCAGATTCCTGTTTTCTTTGCGCTCTATCGTACGCTTTTAAATGCGGTGGAACTTCAGGGTGCTCCATGGATTTTATGGATTAATGATCTTTCACGTATGGATCCATACTATGTTTTACCTATATTAATGGGTGCATCAATGTTTTTCCAACAACGTATGACACCAAACAATTTTACAGATCCGATGCAAGAGAAAGTATTTAAATACCTTCCGATTATCTTTACATTTTTCTTTGTAACATTCCCATCAGGATTGGTACTGTACTGGTTTACGAATAACCTTTTCTCAATCGCACAGCAGTACATTGTAAATCAGCAGTTTAGAAATGCAGAAGATGCACAGGCTGTTATAGAGAAAAAAAGCGAGAAATAGTTATGATTAAGATAGAAGCTGTAACCCTTGAACAAGCGTATAAAGATGCAGCAGCTACTCTGAAATGCTCTGTAACAGAGATGGCTGTAGAAGTTGTTCAAGTTCCAAGTAGAGGTTTTTTAGGTTTGTTTAAAAAACAGGCAATTATTGTTGCGACAATTGACAAATCAAAAACAGTAGCTAAAAAACCAAAAAGTGTAAAAAAAGAGCCAAAAATTATAAAAGAGCCAGAAGTTGAAGAAGTAAAAGTAAAAGTTGAAGAGATAGAGAGTGTAGAGGCAACTTTTTTAAATGATACTATTTTACCTGCATCTTTTGTTAGTGATCAGGATGAAGAGTTGCAAGAAGATCTTGCAAGTGGTCTGGATTATACGGCGGATTACGATGATGTGTATGATGAGGACTCTTTAGTCGTAGAAGAAAAAAATATTGATATGAATGCTGTAGTAGAGGAGATTCAAAAAGATATTAATGAACTCTTTACACATATATGTTTTGAAATTGAACCAATTGAAGTGAGTGTTTATGACGAGCAAACACTGCTCATTGAGTTTAAAGGCGAAGATGCTGCACTGCTTATAGGAAAAGAGGGCTATAGATATAAAGCACTCTCTTATATGCTTTTTAACTGGATTAATGCAAAATATGATCTGCAGTTACGCTTAGAGATAGCAGAATTTTTAAAAAATCAAGAAGAGTCTGTTGGACGTTATTTAGAGGGCGTTTGCCAAAGTATTGATAGAGATGGAAGAGCACAGACGAAAATTCTTGATGGTGTGCTTGTACAAATTGCTCTTAAAGAGTTGCGTGAGCGTTATCCTGATAAGTATGTTGTTATGCGTTCAACGCGTGACGGACTCAAATATATTCTGGTAAATGATTACCACGCAAATTAATTATGCAAAATGATACAATAGTAGCTATTGCCACTGCAAATGGCATTGGCTCTATCGCAATAATCCGCCTTAGTGGTGATGATGCACTTCTTATTGCAAAAAAGCTTTCCCACAAAGAAAATTTTAAAAATCGTTATGCAACACTTACAAATATCTATAATATACAAAATGAACTTATTGATGAGTCTATTGTTATCTATTTTCAAGGGCCACACTCATTTACGGCTGAGGATGTTGTAGAGATACAGTGTCATGGTGGTTATATTGTTGCTCAAAGTATTTTAAAAGCAGCACTTGAAGCAGGGGCACGACTTGCAAATGCAGGAGAGTTCTCAAAACGTGCCTTCTTTAACGGTCGAATTGATTTGAGTGAAGCAGAAGCGATTGCACAACTTATTGAGGCAAAGAGCGAGGATGCTGCAAAGATTTTAGCTTCACAGATGAAAGGTTCTCTCAAAGAGTTTATAGAAGAGGTAAGAGATGATATTATTCATATCTTGGCTTACTCTGAAGTGACGATTGATTATGCCGAAGAGGATCTTCCAGAAGATTTAGTTGCGCAGATAAAGGCTAAACTTGATACTCTTTATAAATTGCTTCAAAAAACATTGATAGCTTCAGAGTCTCGAGCCGGGCTCATGCAAGGTTTTCGTGTAGCCATTGTAGGCAAACCCAATGTTGGTAAGAGTTCACTCTTAAATGCACTGTTAAATTATAACCGTGCAATTGTGAGCGATATTGCAGGAACGACCCGCGATACGATTGAAGAGCAGGTAAAAATAGGTACGCATCTTATTCGTATTGTAGATACGGCAGGGATACGTGAGGCAGAGGATGCTATTGAAAAGATAGGGATTGAACGCAGTTTAGAAGCGATAAAGCAGAGTGATATTGTAATAGCACTTTTTGATGGCTCACGTGAGGCAGATGAAGAGGATAGACAGATTATAGAGTTACTGAATGCTCACGCAGCTGAGAAAGAAAAAATCATTATTAAAAATAAAGTTGATCTGCCGCAAAAGTTTCAAATGTCTGATATTTCGTTTGATATGGAGCTTAATTCAAAAGATGATGTAAGTGCTCTTATCTCAAAACTTCAGGAGATTATGGATAGAAATAATCTTAGTGATGAGATTATGCTTATCTCTGAGCGTCAGATATCTGCAGTAAGAGAGACAATGCAAAATATAGAAGAATCTTATGAGCCTTTGGAAATGCAGGAGTTGGAAATATTTTCTTTTCATTTGAATGAGGCGATCAAGGCAATGGCAAGTATTACTCGACCATTTGAGAATGATGAGATGCTTGATAAGATGTTTGGCTCATTCTGTCTTGGAAAATAGATGAAGTATATTGCAATTGATTTAGGCTTGAAGCGTATAGGTCTTGCCTATTCTGCACACAAAGATATTGTTACTCCCTTGCCTGCTGTTATACGAAAAAATCGTAATCAGGCCTCACGTGAGGTCAAGAAGATCATTGAGGAGTGGGAAGCGGATACTGTTGTTGTCGGTTTACCTCTTGGTGGCAGTTCTGAAGATGAGATGCGTCGAAGAATTACACACTTTATGAATCTTGTAGATTTTAATGGAGAGATCGTTTTTCAAGATGAAGCCGGAAGCTCCAAAGAGGCTGAAGCTTTGATGAAAGGTGAGATGAAACAGATTCGAGATGGTCGTATTGATTCACTCTCAGCTATGATAATACTGCAACGCTATTTGGCTTGTAAATAGACTACTTCCCCAAGATATAGAGATTATTGCTCTTATCTACTGTTTGCGTGAAACGCTCTTTGAGTTCTCTATCAAAGGTAAGTATAAAGATATTGGTATGTTTGAGTTTTAGCTTTTGCATCTCTTGAAGGAGCATGTCATCTGCAACATCTTTGCCATGTCCACACTTTATAAAGTTAAATGAGTTAAGGGTTTTGCCATAATCATAGAGATTCGCTTCCCACTCTGCACGTTTTAGGTAGAGTGAATCGGGATTTGCTCCAAGATAGATACGAGAATCTTCTATAGTATATGGTTCAATGACATCAGCGAAAATAGAAGCGATGGAAGAAAAATTCTCAATATCCCAAAAGAGATAGCTCTTTTTTACTTTAGATGGCTTTTTTTTGTTGATAAGCTGCAATCTTTTTGTAATATTAAAACTGCTGTGGGCTGTATCGTTAATAAGGAGTATGGAGGCTTTTAGTTTTTTTGCATCATCTGTATTAAAATCTAAAATTTTACCCATTTCAATATAAAAATCAAGGTTTAAAAGCTCCTCCTGTGCAGCTCCTTTTATATATTTTTGAAGACGTGCGAGTTTTGCTTTTGAGAAAAGTAGATGCACTCCCATCTTCTCATGATTTGCATACGCTTGTTTGATACGAAAAAAAATATCTTTTGCATTTTGTGTATCTGGTAGGAGAATAGAGCCTCTGTATTTGTACTCAATGGTAATTTTTTGTTTATGCATGAGTATATCTACAGTACTTCAAAAAATTCTGCTGCTTCTTCTTCATCGTCGCTGAGCTTCTCTTTTGCATAGAGTGGATCCTCTTGCATCATCTTTTTAATCCTCTCTTGGCAGTGCGCAAAGAGAATTTTTTGAGCCTCTTTATCATCTGCTAAAAATCCAAGTCCGCTAAATTGATAATTTGGCTCTTTTTGTTCAATACAAAGAAGTATTCCTTCACATTTCTCTTCTAAAATTTCAACAAGTTCACGGTAAGAGATATTAAACTCAGTTGCATTCCAACCTATATCTTCAAGTTCTGTATTGGAAAATTCACTGACACCATCACCTGTTGTATCATCATACGAAGCCCGAGGGGTGTTGATCTTTATAAGCTCCTGCCAGTTTGAAAAAGCTTTTATCAAAACCCTGTCATCATCTTCAACTACCTGATATTTATCTCCAAGAATTTCAGAAAGTTGCGGTGTTTTACTCGGTACAAGAGCATTGTTTGAAGAGAGTGCATGTTTACCTTGATAGATAAGGATTGCATTCTCTGCAAATTCGGGAGTGACAATCTCTCCTTTTATATTGATACCAAACTCTTTTTGGCTGTTGATAGCCTTGAGTAGCTCTTCTTTACTGACGATGATGATTTCGTTAAACAGATTGAATTTTTTCATAATTGCCTCTAAATTTTTTCATATTATACATACTTGTAGATTAAGTGAAAAATTTTTTGTTTTGTTATAAGCTATCTCTAATAAAAGTTTTACCATATCTTTAGTATAATGCGACAAATTTTTTAGAGTAAAACCCTCTAAAGCCCAAGGAAATATACAATGGCATTAAATGTTTATTATGATAAAGACACTAGTTTAGACCTAATTAAAAGCAAAACAGTTGCAATGATTGGTTTTGGTTCTCAAGGACACGCTCACGCAGAAAACCTAAGAGACAGCGGTGTTTCAGTTGTTGTTGGTTTAAGAAAAGATGGTTCATCTTGGAACAAAGCAGCAGCAAAAGGTTTTGAAGTTTTAACAGTTGGTGAAGCTACTGCAAAAGCAGATGTTGTAATGATTCTTCTCCCAGATGAAAATCAAGCAGAGATCTACAAAAATGAGATTGAGCCAAACCTTAAAGAGGGTGCAACTATTGCATTTGGTCACGGTTTTAACATTCACTATGGTCGTATCATCCCAAGAGCTGATATCAATGTTACTATGATCGCTCCAAAAGCTCCAGGGCATACTGTACGTAGCGAGTTCGTTCGTGGTGGTGGTATTCCTGACCTTATCGCTGTTGGTCAAAATCCTTCAGGAGAGACAAAAGAGTTAGCGCTTTCATACGCTTCTGCAATCGGTGGTGGACGTACTGCAATTATTGAAACAACTTTCAAAGATGAAACTGAAACTGACCTTTTTGGTGAGCAAGCTGTTCTTTGTGGTGGTGTAACTTCTTTGGTTCAAGCTGGTTTTGAAACATTGACTGAAGCTGGTTATGCTCCTGAAATGGCATACTTTGAGTGTCTTCACGAACTTAAACTTATCGTTGACTTGATGTTTGAGGGTGGAATTGCTGATATGAGATACTCTATCTCTAACACTGCTGAGTATGGTGACTATGTTTCTGGTAAACGTGTTATCAACAAAGAGTCTAAAGAGGCTATGAAAGAGATCTTAAAAGAGATTCAAGATGGTAGATTTGCAAAAGACTTTATCTTAGAAGGTCAAGCAGGTTATCCTCGTATGAATGCTGAACGTACAAATGCACGTGCTTCATTAATCGAGCAAACTGGTGTTGAACTTCGTAAAATGATGCCGTGGATCTCAGCAAACAAAATCGTAAACCAAGACGAAAACTAAAAAACTAATATCTTTTTAATTTCTAGCACTCATCTTCGGATGATGTGCTCAGTCACTTACTTAATGTAAGCTCCTTCACACAAACATCCAAATCTAAGCACTATAAATTAAAAATCTAAATAGTTTTAGACTCTATTTTTAATTTATTTTCCGTTATAATCCTCTTATGAAAAAGCGAATCTTTATTACTGCTACAAATACAGATATTGGTAAGACCTACACAACAAAACTACTTTTGCGTGAGTATGCCTTACGTGGACTGAAAGTGGGTGTCATTAAACCTGTTGAGACTGGTGTTGTTAATGGTGTCTATCCTGATGGAGATGCTCTTTTAGCACTTGTTAAAGAGTTAAATCCTTTGATGCAAGATGTATCAGTGAGAGATATTGTTCCCATCTCTTACGAGCTTCCTGCTGCACCTTTTATTGCTTCTGGCGGAGAAAAATTTGATAGTGAAAAAATTTTAAAAGCTATAGAGAAGCTAGAAGATTATTGTGATGTTTTATTGATTGAGGGTGCCGGTGGACTTTATGTTCCTCTTGATAGAGAGTTAATGATTTTGGATTTAATCAAGCTCACGCAAGCAGTTACACTGCTTGTCACTCACTGCTCGTTGGGATGTATTAATGATACACTGCTTTGTAAAAAAGCACTTGAAGATGCAAAAATAGCTCACGCAGTTACTTTTAACTGTAAAACAAGTGACAGCAGTTTTGAAAAGGTAAGTGCACCCTATTTTCGGGCAATTCATTTTCCCATCTTAAAAACATCTAGGGACATTGACACGCTTTGCGATGTCTTGTATAATTTGTAAATTAAAAAAAGAGAGTAAGCATGCAGCATTTAATACGAACAGATGATTTTACAAAAGCTGAGATTGAAGCACTTTTAGCAGATGCGAAGCATCTTAGTGATGGGCGATTTGAGAGAGTTTTGCAAGATAAGCTCATTATAACACTCTTCTTTGAAAACTCTACACGTACAAAAAGCTCTTTTGAGATCGCAGCAAAACGTCTTGGTGCTGAGATAGTGCACTTGGATGTGGCAAAAAGTTCTACAAAAAAGGGTGAAACACTTGTAGATACTGCAATGAATCTTGATGCTATGGGTCCGCATGCCATCATTGTTCGTCATCAAAATGCCGGTGTACCAAAAATTCTCTCCAACCATACAAAAGCAGCTATCTTAAATGCGGGTGATGGTGCTCATGCACACCCATCACAGGCACTTTTGGATCTGTATACGCTAAAAGATCATTTTGGAGATGTTTCAGGAAAAAAGATAGCTATTGTCGGAGATATTAAAAACAGCCGTGTGGCAAATTCAAATATTGAGCTTCTTACTCGTTTTGGAATGGAAGTCATTTTGGTAGCACCACCACATTTTTTGCCAAAAACCAATCTACGTTTCACGCATTATCTGCGTGAGATTGTTGATGAGGTAGATGCTATTATGAGTCTGCGAACGCAAACAGAACGCCATTCTTCACAAAGCTATGCTAGTCTTAAAGATTATGCAAGTGATTTTTGTATTACAGAAGAGTTGATAGGTGATAGAGATATTATACTCTTGCATCCCGGACCGGTACACAGAAATATTGACATTACAGATGCGATGCTTGAAGATGAGCGTTGTAAAGTATTACAACAGGTCAGTAATGGTGTCAATATTCGAATGGCAATTCTTAAAAAGTTAATTGTTTAGATATCAATGGGTTTTAAAAAAGTAAATGCTCTTGTGCGAGAGGGAAGACCTTTTTTGATTATTAGTGATTTTAAAGCTCAGTGTGTTGAGGTAGTCCCTCTTGATGAACTTGAAGCAAATAATATTGAGTACTGCATCTGTGAAGATTATGAGTATAAAGAGCATGAACACTTTTTAAAAAAAAATCCTCTTGATTTTGTAGAATATAAAAAAAAATTTGATGCTGTAATTGAGAAAATAGAAGCAGGCCAGACCTATATTTTAAACCTCACGCAGGCAACACCTATAGAGACAGATCTCTCTCTTTGTGAGATATACAGCCTTGCAAATGCACACTATAAACTGCGTTATAAAGATCAGTTTGTCTGTTTTTCTCCTGAAAAATTTATTCAGATAAAAGAGCAAAAAATTCATACTTTTCCTATGAAAGGTACAATTGATGCGGCAATTGAAAATGCTCAAGAGAAGATTTTGGCAAATACAAAAGAGATGGCAGAACATATAATGATCGTTGATCTACTGCGTAATGATCTCTCAATTGTTGCAAAAAATGTGCAAGTTGAAGAGTTTCGCTATATTAAAAAGATAAATGCAGGAGAGAAAGAGCTTTTACAGGTAAGCTCACATATAAGTGGTGATTTAGAAGAGAATTGGCAAGAGCATCTGGGCGATATTTTAAAAGCACTCTTGCCCGCTGGTAGCATCAGTGGTGCACCAAAAAAATCTACTTTGGGTATAATAGAGAATGTAGAAGCATATGAGAGGGGATTTTTTAGTGGAATTTTTGGTGTTTTTGATGGCAAAAATTTTGACAGTGGTGTGATGATACGTTTTATTGAAAAATCTTCAAATGGATATCTCTATAAAAGTGGAGGGGGTATTACACTCGATAGTGATGCTTTGATGGAATATAAAGAGCTGCAAGATAAAATTTATCTGCCCTAAGAGAGAATAAAGAGATGACAGCAAAAGATTTTTTTACAAGTGGTTGGAATTTTGGTGACAAAGAGAGAGATTTACGAAGTAAATTTCAGATGATGAATATAGCCATTATACTCTCTTCTACGGCTGTGATATATGGTACGATTCTTAATGTTTATAAAGAGTTTTATGCTCTGGCACTCGTTGAGTTTTTTCTTTTTGTTGCAAATATAGTGTTATGGTATATGTTGCGACGATCAAAAAGATTTTATGATTTCGTCTCTATAGCTGTTACTGCACAGTTTACTTTTTTACTTGTCTTACTTTTATATGTGAGCTCCCCTGATGAGATGAAACATACCTGGTACTTTACCTATCCAATCATTATTTTATATTTTAAAAATGAAAAACATGCGCTTCCATGGTTTGCTTTTTTAATTTTTATGCTCCTAATAGCATCATTTCAGCCATTTGTGCATACAAATTATACTTTTTTTCAACTTTTTTATATTGCTTTTGTTCTTGTTGTTGTCAGTACTATTGTTTACTTTTATAAAGTGAAAATGGATGAAGCAAGAGAAGTTATCTCCACACAAGAGACAATGCTTACAAAAAAGATAGAAGAGCTTACCCAAAAAGATAAAATGTTGACACTACAGTCAAAGCAAGCTGTGATGGGAGAGATGATAAGTATGATAGCGCATCAGTGGAGACAACCACTCTCAACTGTTACATTGAGTATTTCAAATCTACAGGTCAAAAGGCTTTTAGGAGAAGATGTTGAGGAAGAGGAGTTTGATAAAGCGTTGGAAAATATCAGTGATACGGTTGTCTATCTCTCAGAGACTATTGATGATTTTCAGACCTATTTTCGACCTGACAAGGAACTTGCATCTGTCAATGTTAATGAACTTATAGAGAAATCCATTGCTTTTGTTGAGCCAAGACTTAAAAAAACAGATATTGATATAAACTTCTTGCCACAAGATCAGCTTTTTGTGCAAACTTATGCAAATGAAGTGGTACAGGTGCTTTTAAATATAATTAATAATGCAGTTGATGAGCTCATCTCAAGGGAGATTAAAGAGCCAACAATAGCTATTGATGTGTTTGATAGAGAAGAAGATGTTGCGATCACCATTGCTGATAACGCTGGAGGTATTAAAGAGGAGAATCTTGAAGCAATTTTTGAGCCCTATTTTAGTACAAAAGGAAAAAATGGAACAGGTTTAGGACTTTATATGTCGCAGATGATTATGCAAAAGCAGTTTCATACAGAAATAGATGTAAAAAACATAAAATCCGGTTCTATCTTTACAATCGTTGTACCAAAAAAATTAGCTTAAGAGTTGTTGAGTTATAATAGAGTAAAAATTTAAAAAGAGTAAGTATGTATATAGAGGATTTGAAGTTTTCACTGTGGGCTGATTTTATAGAGAGAGATTACCTTGATGGTGAATTTAAAGAGTTAATAGATAAAAAGATAATCAATGGTGCGACATCAAACCCGGCTATTTTTAAAAATGCCATTTTAAACTCTGATGCTTATATTTCACAATTAGAATCATTAGAAGCTATGACGCCAAAAGAGAAATATGAAGCTGTTGCAATGTATGACATTACAAAAGCAGCTGATATTTTACGACCACTTTATGACGCAGGTGATGATGGTTATGTCAGTATCGAGGTTGACCCTTTTTACTGTGATGATGCCAAGGCAACAATAGCAGAAGGAAAAAGGCTTTTTTCTACAATAAATAGACCAAATGTTATGATCAAAGTTCCTGCAACAACAGCCGGATATGAGGCAATGGAGGCACTGACAAAAGAGGGAATTCCGGTAAATGCAACACTTGTATTTAAAAAGCAACAGGCTATCGCATGTGCAGAGGCATTTGCCAGAGGAGTGGCTGCATATGGAAAAAAAGTAGATACTGTAATTAGTATTTTTGTCTCCCGAGTTGATCGTGCACTTGATAAGATACTTGCTAAAAATGGCATTGCAGTAGCATTGAGTGGTATCTATAATACGGCTATTATCTATGATGCTATCGAAGCGATGCAGGTCCAAGGGTGTAGAGCCCTCTTTGCAAGTACAGGGGTAAAAGATGATTCTTTGCCGGCACACTATTACATAGAGAACCTTTTGGCATATAACAGTGTTAATACGGCACCGATTGAGACAATTAAAGCTTATGTACAAGATGGTGGGAAAGAAAAGGCATTACCAATTGCTACTGATATCATAGAGGCACATATGCAAAAATTGCAAGCTATCGGCATTGATCTTGATGCTGTGTTGCAACAGCAAATTGATGATGGTCTAGAAGCATTTAAAGAGGCATTTCAAGAGATTCTGGAGGCATTATGAATACAGAAGTAGATGTAAGTAAGCTGAGTTTTGAACAGTTAAAAAAGGTAAGAGTGCATCTTAAAAAGATGATTGAGGTAGGTGGATCTGACCTTCATGTCAAAGCAAACGCTGTTATGCGTGCACGTATTAATGGTAAAATTGTACAATTTTCAGGTGGAATATTTTCCAAAGCGGATGCTCTGACATTTGCAAAAGAGCTTTTAAAAGGGCGTTTTGCAGAGTTTGTTGAAAAAAAAGAGCTCGACTTGGTTTATCCATTTGATGAAAACAACCGTTTTCGTGTCAATATCTTTTTTCAGATGGAGGGTGTATCTGCAGTTTTTCGTGTTATTCCTGTTAAAATTCCATCTTTTGAAGAGCTTCATCTTCCTGAAGTTGTAAGAAGCTTTGCCTATAAAGAGCGTGGGCTTGTACTTGTAACAGGCGTTACCGGTTCAGGTAAATCAACAACCTTGGCGGCACTTATCAATGAACTCAACTTTAATCGTCAAAAACATATTATTACGATTGAAGATCCTATTGAGTTTGTTCATAAAGATAGAGGGTGTATTATTAATCAGCGCTCAGTTGGACAAGATACGCTCTCTTTTGGTACTGCACTTCGTGCTGCCTTGCGTGAGGACCCTGATGTTATTCTTGTCGGGGAGATGCGTGACCGTGAAACAATCAACTTGGCACTTCACGCAGCAGATACAGGACACTTGGTTTTTTCAACACTCCATACAGTTGATGCAAAAGAGACGATTAACCGTATTATTGCACAATTTCCTACAGAAGAGCAAAACCGTGTGAGACTCTCTGTTGCCGGAGTTTTACAGGGTGTAATCTCTCAAAGACTTGTTCCTACTATTGATGGTGGGCGTCGTGCTGCATTAGAGATTTTAGTAAGAACACCTACGATTGAAAAGCTTATTATGGAAAATCGAGATTATGAGATTCGTGATACAATTGAAGCGGGGAAAGAACACTATAAATCACAAAGTTTTGATCAGGCAATTTTTGACCTTTATAATGAAAAAATCATCTCAAAAGAGCAAGCACTTGATAACGCAACAAGTGCATCTGATTTGGAACTCAAAATCTCCGGTCTTAGCTCTGGTAAAATTACAAGTAATCCAAATGAAGATGGTGTAGAGCAAAAGCCGGTTGAAATTTCACAAGATGATGATATCTTCGATTTAAAGTAAAGTTTAAATGAAAAATAGATATAATTGCGCCCATTTTAAAATTAAGGACTTCATATGTTAGAAGGTATAGTTAGAGAGAGTACTGGCAAACAAGCTACAAAAGCTTTACGCCGCGATGGTTATCTAATTGCAAATATTTACGGAAAAGGGCTTGAGAATATCAATGCTGCATTCAAAGAGAATGAATATATCCGTACTGTGCGCAACAAAGATACATTAGCATTCCCAGTAAAAGTTGGGGATAAAGAGATGCAAGTTGTTGTTCAATCATATGAGTCTCATCCAGTAACTGGAAAACTTTTACATGCAGATCTAATGGTAGCACAACCAGGTGTTGTAACACACTTTATGGTTCCTGTTGAAACTGTTGGTGAAGCAATTGGTCTTAAAAATAAAGGTCTTGTAAATATTGCAAAAAGACGTTTACGTGTAAAAGCAAAAATTGAAGATTTACCAAAAGCAATCGTTATTGATGTAACTGAGATGGATTTAGGTGATTCTAAACTTATCCGTGACATCGATGCGCCAGCTGGTGTTACATTTACAGATGCAGATCGTGTATCTGTACTAAGTATCATTAAAGCTAAGTAATTATGCTCATAGTCGGACTGGGTAATCCGGGACCGGACTATGAAAAAACACGCCATAATATAGGCTTTATGGTTATTGATGAGCTTATAGCTCGTCATAATGCTTCTAAACTCTCCTCTTCATCATTTGATGGTGAACTCTATAAACTGAAAAATCATTTTTTATTAAAACCGCTTACTTATATGAATCTCTCGGGTGATTCTGTTGTAAAGGTGAAAAATTTTTACAAGCTAGAAGATGTAGTTGTAATACATGATGATTTAGATCTGCCTTTTGGGGCACTTCGCTTTAAAAAAGGTGGTGGACACGGCGGTCATAATGGACTCAAATCCATTGATGCAAAAATTGGAAAAGAGTATATTCGCGTGAGAATGGGTATAGGAAAACCTGAGTATAAAACAGAGGTTGTCTCTTATGTTTTAAGTGCATTTAATGTTGAGCATAAAAAATGCTTGGAAGAGTTTATAAAGAGTGCTGCAGATGCAGTAGAGTTTTTGCTTGAGCATTCTTTAGAAGAAACTCGCTGTAAATATTCGAAAAAAGGCATGGAGTGTTAGCATTTAGATATATATCAATGCACTATTTGAAGTATTTCTTTATAATACTTGTTGCTTTGGTTCTTTTTGTTGTCGGTTTTGACTATATGGATAATGCTGAAAAATTGTCAAAATCGGCAAATCTTTTGCTGATATATCTCGTCTATAAAGCATTTTATGCAATTGATCTGTTATTACCTTTATCTTTAGTCTTTGCAATGATATCAACAAAAATTTTTCTTATTCGTTCAAATGCACTTGTCTCTTTCTTCTCTCTTGGGTATTCAAGAGTCGATATACTCAAGCCGTTTGTTATTATTTCAACAACTATTATTATGCTTTTTATCTCCCTTCACGGATGGTCGAGTTTTGCAAGAGCGCAAGAGTTCTCACGAAATATTGTAAAACATGCGCAGTATCTTAATCCTACACGAGATCTTTTTTTTACCTACAAAGGCAAATATGTCTATTTCTCCAAGCTTTTGCCACTACAAGAGCGTGCCGAGGGAGTGCGTGTTTTTAGTGTAAAAAACAACTCCTTAAAAGAGGTTGTTACTGCAAAATCTGCACAATACAGAGATGGATTTTGGCATATTAAAAAGGGTGACTTAATTACAAAGCCTGATGATCTCTCTTTGGTATCTCCTGGTATCTCTGTGCATGAGGCTAATAATTTGAAGCTCCTTGAGGGATTTCGACCACGTATGTTAGATCAGGTCTATGAGGGAAAGGTAAACTTTACTATTTTTGATGGTTTAGAAGCAATAGCACTTTTGGATTCCCAAGGCATAGATACCCGAACTATCAAAGGGGCTCTGTATAAGATATTTATCTATCCTTTTTTTGTTCCTTTGCTTATTGTAATTATCTTTTTCTTTGTTCCTATAAGTGTACGCTTTTTGAATGTATCACTTTTTAGTTTTGGAGCAATTTTGGCAACACTGCTTACTTGGGGATTTATTATGATGCTTATTGAGCTCTCAAACAATAAAACAATACCAAGTGAAATAGGCATTATTGGTCCTATTCTGTTGCTGCTTTTAATTGCTCTGCGGCAGTGGAGAAAGTACAGGCTTGCGACTTAGCCACTTATAAGCACTATTAGGGTAAAATCGTCTAAAAAATATTTGGAATTTTTATGATTGATTTTAAAGAATTGGCAAAAGAGTATGGTACACCTCTTTATGTTTATGATTTTGACTATATGAGTGCGCAGTATGAAGAGCTTAAAAGTGCTTTTCGCGGTAGAAAATCTATTATTGCATATGCTGTAAAAGCAAATTCAAACTTGAGTGTTGTCAAACACTTTGCGAAGATGGGCAGTGGAGCAGACTGCGTGAGCATTGGTGAAGTTCGTCGTGCTTTTTTAGCAGGTATTCCTGCATATAAAATCATCTTCTCTGGTGTTGGCAAGAGTGATGATGAGATTCGTGAAGCGATTGAGAGAGATATTCTCTATATCAATGTAGAGAGTGAAGCAGAACTCGGTCGTGTTGAGCTTATTGCAAAAGAGTTAGATAAAGCGGCACGTATCAGTATTCGAGTAAACCCAAATATTGACCCCAAAACACATCCTTACATCTCAACAGGTCTGCATGATAACAAGTTTGGAGTAGATCTCTCTAGTGCAAAAAGAATGTATATTAGAGCAAATAATTCCGAGAACTTGGATCCTGTCGGTATTCACTTTCATATTGGCTCACAGCTTACAGAACTTGAGCCTATTCGTGAGGCCGCAGTTATTGTTGCTGATTTGGTTCGTTCACTTGAAGCGATCGATATTGAACTAAAATTCTTTGATGTTGGTGGTGGACTTGGTATTAAATATGACAATGAAACAACGATTCAACCGTATGATTATGCACAGGCAATACTCTCTACACTGACAGGTCTTGATATGACGATTCTTTGTGAACCGGGGCGTTTTTTAACGGCAAATGCAGGTTACTTTGTAACAAAAGTTCTTTATGAAAAACAAAATGGCGAGAAGAAATTTGTAGTAGTTGATGGTGCAATGAATGACCTGCTTCGACCATCACTCTATAAAGCCTATCATGCAATAGAAGCAATCACTACAAGCAAAGAAGAAGTGCGTAAGGTTGATATTGTTGGACCAGTATGTGAGAGTGGTGACTTCTTTGCAAAAGATTATCCACTTCCTCCACTACAGCATAATGATCTGCTTGTAATCAAGAGTGCCGGAGCATACGGCTTTGGTATGGGTAGTAACTATAACACTCGTGGAAGAAGTGCTGAAGTTGCTGTTGAAAATGGTAAAGCAAGACTCATTAGAAAACGTGAATCTTTTGATGATCTCATTGCATTAGAAAAAGAGTTTTTAGAGGATTAAGATGTATTTTATAGATGTTCAGGGTACACTTATCAGTGATGCAGACAAATCTCCTATAAGAGGCTCACGTGAGTTTATAGCGTATTTAAACAGTGAGAAACTTCCCTATATGGTGATAACAAATAACACAAAAAAAGCATCATCTGATTTTTATAACTATCTGACATCTATCGGTTTTGATTTTGCATTTGAGAGATATCTTGACCCTTTAATGCTTTTGGAGTCTTGCGTGAGCAAAGAGGCAGTAGCAGCTTATGGAGCAGAGGAGTTTTTGAATACTTTGCAAAATATGGGATATACACTTGATTATACAAATCCAAAGACTCTCTTAATTGCTATCAAAGAGGACTTTACAGCAGATGAATATGCAATGATGATAGATTTTTTACTGGGTGGTGCAAAACTTGTCGGTATGCACGAGACATCCATCTATGCAAAAAATAACAAGCGTTATCCTGGTGTCGGTGCTATTTTAAAGATGTTAGAGTTTGCTACAAGCAGTTCATATGAAGTTGTCGGAAAACCAAGCGAAGCATTTTATAAAGAGGCTTTACGTCGTTTACAAGAGCAAAAGAGCGATGCTACATTTGACAAGGTGACGATTATCAGTGATGATGTCAAAGGTGACCTTGGCGGTGCAAAAGAGCTTGGAATGAAAACAGTTTTTGTCACAAGCGGGAAGTATAAGTCAGCTGAGGAGATTGTGCCGTATTTAGAAGAGGATCTTAAGCCTGATATTATTAAAAGAGATATGCAAGAGGTCTTAGAGAGCATAAAGGGAGAGAAACTATGAAGACATTGGATGAATGTAGAATAGCGATTGATAACATAGATAATGAAATACTTACTCTTTTAAACAAGCGTATGAAGGTTGTTGAGAGAGTAGGAGAGATAAAGCAAGATACGGGAGGGGCAATTTACCGTCCTGAACGTGAAAAGGCTATTATTGAAAGACTCTCTAAGCTCAATGAGGAAGAAGATGGACTGCTAAATAAAAGTGCCATTGAAGCGATATTTTTAGAAATATTTGCAGTAGCACGTAATTTGGAATTACCTGAAAAGATTGCTTACCTTGGACCTGAAGGTACTTTTACTCATCAAGCTGCAGAGAGCCGTTTTGGTGCTATGAGTAACTACCTTTCACTTAACTCAATTGAGTCGGTTTTTAAAGAGCTTGAAGCCAAACGTGCGAAGTTTGGAGTTGTTCCGATTGAAAACTCACGTGATGGGGTTGTCGGAGAGACGCTTGATCTGCTCTCAAAAAGCTCTGTAAAAATCGTAGCAGAACTCTATATGCCAATCCATATCTCTTTTGCTACTAAGGCTGACTCGCTTAAAAAGATTAAAAAAATATACTCAAAAGACAAAGGTTTTGGCGAATGTCGAGAGTTTTTAAATGAGTATGACCTGATGAATATTGAACATATTCCGGTGGAATCAACGGCAAAAGCGGCAATTCTTGCCAGTGAAGATGAAGAGTCTGCAGCTATTTGTTCTCATATTGCTGCAAAACTTTATGGTGTGCCAATAATGTTTGAAAATATTGAAGATGTTTATGATAACGCGACACGTTTTGTCATACTGAGTGATTTTAAAAATGCAATTAGTGGTGATGATAAGACAAGTATTCTTGCAAAATTAAAAGATGCCCATGAAGCTGGTTCTTTAGTGCACTTTTTGAGTGATTTTGATGCAGCAAAGATAAATCTTTCAAAAATTGAGTCGCGCCCTTCAAAAGAGAGTGGTGGATTTGGATACTGGTTTTACATAGACTTTTATGGACATATTGATGAAGATCGTGTGCAAAAAGTCATACAAAAACATAAAGATGAAGTAACATGGCTTGGAAGTTATGTAAAGGGTGAAGATTGAAATTTAATAAAAAACTAGAAAATATTGCTACATATGAGGCTGGAAAACCAATAGAGCTGGTTGTGCGTGAGTTTGGCATAGAGCCAAAAGAGATTATTAAACTCGCATCAAATGAGAATCCTTATGGTTGCTCTGTGAAAGTACAGCGTGCAGTGAGTGAGATTTTGCCACATATGGCAATGTACCCTGATGATTCCATGATGAAGCTAAAAGAGGGACTTGTCAAACGCTTTAACATTGCAAATGAAAATGTAATCATTGGGAGCGGAAGTGATCAGATAATTGAGTTTTTAATGCACGCAAAAGCAGATGAAACAAGTAAAATTTTAATTAACTCTGTAACTTTTGCAATGTATGAGATCTATGCAAAACATGTTGGTGCAGAGATTATTAGAACATTCTCACAAGAGCATGATTTAGAGGAGTTTTATAAACTCTATAGAGAACAAAATCCTGATATTATTTTTCTCTGCGTACCAAATAATCCAACCGGAGATGCGCTTGATGCAAAGGCAGTGATGGAGTTTATTGCTAAGATTGACAGTGAGACTTTGGTTGTTGTTGATGGTGCATATATGGAGTATGCGGCTTACAAAGATGAAGCTAAAGAGGTAATTCCTAAAGAGTTGATAGAGAAGTTTGATAATGTTATCTATTTAGGTACTTTTTCAAAAGCATATGGGCTTGGCGGTATGCGTGTAGGATATGGAATCTCACGTGCAGATATTATCAAAGAACTTTATAAGCTCAGATCACCCTTTAATATCACAACACTCTCTCTTGAGGCTGCTTGTGTGGCTTTGGAAGATGAAGAATTTGTGAATGAAAGTATCGCTTTGAATTTTGAAGAGATGAAACGCTACGAAGAGTTTGCAAAAGAGCAAAAAATCGATATAATAGAGAGTTATACAAATTTTGTTACTTTATGCTTTAATGACAACAGAAATTCAACCCAAATTTCTGACGCATTATTGCGACGTGGAATGATTGTGAGAAACCTGAGTGGGTATGGAATGAACGCTATTCGTGTAACAGTTGGAACGAAAGAACAGAACAACCGTTTTTTTGAACTACTAGCAGAGCTATTATAAAAATTTTGAAGATGAGAGATTAATGGATTTTAAGGCGCTTTTTTCGCAGTTGTCAGTTTTATACGCAAAGCTGAGTAAAGAACAAAAAATGATTATTGCTGCAGCAGTTATAGGGATTGTTGCATTTTTAATATTTTTGGTTGTATATACTGCAAACAAAGAGACAAAAGAGTCCTATGTTGTACTTTTTGAAACACTCAGTGACAGTGATGCAGCAAAAGTTATTGCACAACTTGACAAAGATGCTATTGAGTATAAAGTTACTGAAAATAATGTTATAAAAGTACCAAGTGATGTTGTTTATAAAGAGAGAATTGCAATCGCTGCGCAGGGGATTCCAAAAAACAGTGGTGTCGGGTTTGAGCTTTTTGACAAGCAGGAGTTTGGTGCAACAAGTTTTGACCAGCAAATAAAACATCTTCGTGCATTAGAGGGTGAGCTTGCTCGAACGATTACAGCACTTTCACCGGTTGAGAGAGCAACAGTAAGTTTGGCACTTCCTAAAGAGACACTTTTTGTCTCTAAGCAGGTAGATCCGACAGCATCGGTTATGGTTGAACTTATTGAAGGACGAACGCTCTCCTCAAAACAGATACGCGGGATTAAAAATCTTGTAGCTGCTGCAGTACCGCGCCTTAAACCTTCCAATGTAATGCTTATTAGTAGTGACGGTGTAACACTTGGAGACAATGATGAGGGAACACAGATGGGTGAACTCTCTCTTATGCAACAGCGTTATAAGCTCAAAGAGGAGAAGAAGCTACAACAAAAAATAGTTGATGTTATTGCTCCTTTTGTTGGGGGTGATGATAAAGTTGTTGCTCAGGTTACAGTTGATTATGATTTTTCTCAAAAAAGCTCAACTTCAGAGGTATATGACCCTGAAAATGTTGTTCGAAGTGAACAGGTTAGTGAGGAAAAACGTGAAGGTAGTACGCCAAAAGAGGTAGGTGGTGTTCCTGGAACTGTAAGTAATATAGGTCCGGTAAAAGGGCTTCAATCGCAAAAAAGTGTTGAAAAATATACAAAAAATACAGGAACGACAAATTATGAAGTTGGTAAAACGGTAAGCACAACCAAGAGTCAGTTTGCACGAATTAAACGAATTACTGCAGCTGTTGTGGTTGATGGAAAGTATAAGCACAAACTTGATAAAGATGGGAACCCTACAGATGAGTTGGAGTATGTTGCTTTAGATGCAGCAGATTTGAATGCTCTGACTTCACTCGCAAGTCGCTCTATTGGAGTTGATAATGCAAGGGGTGACCAGATAAGTGTACAAAATCTACAGTTTGAAAGAGCAGCCAACAGTGCTCCTGATGGTGTCAGTAAAGCTGTTACCTTTACGCAGACTTATATTGCACCGTTTGCTGATCTCTTCAAGTATATTTTTGTACTTATCTTGCTTTTTGTACTCTACAAGAAAATTATTGCACCATTTGCCAGCAAAATGCTTGAGGTCTCACGTGAAGATGAAGAGCTTGAAGCGCCTAAGCTTGATCTCGAAGATGAAGAGGGTGAAGACTTGGTAGAAAAAGTACAAAGTATGCGTAAAAAAGTCGAAGAACAGCTTGGTATGACAAATAATTTTAATGAAGATGAACTGAAACATGAAGTCATTCTTGAGAAAGTAAGAACAATGGCTGAAGATGCTCCTGAAGAGGTTGCATCACTTCTTCAAGCACTACTTTCTGAAGAGGCTGAGATGCCAAAACAACAAGAGAAAGGGTAAATATGGCAAACATGACGCAACAACAGCAAGCTGTTTTTGATGAGATGAACATGGCAGAAAGGATTGCTATTTTACTCCTGCAACTTGGCGAAGATGCAACAGCTGAAATATTTTCAAATATGAATGTCGAAGCTATTACTGAGATATCAAAATATATTGCAACAAATACAACAATAGACAGAGCAATAGCAACAGCAGTTCTTGAAGAGTTCCATGCAATTTTTCAATCAGGGCAATACCTTACTTCTGGTGGTATGGAGTATGCAAGAGAGTTGCTTTATAGAACATTGGGTTCAGAAGAGGCTAAAAAAGTTCTTGACAAACTTTCAAAATCTATGCAAAATACACAAAATTTTGCTTACCTTTCAAAAATTAAACCACAACAGCTTTCTGACTTTATTATAAACGAACATCCACAAACGATTGCACTTATTTTGGCACATATGGATGCAACGGAAGCTGCAGATACATTACAGTATTTTCCAGATGATCTGCGAAGTGAAGTGGCAATGCGTATGGCAAAACTTGGAGATATCTCTCCGTCTGTTATCAAACGTGTATCTGCCGTACTTGAGTCCAAACTTGAATCACTTGCATCTTATAAAGTTGAAGTGGGTGGAACACGTGCAGTTGCAGATATCTTTAACCGTCTTGGCGCAAAAAGTGCAAAAGCTACACTCTCTACGATTGAACAGGTTGATGAAGAGTTGGCAACACAGATTAAAGAGATGATGTTTACCTTTGAGGATATGGTATCTCTTGATAAAATGGCTATTACAGAAGTGCTTAAAGCTGTTGATAAAGCTGACTTGATGTTAGCACTGAAATCTGCACCAGAAGATCTCAAAGAGAAATTTTTCTCTGCAATGAGTGAGCGTGCACGAGAAGCATTTGAAGAAGAGATGCAGTTCCTTGGTGCAGTGAAAATGAAAGATGTTGAAGCAGCACAGAGAAAAATTGTTGAGGTAGTAAATCAGCTCGCTGAAGCTGGAACGATTCAGATGGGTTCATCTGAAGAGATGATAGAGTAAGATCATGGCTACAGTAATTTCAAATGATAGAGTTGAAAGACATAATGTTCACAAGTATAATTTTAAAGTTATAGCTTTTGGTTCTAATGCAAATGATGCAAGTATGAGAGAAGATCAAAACAGTGTCAATGAGACTCCTGTAGCGCAGGCAAAAGAGATTGATTCAAGTGCTTTAGATACGAAATCAAAAGAGTCACTCATCGAATCTTTGATGAAAAAAACAGATGAAATGAGCTCAAATTTCATTAAATTGCAGATGAAGTTAGAAGCAAAAGAAGAGGAGTTTAAAGAGGAACTGCAAAAAGCAAAAGAAGAAGCTTTTGCAGAGGGAATGAAAGCCGGTAAGGCACAAGCCCTTGAAGAGATAGATAAAAATCTTAATGAAAAACTCTCCCTTTTTACAAATTCTATAGAAAAATTAGAATCGAGTGCAACAGAATTTGAGCACTCTTTAGAGAGTTTGAAAAATGAACTTGTCAATGCAGCAATTGATATTGCGCAAGAAGTTATTAAGATAGAGTTGGATACGAATTCATCAGAGGTTGCAAAAGTTTTAGCCAATGAGTTAATTCATGACCTTCAAGGTGCATCAAAAGTAACACTGAAGGTCAATCCAAAAGATCACGCAGCAGTTAGTGAACATTTAGGAAAATTAGAGCATATAACAGTTTTAGCGGACAGTGCAGTAAGTGAAGGCGGTGTTATTGTTATTAGTGATGCCGGAAATATTGATGCACAGATACAAAAAAGATTTGAAAGAGTAAAGAAAGCAGCTTTAAGTGAATAAAATGGATTTACAAAATAAAAGCATTGCGGAGTTAGAAGTGCTCTGTAGTGATATACGAAAAAGAATTTTAGAGGTAGTGAGTAAAAATGGTGGACATTTAAGTTCAACTCTTGGTGCCACGGAACTTATTGTTGCGATGCACAAAGTATTTGATTCACGTAAAGATCCTTTTATTTTTGATGTAAGTCATCAATCTTATGCTCATAAACTTTTAACAGGAAGATGGGATAATTTTGATACTTTACGTCAATTTGAAGGAATTTGTGGCTATACAAAACCAAATGAGAGCCCTGATGATTATTTTGTTGCAGGGCATAGTTCAACTTCTATCTCTTTAGGTGTTGGTGCTGCAAAAGCAATAGCACTCAAAGGTGAACAGGATGAGCGTATTCCAGTTGTTATGATTGGAGATGGCTCTATGACTGCGGGTATGGTCTATGAAGCACTCAATGAACTTGGGGATAGAAAATACCCAATGGTAATAATTCTCAATGATAACGAGATGTCTATTTCCAAGCCAATAGGAGCCATTAGTCGTATGCTTTCATCTGCAATGGCTTCACCTTTTTATCAACGTTTTAAAAAAACAACTGAGAGTTTTGTAGATAACTTTGGAGAAGGTGCACGCTACATTGCCAAAAGAATGGAAGAGTCTTTAAAACTTGTGACTCCGGGAATGCTTTTTGAAGAGATGGGTATTGATTACATTGGTCCGGTTGACGGGCATAATCTTGCGCAGCTTATTGAGATATTTGAAACGGCTAAAAAACTCAAAAAACCTGTTATTATTCATGCCCAAACGCTTAAAGGCAAGGGGTATGAGATCGCAGAAGGAAAAGAGGAAAAATGGCATGGCGTTGGACCTTTTGCTTTAGAAGATGGGCATTCTCTGAAAAAAGCAGGGGCAAAAAGTGCAACACAGATTTATACAGAAGCACTGCTATCTCTTTGTGAAAAAAATGACAAGATTGTGGGTGCAACGGCTGCAATGCCAAGTGGTACAGGGCTTACACCTTTAATAGAAAAATATCCTGATAGATTTTGGGATGTAGCCATTGCAGAACAGCATGCGGTTACTTCCATGGCAGCTTTGGCAAAAGAGGGATTTAAACCATTTTGCACAATTTATTCAACGTTTTTACAGCGTGCATATGATCAGGTCATTCATGATACCTGTCTAATGGATCTACCTGTCGTTTTTGCTCTTGATCGTGCCGGAATTGTAGGAGAAGACGGAGAGACACATCAGGGTGTTTTTGATATCAGTTTTTTACGGGCTATTCCAAATATGACACTGTTTGCTCCACGTGATGAGAAGAGCTTTCATCAGGCTATGGCATTTGCAGCATCGTATGAGCATCCATGTTCTTTACGTTATCCACGGGGTGCTTTTATTGATACAAAATCACTTCCTGTGTCGCAACCTTTTGAATTGGCAAAATCACAACTCTTAAAATCAGCAGAGAGTGATATACTCTTTATTGGTTATGGAAATGGTGTTGGGCGGGCTTATCATACAGCTAAATTTTTAGATGAAGATGTAAGTATTCTTGATTTACGTTTTGTAAAACCCTTAGATGAAGCGATGTTGCGTGAGATGGCAAAAAGATATAAAAAATGGTTTGTCTTTTCAGATACAGCAAAAATGGGTGGTGTCGCTTCAGCACTATTGGAGTTTTTAGCAGATGAAGCTATAGATGACGTGAGTGTTGAGAGTTTTGAGTATGATGATGCTTTTATTACGCATGGAAATACAAAAGTAGTGGAAGAGTCACTTGGAATACTTCCAGAACAGTTGGCCGTTAAAATTCAAAAAGATCAACAATAGAGATAGAAAATATGTTTATGAGTTTATTGAGAAGTTTCAGACGATTGTCAAGGTATTACAGGGGCGAATAGA
>CAZGSK010000002.1:0-22231 GCA_964528435.1 uncultured Sulfurimonas sp. | reverse complement strand
ATGAGTTTATTGAGAAGTTTCAGACGATTGTCAAGGTATTACAGGGGCGAATAGA
Organism: uncultured Sulfurimonas sp.; assembly: GCA_964528435.1. Lineage (GTDB taxonomy): Bacteria > Campylobacterota > Campylobacteria > Campylobacterales > Sulfurimonadaceae > Sulfurimonas. The sequence continues at coordinate 22,176 of CAZGSK010000002.1, read as the reverse complement.
ATTTGAAGAAACACGTCTATACAAGGCTCTTTTAGCAAGTTAAACCTTTTGAAATAAAAGTCCACAAAATCTTCCGCAGCTGCTGTTTTGACGATATGAATAGTAGTGTTTATTGCATTGTGAGCATATCTGAGATATTTCGATGTTTTTCTCTAAAATATTGGCATCTTTGAGTTGTTGGAATAGAATTTTTCGTATATCTAAATACTGTTTTTCATCTTTTTTTTCAAAAGCATACAATAAGTCTAACTTCTGTGCTTCTTCATAAATTTCATCGCCGACTTCATAACAATTTTTGCAAATTGCCGGACCAATAACAACTAAAATATCCTCTGTCTGCGAGCAAAAATCATCTTTAAAAGACTCTATTACATTGTGGATAATATTATTAAATGCTCCGGCTCGTCCTGCGTGAGCCACAGCTATGATTTTTTGTTTTGGATCATAAAAGAGAATAGGGGAACAGTCCGCAACCATTACCATTAATGGGGTATCTTTTTTATTTGTTATGAGTGCATCACAGGTAGGTGGATTTGCAAAATTGTCATTTTTATTGATTATTTTGACAATATTTGAGTGAATCTGTTTCATGTGAACAACTGTTTCTTTTTTGTAGCCACACTTTTTTGCCAACATCTCATGGTTATTTTCTACATTTTTTATCTCATCACCGATATGGAAGGCGAGATTACCATCTTCTTTGGTAGTAAAAGTATGAAATATATTTGAATAATTGTTTAATAATTTACTTTGAAAAATTTGCATATAATGATTATAACATATCAACTTTTGAGTTAGTATTGGCTCGGAGTTGTATTTTAGAGGAGAAAAAGTGTATAACTTTACTACGCAAATCTCACGTGAACATACAAATGCAGAAAAATATACTTTGCGTCAAGAACTTTTTGGTACAGAGGATGTCCTGCCGGCATGGGTGGCAGATATGGATATTAATACACCGCCCTTTGTATTAGAAGCTGTAAAAAAACGACTCAATCATCCGATAGTTGGATATGAAGAGGTTCCAAAATCTGCATTTTTAGCGCAGATAGCGTGGATGCGTGAGCAGCATGGTGTGGAATTTTTATTACAAGATATGTTTTACTCACACTCCGTAGTTGCTTCAATGGCAGTGGCCATTGAAGCTTTTAGTAAAGAGGGAGATGGTGTGATAGTGCAAACACCTGTCTATCCGCCTTTTTTTCATACTGTGAAAAAGCTTGGAAGAAAAGTAGTAAAGAACTCACTTGTTTTGCGTGAGGACGGAAGCTATGGCTTTGACATGGAAGGGTTACAGGCGAAAATTACAAAAGATACAAAACTGCTGCTACTTTGTTCTCCTCATAATCCGGTCGGACGTGTTTGGAAGCGTGAAGAGTTGGAGGCGATAGCAAAGCTTTGTTATGAAAAAGGTATTGTTGTTTTTACAGATGAGATTCACTGTGATCTAGTTTATGCACCAAACAGGCATATTCCATTTGCCTCTTTGAATGCTCAGGCACGTGATATTGCACTCACTGCCATTGGTGTCGGTAAAACATTTAATATGGCAGGCTTTGCAATGAGTAGTGTTGCCATACCTAATAAGGGGTTGCGTGAGCAGTTTAAAAAATCTTATGATAGGGTGCATTTCGCACAGGGTGCAGTGCTGAGTCATGTTGCTTTTGAAGCAGCTTATAAAGAGGCAAAAGAGTGGCTGCGTGAGTTAAAGATACATCTAAAAGGCAATTATGAGATGTTGCAAGGAGTGTTGCGTGAGCATAGTGGGTTGATAAAACTTACTCCCATTGAAGGAACTTATCTTGCATGGCTAGATTGTCGGGGTATGAGGCTTCGAGATAAAGAACTGCGTGAGTGGTTTAGCAAAGAGGCAAAGCTTGGTCTAAATGCAGGTCTTAGCTTTGGGCGTGAGGGAAGTGGTTTTATGCGCTTGAATTTTGCCGTGCCATCTGATACAATGCAAGAGATAGTTACAAGATTACAAAAGGCTTTAAAGAGATATGATAAAAATTAACTGGGATGAGTATAAAGAGCACAAAAAGTACAGTGTGCGAAAAGATAATTTTGAGATACTGCTGGAGTTTATGAAGAGCTTTTACAATATGAACTCACCTATTGATATGTTCGATGTTTTTGTAGAAGATGATATTGCTTCGATGATGCTGGAAAAACGCAATATAAAAGATGCCGAAGATCTGGAAAACTTTCTTTTTAAACTCTGATGGATACGAACTTAGAAAAAATCACCGCTTTTATTGAAGAACATCATGTTTTGACGCTTGCAACAGCACTGGAGAATGAAGTGAGTGCCTGTTCACTTTTTTATGCTTATGATGTTAAGAGTAATTCCTTTATTGTAGCTAGTAGTGAAGATACGCAGCATATGGAGTATATTCGTAAAAATTCAAAAGTAGCCGGAAATATTTTACTAGAGACCAAAGAGGTAGGAAAGATTCAGGGTTTGCAGTTTCGTGGGTTATTTACCTATGTGCAAGAGGCAAAACTCAAAGCCCTTTATTTTAGACATTTTCCTTATGCTTTAGCTCTCACACCAAAACTGTGGCAAATTAAGGTAGATTTTTTCAAATTGACAGATAATCGGCTGGGATTTGGAAAAAAGCTTATTTGGCGGGAGACTTCTCTTTAAAAAGTGCACAATCCGATCCACTGCTTTTTAAAACAACCATAGATGGAATTTGAGCTGATTTAAACCCATATGCTTTACAGCCATGAGGTTGGCGAGCCTCCCATGTCACATAGTAGTATGCACAGCGTCTGCAGTTAATTCGTTTTTTCATAGTTGAAGTTTATCATATTTAGATAAAATACAAATATATAAGAAAAAAAGGTACAAAGAATGAATAGTAAAATCTTACTTATGTTACAACTCCAAAACCAACTCAATGATGCTACAAATGGTGAAGAGTGGGTAAAAGGTATAACAAAGAACAACAAAGTTATTAATTGGAAACGTTGTATCTATATGGAGTGTGCTGAAATGATCGACAGTTTTCCATGGAAACATTGGAAAAATATAGAAGTTGAACCGGATTGGGACAATTTACAGATAGAAGTTGTTGATGTGTGGCACTTTATTATGAGTTTGGCAATTGAGAACTATTCACAAACACTCCGTGGTGGTGTTGAAGATGTGGCAAATGATATTTCAGAGTTATCATCATTTACTCAGATTGAAACGCTTGCAACAGAGTTTGCAGATCAAAACAGTGTAATAGAAAAAGTAGAAAATATTATGCGTATTGCACTTGCAAAAGAGAAGTTAGATCTAGAAGCTCTTATCTCGGAATTTTTTGATCTTGTTGTTATGAGTGGACTTAATCTCGATACCCTGTATCGTCTTTATGTCGGTAAAAATATTTTAAACCAATTCCGTCAAGACCATGGGTATAAAGATGGTTCTTATATTAAAATATGGGATGGTGAAGAAGATAATGTTGTGATGAAACGTGTTTGGGAAGAGAATGGTGAGTTGACACCTGAAAAACTCTACCATGAACTTACAAAATATTATCTGGCATTGACAAAAAAGAGCTAGCTCTTGGATAATGTACTAGAGATACAGAATCTTACTTTTGGTTATTCAAAAGAAAAGACACTCTTTAAAAATCTCTCTTTGTCTTTAAAAAAAGGTGAGTTAAAAGCGATAGTAGGAGAGAGTGGTGCTGGTAAGAGTACGATATTTGAGCTCATTCTTGGAAATCTTAAACCTCAAGAGGGAAGTATAAAAGCTTTGCGTGCTTCAGAGGTCTTTCAAGACCCTTACAGTTCATTTCATCCTAGTTATACACTTCTTAATCAGATTAGTGATGTTGCCCCTCTGGATGAGCTTAATTTCTATCTTTCTCGTCTAAATCTAGAAGAATCCCTCCTTCATAAACTTCCCCACGAACTCTCAGGGGGACAACTACAGCGTGCTTCCATACTTCGTGCAATGTTAATGCAGCCGGAACTGCTTTTACTAGATGAGCCAACCTCTGCTCTTGATAATGTGATTCAACTTGATGTGATGAAGATGTTAATGGGACATTTAAAGAGTATGGGAATGTTGCTTATTACCCATGATATGGATTTGGCACAGTGGTGTGCCGATGAGGTTATTAGGATTTAAAGAGGTTATTTACTATATAGTAACCACTTCCTGCCATAAAAACAGTACCAAAAACATTCAAAAACATATTAAGCAGTGCAAGAGTGATGCTGCCGCCTTCAAAAAGTAAAAAACTCTCAATGGCAAATGTAGAATACGTTGTTAATGCTCCAAGAATCCCCGTAGATAAGAATGATTTTACATGAACAGATAAAAAAGAGGAGTACATAAAGTAAGCAACAAGGCAGCCCATGATAAAACTACCGATTAGATTTACTCCGAGTGTTCCAAAGGGAAGCTCATGTGGAACTTTGTGTGAGATAAGACCATTTAGATAGGCTCTTGATACAGCACCTATAAAGCCGCCACTACCTATGGCCAGGATTGTTTGCCAACTCATCATCATAAACCTTTTGCATTTTTTTTCGTAGCTCGTTGAGCCAGTTTGGATCATTTTTATCAGCGATAAAACTATCCATAAATATTACTGTAATCGTTCCCGGAGAGTAGTAAAAACGTTTGATGTCGTAGTATTTTGCTGTCTGTATCAAAACAACAGGTTGCACTCGGAGTTGATACTTGTCTGCAACAACCTTTGCACCGCTTTTAAATGGCAACATCCGTCCATCACGTGAGCGTGTTCCTTCTGGAAACATTGTAATAACGCGACCTTTATTCAGTCTGTCTTTTGCATTTTTCAGCAGTTTAATAAGCGATGTTTTACTTTTTCTCTCAATAGGGATATCTTCAGGCATACTCATAGCAAGTCCAAAAAATGGAACATCAAAGAGCTCTTTTTTAGCTACCCATGCCAGATCTTTTTTTGATACGGTCTCCATAACACCAATATCTAGATCACTTTGGTGGTTAATAAGAAACATCTGCGTAGCGGGGTCCTCTTTTCCCTTAATATCTGTGGAGAAAAATGTAAGGAGTCGAACGTACCAAGCAGCGATTTTTCTTGCATAAGGACGTGGTAGAATAGGGTAAAGAATAATCATCAAAACAAGTGATGAGAAGATGATTACAGTGGCAAAAAACCAGTTAATATGAGCAAGTATCTTCATTTTTTACCCATCCTATCTTGTCATTTTGGAGTTTTACTTTTGTAAAATTGCTAACACTTCCCTCTTTTGTAAGGTGATATTCTTGAGGAGTTGTTTCAAATATAGTACCATTCTCAACCGGTAAAAGATAGATATTTGAGCCTTTTTTTATACAAACCTCTTTTTGTGGCATACTTAAATAGAGGGTATATCCAAGAGGTAAGATGATGAGAATAAGATAGATATATTTTTGTTTAAAGATGATGATAACTAGACCTATTATAGATATGGCTAGTGCAATATACATTTTAATAGTATCGTGAGATTGGTCTCGCGGTTTTAAATCACTCTGTGTGCTAACACTATCATCATCAACAATAATTGGTACACTAACTAGCTCATAGCTGTTTTTTAAAAGATTGAAGTAAGAAAATGTAAAGTATTCAAGACGTTTATTAATAACTACATAATAGGTGATTTTAGAGGTATCATAAGAGCTCTCTGTGGACTCCACTCCCTGTTTATAGACATTTTTAAAGTGCATTGCCTGAATATCTGCATTGGTAGCAGTTGCTACGAAAACAACGATATTGTGATTTGTATCATAACTTGTTGTTTTATACTCTTGAAGTTCTAGTGAGTTTGCAATAATATTGGAGAAATTTTTCTTTGGGTTGAGTGTAATTACATTAAGCTCAGGACCTGTGAGAACCGTGGAGTTGTACTCCTGAGAGGCTATGAGTGTTGCATTGATATCGGGAAGTTTTGCTTTTGATGCAGTGACAAGCATATGAAAAGAGTCATAAAAAAACTTTCCTTTTTGCTCTCTAACAGGCGTTTCATCTAAAATCTTCAAACCAGGATGATTTGAAAAATTGTATGCAATATTATCAAACTCTTTTACTGTTGAGAGAGTTTTTAATGTTACAGTAAATATTTCACCTTTAATTACTCTTTTTGGTAGCTCTTCATAGTTTACATAAAGTACCTTGTTCGCAAAAAGCGATGATATAAAAACAAGAGTAAGAAAAAGTAGTTTTAGCACGACTCTAAAAATCCTTCAAGCATTGCAATTCCATCAGCACTGCCCAATACACTCTCCATAGCACGCTCTGGGTGCGGCATAAGTCCAAATACATTTTTTTCTTTATTGCAGACACCTGCGATTGATTCTACTGAACCATTTGGATTTTTAATGTTGCCGTTTTCATCTGTATATCGAAGAAGAATCTGTCCATTTTCTTCAAGCTCTTTAAGACCTTCTTCATTGATGTAATAGTTCCCATCATGATGTGCGATAGGAATATTGACAATATCACCATTGTTGAGTTTTTTCAAAAAGATATTGTCATTGTTTTGTACTTTGAGATAATGGTGTTTTGAGATAAAGTGAAGCCCTTCATTTCTTTTTAGTGCACCTGGCAGGAGTCTTGCTTCTGTCAGTACTTGAAAACCGTTACAAATGCCTAAAACTTTTCCACCATTTTTAGCATACTCCGAAACTGCTTTCATAACAGGAGAGAATTTTGCAATAGCGCCACTGCGCAGATAATCTCCGTAAGAAAATCCACCTGCAACAACTAAAAGGTCCGTATCAGCTGGAAGTGACTCTGCTTTATGCCATACTATTTCAGTCTCTGCGCCAAGCTTTTTAAATGCATACTGTGTATCATATTCACAGTTTGTACCCGGAAATTGAACAATTGAAACTTTCATTATACTAACTCTATAGTGTAATCTTCAATCACTGTGTTTGCTAAAAGCTCTTCACACATTTTAGTAACATCAGCCATCGCTTTTTCTTTGTCACTCTCATCAAGCTCTAATACGATCTGTTTACCGACACGAACATCTTTAACTTTATCAAAGTGAAGAGAATCAAGTGCGTGATGTACAGCCTTTCCTTGAGAATCTAAAACACCTGCTTTTAAAAATACATTTACGATAGCTTTCATTATAATTTGTCCTTTATCTATTTGTTTAATATACGTTCTAAAACTTGTTCATAGGCAACTTTAAGCCCACCAAGCCCTTGACGGAATCTGTCTTTATCCATCTTTTCACCACTCTCTATATCCCAAAAACGACAGTTGTCCGGAGAGATCTCATCGATAAGAATGATATTTCCATCTTTATCTTTTCCAAACTCAAGTTTAAAGTCAACAAGGTTTAAACCTTTTTCTGCAAAGTAAGGTTTTAAGATGTCATTGACTTGACGAGCCATTCTGCGAAGTTTGTCTAACTCATCTTGAAAATCAACAAGTCCTAAGATCAGTGCATGCTGGTCGTTGAGTTTTGGATCACCCAACTCATCGTTTTTATAGTCAAACTCTACAAGTGTAAATGGAAGTACTTTTCCATCTTCGATGCCTAAGTTGCGTGAAAGTGAACCTGTTGCAATGTTACGAACGATTACTTCGATAAGAATCACATCAGCTTTTTTATGTAGCATATGGTTATCATCAAGCATTCTTACAAAGTGCGTAGGGATGCCGTTTGCATCAAGGAGTTTAAAAAGTTCTGTACTTATTTTATTGTTAAGTGCGCCTTTTCCTGCTTCACTCGACTTTTTTTCACCATTAAATGCAGTTAAATCATCTTTAAACTCTGAGATTACTAAGTTTTCATCATCTGTTGACCAGATTTTTTTTGCTTTACCTTCGTAGAGGAGTTCTCTTTTTTCCATCGACTTTCTATCCTTTTGTGATAATAAGAGCTTTGATAATATCAACACCCTCTTTAAGTTGTAAATCTTTATCCAACATTTTTGGCGTAATTATATCTTTTTTATCTTTTTTATCTTCTTTAGTTTTTGATTTTTTTCCATCAACTTTTTCAAGTTCTTTCTTTAGGTGCTGTTTCAGGTCAGCTTCTTTTATTGCGAACTCATTTTTAAATGTTTTTAATTCACCTGGAAGAACTTTAATGTCCGGTGTTACACCAACAGCTTGAATCGTTCTTCCACTTGGTAGATAGTAACGTGCGATAGTCAGTTTAATTGCTTCTGTTTTTGTGATTGGCAGGACAACCTGGACACTTCCTTTTCCAAATGTTTTTTCACCTACAAGTACAGCACGTTTGTTGTCTTGCAGTGCTCCACTGACAATTTCACTCGCACTTGCACTGCCTCCATTGATTAGGACAACCATAGGAATATCTGTAATGGTGTTACTAATATGCGCAGAATACTCTTTTGTTTCTACTTTTCTTCTTCCTTTTTGTGAAACGATAGTCCCTTTGTTTACAAACAGATCAACAGTGCCGACTGCCTGATCAAGGAGTCCGCCTGGATTGTTTCTTAAATCAAGGATAATTCCTTTTGCTACTGATTTTTTCTTTTTGATAGCTTTTTTTACATCATTGACAACTTTTTTATCAAAACTTGCAATACGAATATAGAGAATATCTTTGCCAACCATTTTTGCATGAACTGATTCTATTTTAATAGTATCTCGAACTATATGGACAGAGAGAGGTTTGCTCTCTCCCTTACGCACAATAGTCAGATCGATCGGGTCACCGACTTTTCCACGCATAAGTGAAACAGCTTCATCTATTGTCATTCCTAGTGTTGATTTATCATTGATTTTCAAGATAATATCACCGGCTTTAAGACCTGCTTTATCTGCAGGTGTACCATCAATAGGAGAGATGACAGTAAGGGCTCCCTCTTTCATACCAACCGTGATACCTAGCCCGCCAAATTCACCGTCTGTTTGTACTTGAAGACGTTTGTAGTCTTTTTGTGTAAGGTAGTTAGAGTGTGCATCAAGATTTTCCATCATTCCTTTGAGGGCTTTATCTATAAGCTCTTCAATAGTGACCTTATCCACATCATACTCTTCAACGATATTAAGTACCTTTGTGAATTTTGAGAGTGCTTCGAGTCGTGATGCTTCTGTACTCTCTTTTTTAGTCGCTGTCTCTTTTGCAAAAAGCGTAGAACTAAATACAAAACTAAGTGACAATGCTACGGAGACGAATCCCAAGGTGATGATTTTTTTATTTTTCATGGAGTAAACCTGTCTGTTGAAATTATTATATCTTTTAAAGAGGGTATTATACCTTGTGTTGTTAAACGATTTTAGAGCTCTTTGTATTTTTTGTAAAGAGTGGGTATGTCTATTGCATTTATAAATTTTCTATAGCGATTGAGTTCAGTTTCTGCAAGTTCAATTTGAGTCTGTTTTTGTAAAAGTTGTTCTTGAAAATGGTTTAATTCTATTTTGAGTTTTGAACTTTTCTCTTTAAAAGAGATACCGGCTTTATAAAATTCAAGAGCTTTGAGTGCGAGTTTTGGCATCTCATTTTCCAGACGCCAGTTATTGATTGTATCTATGGGTACATCTAAAATTCTTGCAAGTGTTTCTTTTTTAATATTAAATTCCATACAGAAGGTATCAACTACATTGTTGGCAGAGAGGTTTGCTTTTTCGTTTTCTATCGTTTTTTGTGCTTCTTTTGTTTCTTCGTCTTGGGCTTTTTTTTCACTCTCTTCATCAAGTTTTATAGTATAGTCGGTATTGTTGTTTATCCATTGGACGACTTCAATCGCTTCTATTTTCCACTCATCTTCTTTAAAGTGTTGCAGGACATTTTGTGTGTATTTATTGGAATAGATTCGAGCAACAGTAGGAGAGGCTATTGTGCTTAAAATTGCTGACGCCAAAAGGGTTGTGCCTTTTTTGGTATTGCCCCAGTCAAAATTTGCAACTGGATTAGCATAGTCATGATTATATTTTGTAATTTCGATTTCAATATTTTGGTATTTTACAGAGTTCGTACCATAATAGCCACGTGAGCCAACAAAATATTTTCCTTTAAATTTTTTAGCCATAATAGATCCGATTATCAAATTTTTATTACAAAATTGTAACATTTTTACATTAACGGCAATGAAATGGCTTTTTCTCAATACTGCTTTTACCTTATTATAATATAATACTAAAAATTTTTTTAGTAGGATATGACATTGAGCAATATAAAAGAGTACTTGACGAATGATCATAGACGATGTGATGACGTTTTTGCACAGATGGAAGAAAAGGCACATAATTCTCTCTCAGATGCAAAAGAGCTCACGCAGGAGTTTATAGCGGATATGGAGAGACATTTTCAAAGAGAAGAGCGAATTGTTTTTCCTGAATTTGAGGCTAAAACAGGTATGGTGAATGGTCCAACTGAAATGATGCGTCAAGAACATGCTCAAATGAGAAATCTAATGCAACAGTTTTTAGAGGCAATAGAAAATGATGATAAAGATAAATTTTTTGGACTCTCTGAAACTTTAATGATTTTATTGCAGCAGCATAACATGAAAGAAGAACAGATGCTCTATACTATAGTGCAACAACATTTAAGTGCAGAAGCAGGACATATTGTAGAAAAGATGAACTCTTTAATTGTAGAGTAGAGGGCTTAGATTGGATTTTAATGGCTTATCGATAGATCAAGCACCACCCATATCTGCGCCAGTTCGTTTTTTTGTAACGGCACCGATTTTTGGAATAATAGCAGGAATTTTCCTTCTTTTTAGTGACTCGGCTACATTGATGAGTCGCTACTCTATTGATGCTATTGTCATAACGCACCTTATTACAATTGGGCTTTTTGGCTTTATTATGCTTGGAGCGCTCACGCAGATGCTTCCTGTACTTGCTAGTGCAAATGTTCCTAAAATAAAGAGGGTAGCACTCTTTTCATATTTAGCACTCTTTTTTGGACTGTTGAGTATGGCTGCAGGATTAGAACTGAGTAACTCTGTATTGTTATGGAGCGCTTCTGCTTTGCTTGGTGCCGGATTTCTTGTTCTTATTGTAAGTATGCTTTATGCTCTTAAAGGTGTGAAACATTTTACAGCTAGTATTAAAGGGATGTTCACAAGTCTGATTTTTGCTTTTATGATAGTTCTTATGGGTATTTATCTCCTCTATGGTTATGCTGAAGATGATGTCACGCAACTCCATTATATTGTAGCAAATATTCACAGTGTTTGGGCTGTCTTTGGTTTTGCGGGTATTTTAATCATAGGGGTTGCTTTTCAAGTGCTTCCAATGTTCTATGTGGCACCGAGATTTAAGCAGTTTTGTAAAAAGAGAGTTGTTATACTTATAAGTATAGGACTTTTTATCTGGATGTTGTTGAGTATTTATGCTGAGCAGTATGCCCTTTATGCAAAACTTTGGATTACTACATTTTTTTGGGCATTTGCAACAACAGTATGGATAAAATTCAACAAACGTAAACGTCCTATTTCCGATCTAACGGTTTGGTATTGGCGCTCTGCTAGTATATTTTTAACGCTTGGCTCTTTTCTCTGGATTTATGATGAGTTTTTCAAGCATGAGTATATTGTAATGGTGGGAATTTTGATTGGCGGTGGATTTATTCTTTCCATAATGCTTGGAATGCTCTATAAAATTGTCCCGTTTTTGGTCTGGTTTCATCTCAATGCGCTTGGGTATATGACTATTCCTACTATTAATGAGATGATAGATAAAAGATTTGCACGTGCACAATTTATTCTCTTTATTGTGGCATTGATAGGCTTTGTTTTTTCTTTTTATCTACCACAGATTTTAACTCCATCTGCACTCTTTTTTACCGTGAGTATGATTTTATTGGAGTATAATATGCTTGGAGCTGTAAGAATTTACAGAAGAACAAAAAAAACGAAACCAGATTTTGATATGAGTGCTTTTAGCACAAACTAAAGTGAGAATAATGAAAAATGTAGTACTGATTGGATTTATGGGTGTAGGCAAAGGAAGTGTTGCACGTGAAGTAGTAAAACATTCTGATTATATAGCTATTGATACAGATGATTTGATAGAGAGTATGGAAAATCGAAAGATTAAAGCTATTTTTGCACAAGAGGGTGAGAAATATTTCCGAAAATTAGAGAAAAATATTGCTAAATGGTTGGAACTAAGTGTGAAAAATACGCTTATTTCAACAGGTGGAGGCTTTTATAAACAGGAAAATTTAAAAAAAATAGGTACAATTGTGCTTTTAGATTCTCCTTTTGATGCTATCATTAAAAGAATCAAAGAACATCCAAATGCAGTCAAAAAGTTAAAAAAACGTCCACTGCTTGCGGATTTAAAGGCTGCAAAAAAACTCTATGACTTAAGACGTCCTGAGTATTTAAAAGTTGCAGATATTGTTATAGATGTAACAGATAAGAGCGCAAAAGAGTGCGCAAAAGAACTTCTTAAAAAGGTAAAAAAACATGGTTAAAAAAATTATAATAGCGATGCTCTTTGTAGTCTCTTCATTAATGGCAACAGAGTTGAACTGGGCAAAAGATTATCAAAGTGCAATTGCACAAGCAACAAAACAGCATAAACCGGTACTTCTTATTGTGTCGAGCACAAAATGTAAATATTGTCTTCTTTTAGATAGAACAACACTGCATGATGCAAAAGTTATAAAAGCACTCAATAGTGATTTTATTGCAGTTCGTGCATGGGTAGATAAGGGTGAGTATATTCCTAGAGATATAGCACAAAGCACTCCAGGATTACCGGGAATTTGGTTTTTATATCCAAATGGAGATCCAATGTATCAACCACTGCTTGGTTATGTGAAAACAGATGCTTTTGTGAATGCTTTAGGTATTGTAAAAGAAGAGTTTGATAAAAATAAAAAGAGAGTAAAATAGGTATGATATTTGTAAAATCAACTGATAATGATTTTGGTGAGAAGTTTGAGGAACTGCTTGGACGAGGGAAAATGGATATTGCCCATGTTTCAGGAATTGTCGGTGGAATAATTGATGAGATAAAAAAAGATAAAAATCAAGCTCTTTTTTCTCATATTGCAAAATTTGACAACTGGACTCCAAAAAGTGATGCCGATCTGAAAATTTCCCAAGACTCTATGAGCAAGGCGTATGATAATCTTGATGCAAAATTAAAGTCCGCTCTGCATTTAGCATATGATAGAATCAAAGTTTATCATGAAAAACAAAAACCAAAGTCATGGTTTGATACAGAATCAAATGGAACAATTCTTGGTCAGAAGGTAACGCCGGTTGATAGTGCCGGTCTTTATATTCCTGGTGGCAAAGCTGCCTATCCGTCATCACTTTTAATGAATGTGATTCCGGCGCAGGTTGCAGGCGTTGAAAATATAGTCGTCTGTACGCCTACTCCGGACAATGAACCAAATGAGCTTTTACTTGCTGCTTGTCATCTTTGTGGTGTGGATCAGGTCTATAAAGTAGGTGGTGCTTCGGCAATTGCTGCTATGGCATATGGAACACAAAATATTCCTAAAGTTGATGTTATTACAGGTCCGGGAAATATCTTTGTAGCAACAGCGAAAAAGATGGTTTTTGGTGATGTTAATATTGATATGATCGCAGGTCCGAGTGAGATCGGTGTACTTGCAGATGAGAGTGCAAACCCTCATCACATGGCAATTGATCTGCTTTCTCAGGCAGAACATGATGAGATGGCAAGTTCTATCTTGATAACACCATCACAAAAATTGGCTGATGAGGTGAAAGTAGAGATTGAGAATTGGTTGCAAAAACTACCACGTCAAGAGATTGCCAGAAAGTCTATTGAAGAGCGTGGAGCAATTATTGTCACGCAAGATATGGATGAAGCTGTAAAACTGATGAATGAGATAGCACCGGAACACTTAGAAGTGGCTACTATGAGCCCATTTGAATTACTTCCATACATTAAACACGCAGGTGCAATCTTTTTAGGACACAACACGCCTGAAGCAATAGGTGATTATGTAGCAGGGCCAAACCATACCCTCCCGACAGGCGGAACTGCAAAATTCTACTCACCGCTGAGTGTTGAAGACTTTATGAAGAAAAGTTCTATTATTGCATTTAGCTCAAATGCGATTAATGAGATTGGAGAGGAGTGTGCTTTAATTGCAAATACTGAAGGATTGACTGCACATGAACAGTCTGTACGGGTCAGATTAAAAAGATAAAAGATACTTTTTTATCTCTACATAAAAGTAAAATAGTAGTTATAAAACTATAATTTATAACTACTATAACTCTACAAAATATAAGTTTTTTAAATATACACACTTCTATGTTTATATTACAATTTTATCACTTTTTTATATTTCCTTTAAGTTTTCTTCGTTACACTTGGTACAGTAAAAAAGCCTGAAATGCCGTGCATAAGGGCTTCTTTTAAAGCAAATAAGTCATAGTTATAAATCTTAAAATTTGCCGCTATTGGCTAAAGGAGAATATATGCAATTAGGTTTCCTAGTTGATTTACATCTTTGTATGGGATGTAAAGGTTGTGAGATCGCATGTAAAGTGGAAAATGAAGTTCCACTAAGTACATGGAGACTTCGTGTCAAGTATGTGGATGTGGGAACATTCCCTGAAACTAAGAGAACATTTACCCCTCTGAGATGTAATCACTGTGAAAATGCTCCATGTGAGAGAATCTGTCCGGTATCGGCACTTCACTATATTGAAAATGGAATTGTCAATATAGATAGAGAGCGTTGTATTGGTTGTGCCGGTTGTGTTATGGCTTGTCCTTATGGGGCAATCTACATCGATCCTGAAACACAGACTGCTGATAAGTGTACATACTGTGCGCACCGTGTAGCATCATCTATGATGCCTGCTTGTGTTGTTGCCTGTCCTGTTGAAGCGAATATTTTTGGTGACTTAGATGATCCGACTTCAAATATTTCAACCTATATTCAACAGCACCGTGATGTTCAAGTACGTAAACCTGAAAAAGGTACAAATCCTCATCACTTCTATGTTGGAGCAGGTCAAGTTAATTTGAATCCTCTTGCATCAAAAAGAGAAGAGGGATATAGCTTATTTAATAAAATAACAAAACTTCCACTAGGAGGGCAGCACTAATGGTACATGAAACAATAGCTGCAACAAATGCAGTCGTGACTTTGGATGTACCAATACCAGATATATTTTGGGGTTGGTATGTAACTATGAATATGTGGGCAAAAAGTATAGGGACAGGTCTTATCTTTATGCTGTTTTTACTCTTGAAAAAGAGTCCAAACGAGATGAATGGTTTGCGAACACCGACATTGATTCTTTCGTTTATTATGATGAATCTCTTTTTACTTTTTACATTGGCAGATTTGCATCAACCATTTAGAATGTGGCACATCTTTTTTTATCCTCACTGGACATCGGCAATTACAGTTGGTGCATGGATGGCAACAATTTTTGTTGGCTTAGAGTCTTTAATGATAGCTGTTATGCTTTTAAAGAAGAACACAGCGCTCTTTGACAAAGTTCTTTTCTGGGTAACACTGCTTGCAATTCCTGTTACACTTTATACGGCAGGTATTATGGCAGAAGCAACAGCACGTGAGTTATGGCAGATGCCGACAGAAGCTGTACAGATGATATTAGCTGCAACACTTTCTGGTTCAGCAGCTATTATCTTGCTTGCTGGGAACAAACTCAGTGATGAAACAAAACAGTTCTTTGGCAATATTCTTGGATTAAGTGCATTAATGGCATTTATTATCTATATGTCAGAGTATATCTTTGGTGCGATGAAAGCAGAAGAAGTAGCAGCAATTCTTCACTATGTAAAAGGTGACGGTGAGTATGCAACAATGTTCTGGATTGGACAGTGGGTTGCCTATATCTTACCGATGTTACTCATAGCTCTTTATAGAGTAAGTAGAAGTAACTCTATTTTAAATCTTGCGGCTATTTTAGCAATCGTAGGTCTGTGGGTAGTGAAACATGTTTGGCTTGTTATTCCACAATTATTACCACTGAGTTAAGGAGAAAATATAAATGTATTTACAAAGTAGAAGAACCTTTTTAAAAGGTGCTGCATTTAGCGTTGCGGGTGTAGCTATAGCTAAGGGTGTATTTGCAACAGATGCTGTTGCAGAGTCTATTACAGACTCTAAATTTACAAACACACCTGATTCACTTTCGTTCTATCCTAAACAGAGTGATTGGGATGACTTTAAAGAGCTGGATGGAGCTGACTGGAAGCGTGGTGGTATTGAGCGTTATGGTGTGCGAAGTGCTGAAAATCCAGATGGGATTGAAGTGAATGACTATATGATCGTTCCAACAGTTTGTTCAAACTGTGAAGCGGGTTGTGGTCTTACTGCATGGGTTAAAAAGAGTGAGTTTAAAAACGATGTACTGACTGTTCGTAAGTATATGGGTAATCCGCTTCACACAGGTTCTCGTGGAAGAAACTGTGCAAAAGGGTATGCAGTACTTTCTCAAATGTATGATCCAGATCGTATTCCTTTTCCACTAAAAAGAGCTCCCGGTTCTAAACGTGGTGAAGGGAAGTGGATTCGTACGACTTGGGATGAAGCTATGGCTGAGATTGGTAAGAAGATGCATGATACACTAAAAGTGGGTGATGAGATCTCTAGAAAATCTATTATGTACCATGTCGGTCGTCCAAATGAGAATGGTTTTGGTCACCGTGTACCACATACAATGGGTTGTGATGGCTATGATTCACATACAAATATATGTTCAGCAGGTGCGCGTCAGGGTTCTATTCAGTGGGCGAATGACGACAGAAACTCTCCTGATTGGGCAAATGCGAAGTTAATTTTCTTACAATCATCACATGCCGCTGATGCGGGACACTATTTTCAACAATCAGCAGGTTTAATTGCTGATGCACGTAAACGTGGTGCAAAAATGGTTGTTATTGATCCTCGTATGAGTAACTCTGCAGGTATGGCTGACCTTTGGATTCCTGCATGGCCGGGAACTGAGACAGCACTTTATCTTTATTTGGCAAATCGTGTCTTACATGAACATGCTACTGATGGTAAAGATTTAGTTGACCATGAATTTTTCAAAGAGTGGGTAAACTGGGATCGTCTTATGGCAAATCGTGAGTATATTGAAAAACATATGCTTGGAAACGGTTATATCTCTAAAATGCCAAAAGATGATAGTTATGAATCATTTATTGAGATGATTTCTGAACTCTATGCACCTTACACAAAAGAGTATGTTATCAAAGAGTGTAAACTTGAAGGTATGGAACATAAGCTGGATGCTCTGTGGGAAATGTATATAGATGCTGGCGATAAGATTGCAACTTATCTGTGGCGTGCAGGTCCGATTGCTCACCGTGGTGGTTGGATGATTACACGTGCAGGTTTCTTGACATTAGCACTGCGTGGAGCACTTCGTGGCGATATTGGTGGTACTTCTTGGCATCATTGGCATGAGATAAGTGTCGCAGGCAAAGGCGATAAAGCAACCGTTGCAGGAGAGAGACCTGCTAAAGTTGATGTTTGGAATGAGTTGGCATGGCCGCCTGAATATCCACTTTCATCATATGAAATGAGTCATATTTTACCGCATCTTCTTATGGATGAAGAGTGGCAGCAAAAATGGACTAAAAAAGGTCTTAACGTTCCTACAAAACTTGCGGTTTGGATGCCTCGTATGTATAACCCTGTCTGGATTAATCCAGATGGTTTTCGATGGATAGAAGCACTGAAGCGTGAAGATAAAATTGAGATGAGTTTTAACCTCTCTCCAACATGGTCTGAAACAAACTGGTATTGTGACTATATCTTACCGGTGGGACTTGCAGGAGAGAGAAACGATCAACAGTCAACACCATCAAAACCAGAACAGCGTATTGAGTTCCGTCAAGCGGTTATTCGTGTCGCAGCTGAGAAGATGGGATGGAAAGCCAAAGATCCGTCTCGTGCAACGCTTGAAGCACATATGAAATATGGTCTTGGAGAAATTTGGGAAGAGTCCGAGTTCTGGGCAAACATTATGGTTCATCATATTGATCCTGACGGAACTTTAGGTATTAGAAAATATTGGACTTCTAAGAAAGATCCGTCTCGTGCTGTTAGCGTACCTGAATACTTTGATGCGGCTATGAGCCTTTTACCACGCCTTAAAGAGGCTGCAGAGAAGATGTATCCGGCAGAAGAGTTTCCTGTATATGCGTATATGCGAGATCATGGTGCCTGGACAGAGAAAACAGATGTCTATAAGCCACAAGAAGATGAACTTAAAGTTGATGCAGATTATGTTTATGCACATGGTAAAAAATATCCTAAACATGAAGTGAAAAAAGATAAATTTGGAGCTTTATGGATTGAACATGATGGACGTGAGCACTCTATTGGACTTGTAAAAGATGATAAAGTGCTTGCAGGATTTCATACAAGAAGTAAAAAACTTGAGTTCTTCTCTGAGTGGTTTGCTGAATGGAAATGGCCGGAGTACGCTATTCCTGTATATCCACGTAATGAGGCAGAATTGAAGAAAATGGAGCATATTGTTACACAGGTGCACCATACGATGATGAAAGGCGATAATGAATTTGCATTAAATACGGTCTTTAGATTACCGTATAATATTCATACGCGTTCAGTGAACTCAAAACACTTGATGGAGATTTCACAAAATCACAATCCGGTATGGATCTATACAAAAGATGCAGAGAAACTTGGAATTAAACGTGGAGATGCAATCCGTGTTAATGTTACAGATACCGTATCTGGTTTGGATTCTGGTTATTTTGTAGGAATGGCTATTCCAACAGAGGCAACACGCCCTGGTGTCCTTGCCTGTTCTCACCATGCCGGTCGTTGGAAACTAAAAAATGCAGTGAATATTCCTGGATTTGAGCATGAACTTGGTATTATGGGTGTTGGTGCTCCTCGTTATGATATGACAAATGACGGTAAAATAGGAACACTAAAACCAGTAGAAGGCATCCAAAAACGTCATGCAGATCATAATCTGTGGCAGTTTAAAGAGTTCAACAAAGATCTTGACAATATTTGGTGGGATGGTCTGAGTGGGGCATGGCAAAATGCTGTTGCGCCTTCTCATCCAGATCCAATTGCCGGAAATCATGCTTGGCACTTAAAAGTTGTGATTGAAAAAGCACAAGCAAGTGATAAAATCGGTGATATTTATGTTAATTATGAAAATAACTTCAAAGTTTATCAGGCGTGGAGAGATCAATTAACGCGTCCACTTGATCATACAGATACAGAGCGTCGTCCGTGGTTTATTAAACGTCCAGCGGTTCCTCTCTCTAAGAAAGCTTACGAAGTTCATATTAAAGCGTAAGTTCTTTTATTATGCTAAAGCCCACTTCAAGTGAGGCTTTACTATACTTTTACAATAAACTATCCAAAGGTAGCATTTTTATGCAAGATGAAATTTTAAGTGCACAATTAGCACGTATGAATATTTACGCACTCGTTTCGAGAATTTTAATGAATGAAGTCGATGAAGAGTTATTAGAGTTAATTTTAAATGATGAAAATATACTCTCTTTTTTTCCAAACCTACAAACGTGGGACAAACGTCAAGAGATGAGCACTAAGGATCTGATAGAGCAGTATCTTAATGTTGATTTTACTAACCTCTTTTTGCTTCATTTAGTACCCTATGAGTCCTTTTATATGCGTGAAGATCAGATGATGGAGACAGGTGGAGAGAATCCTGTGCAACAACTCTACAATGAGTTTGATTTTAGAGTCGAATTGGATCGCGCACGTGTTATGGCAGGCGATCATATTGGGGTTGAGCTTGAATTTATGTTTAAACTCTGTGAAGCTGAATATAAAGCACTTCAAGATGGTGCTTATGATGTAGCAGCAGATATTGCCAAAATAGAGTATGAATTTTTAAAAGATCATCTTGTAGAGTGGGCACCTCTATTTTTATTAAACGTAAAAAGTGAGGCAGGTACGGCACTCTATTTTGATGCTGCTGATCTGGCTTTAGAGTTTATTTTAAGTGATTTTGAATACTTAAATCAACGTAAAGAGAGTGATTTTAAACACTTAGCACCACAGGAGTCAAAATAATGGATATTAAAGATTTAAATGATTTACGAAGTGACTTTGAAGCGCTCCAAAAATCAGAGAGTGAAGCGTGCATTGAAGGGTGTGTGACAGATGAAGAGAGTTATGATGACTATCCTGATTATCTGGCTGCCATCTACACAGAAGTAATGCCACCGGTAAAAAGCGGTGTTTATTTCTCACGTTGGGATCTAAAAGCGATGGCCGCAGAGCTTGATGAGTCTTTTGCTCTTGATGTGCGTGAGCGAATGTTTAAGCGTTTTATGCAATGGGTAGGGACACCTGAAGATATGAAACTGCTTGTAGATGAGTTTAAGAAAAATATCGATATGAAGTGTGATCTTTACCGTGAATATAGTGAAAAATATCCATCAAGTAAAGCATCTTTTGATGCTAAAATCACAAAGGCACAAAATGCTAAAAAGTACCTCGATAAAGTTTATGTGGAGTTTTTTACCTAAACTCTTTTTTATTATTTGAAAAGAGAAGATTTGGCATAAATAGTCTTATAAGCTTGTCCATAAAAGTCGTAACCAAAGCCCAAATGTTGAGCTGTAACCTACCTCTCTAAAACAGAGTTTCTGCTCTTTGTCATAGATGAATGTTGTTGGATAACCGGTAATTTTAAAGCTGCGTGAGAGGGAGCCGTCTTTGTCATTTACGACTTTAAAGTGGTAGTTGTGTTCATCAAGATATTGCTTTATTTCATAATCACTTCCAGATTTTACAGCAATAGTAATTACTTGATAATATTTGCTTAAAAAGTTAATGTTAGAAGCTTCCATTTTACAAGTGGGACACCATGTAGCCCAAAAGTGTATGAGTATTGGTTTTTTCTTATCTAATGTGTAGCTATTATTATCAATCAATTTAAAAGTATTTATCTCTAATGGTGCACTGCTGAGAGACTGTGAACGGTAGAGACTCATTGCATTTGCCACAATGGTAATGGTAATAATAAAATAGAGTATCTCTTTTATATAGTGCTTGATTTTCTCTTTTGTTACTTTCATGGAGATAGCTTAACACTAATGTAATGATAATTTGATAAAATGATGGAACTATATAAATTCTAAAGGAAATTTGATGTTAAAAATCTTTCTTTTTTCATTGTCATTGCTGATAATGAGTGGTTGTCAAAATATTACACCTGCTGTAAAAATAGATAAAAAATTAAAAACTACGAAACAAGAAAAAACAAAAGATGTTTATGACACTAAAAAGGCAGATAGACCTGTAGTTCAAAAGTCAAAGCAGAAACAAATGTTTCAAACTGTTGATGTAAAAGATGCTATTTTAGTGCAAAAAGGTGAGCACAAAGAACACTGCGCTATGTGTGGAATGAATTTGATTAAGTTTTACAAAACAAGTCATGCTGCAAAATTAGAGGGTAAAAATATTCAGTACTGCTCTATTCATTGTTTGACAGCGCACATTAATGAGGGTGCAGAGCTTGAAAATCCTATGGTTGTAGATGTTTCATCTTTGAAATTTATTCCTGTTACAGAAGCTTTTTATGTTGTAGGCAGTGATGTTCCTGGGACTATGACAAAGGTAAGTAAATATGCTTTTAAAAATCTTGAGGATGCAAAAGCATTTCAGAAAAAACATGGTGGAAAAATTTTAGATTTTTATTCTGCTTGGCAAGAAGCAAAGAAAGATTTTAAAAAGTAGTTATAAATAAAAAAAGCCCTTTAACTCCGTAAGGAGTCAAGGGCTTTAGAAGAGGGGAGAGTCGAGTAGGCTTACTCGATCTCTGCGTCGATAACGTCATCGTCATCTTTTTTAGCATTTTGGTTTGCAGCGCCTGCTTCACCGCCTTGCTCTTTTTTATACATTTGCTCAGCCATTTTATGACTAGCTTCTGTAAGTGCTTTAACTTTTTCTTCAATTTGCTCTTTCGTTGCATTGTCATCTTTAAGAACTTCTTGAAGATCTTTGATAGCCGCTTCGATTTTTGCTTTTTCATCAGCGTCAAGATTATCACCCATTTCACCCATAGATTTCTCAGTTTGAGCAATGAGTGCATCTGCTTGATTTTTAAGCTCAACAAGAGCTTTTCTTGCTTCATCTTCAGCTTTATGTGCTTCAGCATCTTGGACCATTCTATTGATCTCTTCTTCACTTAATCCTGATGAACCAGAGATAGTGATTTTTTGCTCTTTACCAGTACCTTTGTCTTGTGCACTAACA
>CAZGSK010000001.1:0-49637 GCA_964528435.1 uncultured Sulfurimonas sp. | reverse complement strand
TTCCAAATCACCGGCATAAACACCTATGCCACTATCTGGATTAACTACACCTGAACGTATAGCATCCTGTAAAGTAAAGCAATTACGCGTCTTTTTATCTTTAAGTTCTTCAAAAACTTCTTTACTCAAGTATTTGCAAAGCAGTGATTTACATCCTGTTGGAAATGTTGGAAACTCATTTTTCTTGTTCATATTTTCCTCCGTATAATACAAATAGCCTCGAAGCTATTTACAATCTAAATGCCCTCCTAAGAAGAAACTTGTCCTTACATAGTACTTTTCTAACTATTCAAGAATGCTTAAATGCTCACGATATTATAAAGAAATCACTTTTACTTCTAAATCGAGCAAAGAGAGAGGGATTCCAAAAGATTCTATCTTGACATAATCTTTAAAAGTAACAAGCAGTGAAGTTGCATTGTCTTCAAGCAATATCTTCTCTAACTCCTCTTTACTATAGATATGGTGGTCTTCAAAATAGTGTTTTGCAATAACATTGTTTGGAAGATATTTATCAAGTCGTTGCGGTCTTGCAATGGCAGTTACCAAAGACATTCTTTGTGTTGCATCCACCAATGTGACCTCACGTACAAAATCAACATCCTCACGCAGCACTCTTGCATCTTTAGCACTCCACAAACGCTCGCGGTAAGGTCCACTTGGCAGACAAAAACTGTTTTTAGTTGCAACATCGATAATAATGTCTTCTTTTTGAATATCATGTTTGGAGTAGGCATCATCAAGAAAAACAATATCACACCCTAGCTCTTTTGCTTTTCGTATAGCCGGCTTTCTATCTTCACTCACAATGACCGTTGCGTGAGGGAGTTTTTTTGCATATATCATCGCCTCATCACCACTGACTTTGACATCACACAAAATAGTATCTTTATCTTTGACAACTATCATCCCTTTTGAGTCTCGTCCATAACCACGTAAAATAATGGCAGGATTTTTCTCTTTTTGTGCAAAAGCAGTAACAAGAGGAGTTTTTCCACTTCCGCCAACTGTTAAGTTACCGACACTGACTATTTTTATGCCAAAATCTTCCGGAGTTTTAAGTTTAAAGCGTGTGTACATTATGAAACAGTAGAGCCAAGAGAGTGGTAGAAGAAGATATGAGAGAAATTTTTGCAGCAGTGTTGGGTTATAGAAATAATTCTCAACCCAAAAAACGACTGCCTTTTTCAAAAGAGACTATACTCTTGTCTTTGCGATTTTTTTCACAGTTTTAATGACACTTTGGACTTCATCATCACTCATATTTGCATATATTGGAAGTGAAAGCACTTGCTGATACGTACGAAGTGCCACTGGAAAATCATTCACGCGAAGAGAGTATTTTGATTTGTAGTATGTCAAAAGGTGCAGTGGAATGTAATG
This sequence comes from uncultured Sulfurimonas sp., assembly GCA_964528435.1. Classification (GTDB taxonomy): domain Bacteria; phylum Campylobacterota; class Campylobacteria; order Campylobacterales; family Sulfurimonadaceae; genus Sulfurimonas. Next base: position 48,254 of record CAZGSK010000001.1, on the reverse strand, counting down.
TAGTCCCGTACCAATCCCCTCCTCACGCAATGCCACGGCAAAAGAGTCACGATTTTTATCGATCTTAATGATGTAAAGTGAGAATGGATTCTCTTCATTGTCCATCGTTGGAGTTGTTACATGTTCAACTCCCTCAAGCCCTTGAAAATAGACTGTTGCAATCTCTTTTTGACGTTTGATATTTTCATCTTGTTCTTTAACCTGTGAACGAATATATGCAGCATTTAATTGACTTAAAGAGTAATCATTCCCAATATCTACAACATCATAAATATACTCCAAAGCATTTTCATCACGCACTATTGCATGATTTGCAAGCAATCTTGCACGCTCAATAATCTCATCATCATCAGTTACGAGCATACCACCATTACAGATATTTTTCTTCAGATGTGGAGAGAAGTTAAAACAGACAATATCTGCTCCTGTTGCACCAATCTTCTTACCTTTATAGGTAGCACCCAGTGCATCACTGGCATCTTCTACGATTTTCACACCATAGCTTCTTCCCATTGCATAGAGGCGTTCTAGATCTACAGTCACACCACCAAGATGTGTGATAATGACAGCTTTTAATTTTTTTGAGCTGTTTGCATCAAGATAAGCTTCCAGTTTATCAAGGTTCATATTATATGTATCTTCTTCAATATCTATAAATACAGGCTCTGCATCGAAGTGACGTACCACTTCAGGAATACTCGGGTGTGCATTCACGCAACAGACAACTTTATCACCACGTTTTAAATCAAGTGCAAGCATTGCCAAATGCAGTGCTGCTGTTCCGTGAGATGTTGCCAAAGCATACGAAGCACCTACGTATGCAGCAAACTCAGTTTCAAGTTCTTCTACCTGCTTAACATCTTCCCCATCAAGTACATCACTTACATTTGAGTGTGCCTCACGTGAGCTTTCGTATCTGCTAAAGGGTATTTTTATCATTTTTTTCATACTTTTTTTCCTTTTTTATAGGGTTATATCCCGTGGATAATTAAAATCATGTCCCAGTGTTCTTGATGTCAGTTTTGCAATAACCGGCATTTTTCTCTTAAATTGATTCCGAAAAATACGGCTGATTATCATATTGAGCATCTTTTCATCTACTCCCTTTGCGATAACTTCCTCACGCAAGAGACGTTCATCTACATAGAACTTCATTGCCTCATCAAGTTGAGCATAGGTATAACCAAGATCTGCTTCATCACTCTGACCATCCCACAAATCTGCAGAAGGTGGCTTTTTAATAATGGCTTCTGTTACGTCAAGATATGTTGCAAGTTCAAAGACTTCACTCTTATAGAGATCTCCTATGGGGTTGATCGCCGATGCCAAATCACCATAAAGGGTTCCATATCCAAGCATCAATTCACTTTTGTTGCTTGTTCCCAGTACAAGTGCATTTTCACGAGCTGAAATATCAAAGAGTGTTGCCATTCGCATACGTGCTGAAAAGTTTCCTTTTCTAAGATTATCCAACTCTGGATGCATTGCTTCATAGGCTTCTAACATTGGTGTAATTGGGCATGTAATATTTCGCAAACCAAAATCACTACACAAAGCATCTGCATCATCCAAAGAGCTTTGTGAAGAGTATTGTGAGGGCATTTTTACACACAGCAAATCATCTCCAAAAGCTTTTTGTGCCAAAACAGCAACAACAGCAGAGTCCAGCCCACCACTTAAACCAACTACAACTCTTTGCAATCCTGTTTTTTTCACTTCATTTTCTAAAAAACGTACAAGATAGTCACTTATTTGCGAATATTTTCCCATGCGATACATTAAACCTTTAAAAATTATTAACAATCTAAATTATATCGAAGTTTTGTAACAAAATAATTTTCTTAACGTTTATGTAACACTCATTCAGTAATATTTCAAACTTTTTGATTTATAGTTACATAAAGGATGAGTCATAAAACAAAATACGCTTATACAAAGATTACGTTATTTAACTTTTATTCCTATTATCATTATTACGGTTGGATTTCTTTTTTTTATAGCTAACACTTACCACACACGTAGTGATCTTCATACCCTTAAGTCAAACATAACAAAGATTAAACAAATATCTCAGCTCATCAATGACTTACAACAGGAGAGAGGTCTTAGTAGTGGGTTTATTGGTAGTCACGGAGAAAAATTCAAGAAGCAACTTTCATTAAAACGTATGGATACAGATAACTCTTTTACAAAATTTCTATCTCTGTGTCATTCTCATCAGAATAAATATACAAATATAAAAGATAAATTATCTTTTTTTAGAACACAACTTGATAAAAATAAAATCTCCACCGAAGCATCCTTTGACTACTACACAAAATTAATTCAAAATATTCAGGCAAATTATCTTCAAACCACAACACAGATTGATGATATATACCTCAACACAAAACTCCAATCCTACACAAATCTCACTTTTATGAAAGAAGCACTTGGACAGATTAGAGCTACAATTAATGGCATATTGACCAAAAAAAGAGCTGATACTGCTCTTATTTACAGAACGATTCACGCAAAGGGTGTCTATGATATATCAAAACACAGATTTCAAGCCATTGCTACTGCTAATTTTCGTAAAAAATTAAATACTATTGTTATAGATAAAAATTATACCTCTGTCCAAAAAATTATAAAAAAATATGTAGCATACACAGTTACAGATATTTCAGAATCACCTCAATCATGGTTTAAACACAGCACACAAGCTATAAATGAACTCTATAGCTTAGAGCAGGATTATCTTACTACTATAGATACATATATAGATAAAAAATCACACACTGCATCCCTAGAGCTTGTAATAGATACTCTCTTTTTCTTTTTTATCATTCTTTTTACAATAGGGCTGAGCTTTAAACTAAAAAATGCCATCATTAGAAATATTAGCCTTTTAGAACAGTATAGAAATGTTGTTGACAGAAGCAGTATCGTCTCAAAAACAGATGTCAAAGGAAAAATTACCTATGCAAATGATCAATTTTGCGCTATCTCAGGATATTCACGAGAAGAACTGTTAGAAAAACCACATAATATAGTTAGACATCTAGATATGCCAAAATCTGCGTTTAAAGATATGTGGGACACAATACTTGCTAAAAAACCATGGTTTGGCATAGTAAAAAACAAAAAGAAAGACGGAGGTTATTACATCGTTGAAGCAACCATCAACCCTATCCTTAATCATAAAGGAGAGATTGAAGAATTTATTGCCATTCGTAATGATATTACCGAAGTTGTTCAACTGCATGAAGATTTGGAACACACACAAGAAGAGCTTGTTTATCGTATGGGTGAAATTGGTGAAACCCGCTCTCAGGAGACAGGTTTTCATGTAAAAAGAGTGGCTAAGTACTCTGAACTACTTGCCCACTATTATGGACTTTCAACCCAAGAGATCAAATACTTAAAAACGGCCTCACCTATGCACGATATCGGTAAAGTCGGTATTGCCGATTCTATTTTAAACAAACCCGAAAAACTCACACAAGAAGAGTGGCGTACCATGAAAACACATTCAAGTATCGGCTATGAACTCTTTAGAGATTCAGACAAGCCCCTTCTAAAAACGGCAGCAATTATTGCTTATGAACATCATGAAAAATATGACGGAAGTGGATACCCACGAGGGTTGCGAGGTGAAAAAATCCATATTTACGGACGCATCACTGCACTTGCAGATGTTTTTGATGCACTTGATTCTGATAGATGCTATAAAAAGGCTTGGGATGATGAGAAAATTTTCAAACTTATAAAAGAAGAACGTGGTAAACATTTTGATCCAAAACTTGTAGATATCTTCTTTGAACATCTTGATGAATTTATAAAGATTCGTAATCATTACAGTGATATAAGCTCTTTTATGAAAGAAAAGTAGTTTTTAAAACGCTTCTTAACAATAATGTAACAATTATCTACTAAAATACAGACACTTATTTTAAAGGATCATAATGAAAGCAATCAAAATACTTTTAGCAGGGCTGGTTATTGCCAGTTCGCTTGTCGTTCTCAATGCAGACAAACTTATGCAGCTTTTTCAGTCTGTCGCTCCAAGCAAAGCAACACTCGTGCAAAAAGGTCAAGAGAAACAATTCTGTCAAGTATGTGGTATGAACTTACCAATGTTTTATAAAACAAACCATGCAGCAAATGTCAATGGTAAAGAGAAACAGTACTGTTCTCTTCACTGTCTTGTAGAAGATGTAGAGCTCAATCACGCTGATATTAAAGATATTAAAGTAGTAGATGTCACTTCACTAAAATTTATTGATGCTACAAAAGCATACTATGTAGTAGGTTCTAAGAAAAAAGGAACGATGAGTATGGTAAGTAAATATGCCTTTAAAAATCTCAATGATGCTGCAAAATTTGCTCAACAAAATGGTGGAACTGTAATGGATTTCAATGCGGCATACAATGTAGCGAAAAAAGATTTTGCCAATGATGCACGTATGATTGCAAAAAAACAAAAAATGATGGCACAAAAAGGTGCAATCATATACAAAAAAATGTGTAAAAAAACAGATGAAATATTCCCTTCTGTTGCAGCAGCCAAAGCATTTATTATAAAAAGCAAACTTTGTAATAAGCTAAATGGCAAACAACTTCAAGCAGTAGGACTTTACCTCGACAGACGATAAGAAAGAGAGCTCTCAGCAGATCTCTCTTTTTGCCATTACTTTTAATTCTGAGCAGGAGAACCCTGCTTCTTTGCGTGCTTCAATATTTAAGTCATTTGGACGTAAAAATCCTCTTGGATAATACTTCGCAATAATCTCAAAATAGATATTTTCATCTACATTTTCTCTCTCACAGGCATACTTAAACCAGACATCTCCCTTTTTGACATGATCGACCTCTTCTTCTAAAATAATTTCCAAATTTTGCATAATTTTTTCTATCATTGCATTTTTTGGAAGTTTTTTAAGCTTTTTTAGTATCATAGGCGTAGCATCTAAACCATTTGCCTCTAAATACCGAGGTACTACCGCCATACGTTCTAAAAGTGTCTGTGTCTTTTGGCTTGCCTCAAAGAGTGCATCATGAACAGTAACAGCACCATAACAACTTCCAAGCTCACGCAGCAAAGATTCAAGCATTGTAAAATGACGTATCTCATCTGCTGCAACTTCAAGCCAATCTACATAATACTCACGCGGTAAATTTTGAAATCTATATGCTGCATCAAGTGCTAAATCAATTGCTGAGTATTCTATGTGTACTACAGCATGGAGCAGATTAATCTGCCCCTCTTTACTTGTCAAGTTTGAGCGTTTTGGCACTTTCTGGGGTGGAACTGTTGTGCATATCTGTGCATAAGATGGCGTATCAAACTTTTTTGGAGTAAAATCCTTTTCAAAGTAACACTCCCCTGCTTGAAATTTCTCATAGAAATCTTCAAAAAGTCTAAACTTCTCTTGTGGTTCTTTTGCTTGTAAAATTAACTCTAGTTCTTTATAAAAATTCATACGCTAATAATGCTATAATTCGTCTAAAAAAGAGATGAATAAGTACCTTTCCATAAATAAACCCAATTTCAGAAGCTTAAAAAGAGGGCTAATGTAAGGCGAAATTCCGCATGAGCTACTAGTAGCTTGAAGGATTTTCAACGAAACAGTAGCCTTCTTTTTAAACTTCCCTTCGGGCGAAAAGCAAATAGCCCTATTGCGTCGTTAGATTCCTTTGGATTAACTAGTTAGTCCTGCAGAAATCTGCCTGGCATTAGAACTATTTGCTTTTCGCTGAAGTTGAGTTTATTTATGGAGAGGTACTTATGACAATAAAATTCCAACCGATGGGAGTCTATCAGACAAACTGCTACATTGTCACAAAAGATGGCAAAGATATTATCATTGACCCGGGCGTAGATGCTACTGCATGGGTAAAAGCAAATGTCAGTAATCCTGTAGCTATTTTAAATACACACGGTCACTTTGATCATGTCTGGAGCAATGCCCAATTACAGCGTGAACTTGGAGTAAAACTCTATACACCAAAAGCTGATGATATGTTCTTGCGTGAGAGCAGTTGGATGCCTGACCTGCCACCCTCTACTCCGGATGTTCTTGTTGAAGATGATGCGGAGTTAAATATTGAAGGTATCAAAGTAAAATTCCGCCATTTTCCGGGACATACTCCGGGAAGTTCTACTATTGAAATAGATGATGCAATGTTTAGTGGAGATTTTATTTTTGAAAAAAGTATTGGACGGACAGATTTTCCCTACTCCAATCCAGAGGATATGAAAAAATCTTTAGAGAAGTTTCAAAAGCTCGATTTTGATAAAACCATCTACCCCGGTCACGGTGGAACAACAACCATAAAACAAGAGCAACAATATGCTCCATACTGGATAAGACAACTATAAAAATCTTTGATTTAACGACCAAAGAGTAAGAGAAGGGAGCTATTTATTCAAATAGCTCCTTTAAGACTCCTCTTCTGTTGGTGTGCCACTTGCATTCTCTTCTTCATCAAGCAGTTTGAGTTTTAAAACATGTCTATCAGTAATAACAGTCTTAAATTCACCCTCAAAGACTTTAATATCAAGAACAAAAGCTTCTACATGTACATTTCTTTTTCGTCCTTCTTTGTGGCGCACACGTGCCACAAAATCAACTTCATCATGAAATTTTACAGGTGATAAAAATTGACAATTAGAAGCTACAAGAACAACATTACGTTCATTTACAGCCAACATCGCTGCATAATCAGCAGCAGAAAAGATAAATCCACCATGAATAAGCCCTATATCATCTGCAACCATCTCAGGCAAAGTTGTTAAGCGTAACTCAACATAACCCTGTTCAAGCTTAATAACTTCTCCACATAAACCTTGATTAATTCGCTCATGCGTCTGTATCATGACCTGCTCGTCATCTCTATAATCTTCGAGGTTTAACTCTTCTTCATTAACATCATTCTCTGCCATTATTTTTTATCCTTCATTAATCTTACATAGACTCTTTGTGGTGCCGGGTACCCCTCAACTGTCTTAGAACTATCTTGTGGATCTAAAAAGTCCTCTAAAGACTGCCCCTCTATCCACTCTGTCTTTCTCTGTTCGTCTGCATCCGTTTTTGATGTTTGCAAAACTTCAAAACCAACAAAACCAGCACGCATACACCAATTTTTCAATGCTTTTATTGTCGGAACAAAATAGATATTTGGAATTTTAGAATAGCTTGACTCCGGACATAGCGCCATCTCTTCCTCGCCATCAATATAAAAGGTATCTAAAATCACTTCACCTTTTTTATCTAGCCCTTTATAGAGTGACTTTAACATCGCAACAGGATCGCTTCTATGATAAAGCACCCCTAAACAAAAAATTGTATCGAACTTCTCTTCATAAAATTCCAAATGCTCCACACCCAAGAGCTCATACACTATATCACTCTTTATAAAATGGTTAATAAAATCAAACTGTGTTTTGTAGAGCGGAGAGGGATCAAAACCGACTAAAAGCTCTGGTTCATCTTCCAACATACGAAACATATAGTAACCATTGTTGCACCCTATATCGGCAACACGCTTGTTTTTTAAATTAAAATGCGGACGGAGCAGATTATATTTTATATTGCTTTTCCATTCGCTGTCTATATAGGTACTGCCTATCTCAAATGGACCTTTTCTCCATGGCATCAGTAGTTTTGCCGTGTTATAAACTTTTTTTTCATCTAAATCAGCACTAATTTTGATAACATCTCCAAAAGAGAGTTCACAGGCTCTATCTTCTAAATTTTTTAAGGCCTCACGCAAAGGCGCTATGTTTTTCCAAGTCATCCATTTTTGGCGCTCTTTTCTTATATCATTTATATTCATTTTATACTTTATATATCAAAATTTAAATATAATTGTACCAAATTATAAAAGGATATTTTTTGAGATTAGAGAAAAAAGCGACTGTAGCGTCCAGTAGTGTTGCTGCACTTCTGGTTTTTTTAAAACTTGCAGTTGGAATACTTAGCGGTTCTATTGCCATTCTTGCCTCTGCAATCGATAGCCTACTGGACTTAATTGTTTCTCTTTTTAACTATTTTGCCCTACACAATGCAGAAAAAAACCCTGATGAAAAATTTCATTTTGGACGCAGTAAACTCGAACCCTTAGCTGCAGTCATAGAGGGAACAATCATATCTCTTTCAGCTCTTTTCATTCTCTATGAAGCAATTTCTAAAATATTACATCCTGCTACAATGCAACATATGAGCGAAGGCATCATTGTTATGATAGCCTCTTTTGTCATTACGGGTGCTCTTGTTTTCTTTTTAAATTATGTAGCTAAAAAAACACAAAATATGGTCATTCGTGCAGATGCCCTGCACTACAAAACCGACCTCTTCTCAAACGGTGCAGTTTTATTTGCACTTGTTGCTATTCACTATACAGGTATAGAACTTATTGACCCCATTTTAGGTATTGCTATTGCTATTTATATGATCTACTCCGCTATTCCCATTGTAAAAGAGGGAATTTTAATGCTTCTTGATATTGCACTTGACAAAGAAGATATTGACAAAATCAAAGAACTCATCAAGAGTGAGCCAGAGATTACAGACTATCACTACCTTAGAACACGTATTTCTGGAAGTCATATTTTCATCTCTTTTCATGCTGTTTTCAATCCTGAGATCTCTCTCTATGATGCACATACTATTGCTGACAAAGTCGAGGCAAAAATCAAAAAAATGTTTACTGATGATAAAAAACTTCATATCCTCATTCATATGGATCCTTATGATGATGCCGATATTAATGAAGAAGAGGAGCAGTGGTAAACTTTCCAATTATTATCTTGCGTGAGTTATAATATGGAAAATATCCAAAAGGATTAAAGATGTTGAAAGATATACTCTACACAGGTTTAGGTATGGGCGTTGTTCTCAAAGAGAAAGTAGAAAGCGAAATCAAAAAACTTGAAGAGGAAGGCAAACTCAAAAAAGATGATGCTGCCTCTTTGGTAGCATCTCTCTCTACAAAAGGCAAAGAGGAAGAAGATCGCCTCAAAGAGCTCTTTAAAACAAGCATAAAAGAGGTCATAGATGAACTTGGTCTTGCAACAAAAGATGATATTGCAAAACTAAAGGATAAATCATCCAAAAAATAAAGTATTACAGTCCAAAAAGGGTTTGGGCTGTTTTTATATTTTTACTCACGCTTTATCTGCTTATTAAGAAAAAAAAGAGCTTTTTAGGAATCAAACCACTGCCTCCAAAAGAGTTGAGTTCTACCGTTATATTACTTGGTGCTAGTTTTATAAAACTAGCGCAAGTTCTCGCTACACGAAGTGATTTCTTTAATGATGAATATCTTATAGAGCTCAAAGAGCTTCATGACCAACTCCCTCCAATGAACAAAGAGGAGTTTGAAGCAGTCTATGAAGAGTCTTTTAGTGAAAAAAACTGTTTTAAAACATTTGACAAAAAACCACTAGCTTCAGCCTCTATTGGTCAGGTGCACTCTGCTTATCTGCATGACGGTACAAAAGTTGCCGTAAAACTCAGACGTGCTACTATTGTCCAACAGGTCAAAGTTGATATTCATATTTTAAACTTTTTTAATAATCTCTTTCGACCATTTTTCTCTACCTACACAAAAAACTCCATAGATGCGGTTATTAGCGAATTTTCAAAGATGATACTTCAAGAGGTCTCCTTTCATAATGAACTCCACAATCTCAAAAGTTTTTCAGAAGTCTATGCAAACAGCGGCATCACTTTTCCAAAACCCTATGAGGAGTATTGTTGTGATTGTGCCCTTGTAATGAGCTACGAAGAGGGGTTTCGATTTGACGATAAAGAGAATCTACAAAAATATGATATAGATTTTCACGCAATCATAAGAAAGCTTATCAATTTTTATACCGATCAGATGCTACTTGAAGGCTACTTTCACGCAGACCCTCACCCTGGAAATCTTTTGGTTTCAAAAGAGGGTGAACTTATTTTACTCGACTTTGGAATGGTAAAACGTGTACCAAATACAACAAGAATTGCTATTATTGAGCTTATTAAAGCTGCAAATGAGCAAAATTATGAGCTCTACATCAGCGCAAACAAACGGCTAGGAACAGTTGCCTATGAGGCACCGACAGCAGAACTGGCAGAATTTAGCGCAAAAATGTTTGCCATCTTTTCTAATGAAAATCTCACAAGTGAATCAATGCAACAACTTGCCTTTGATGTCTTGGCAAGTACCAAAGATTTACCTTTTAAACTTCCATCAGATGCCATCTATATTCTACGAGTGAGTGCCATCATTGAAGGTCTTGGAACAACCTACATAGAAAATTTTAATGGCATTAAAGATATTTTACCGACACTCCAAGAGAATATTCCAAAAGCACTTGGTGCAAAAAGTTTTAGTGAACTCATCACGCAAGGTATAAAAGACACCCCATTTATACTGCAAAATATTCAGACAACTTTTCAAAAAGTTGCAGAGAATGATATAGAGTTGAAACTCTCAGATGATCAACTTTACTGGGTAGCCAAAGAGGTTAAAAACTATGCAAAATCTCTTTTAGGTGGTTTCATCTTCATAGCAGCAGGATTTTTCATACTTCTGTATGATAAAGAGCTCAAAGAGATCGCTCTTGTACTCTTTATAATTGGAGCACTTCGTATCTATTTTAAAAGATAAAAGAGGTATTACTTTCTTTTTGCTTTTCCCATCTGTGCACTAAAATTCTTATTTGCAATCGCTTCTAAAAATACAGTTGCATACGAACCTTTTGGAAGTGTAAAACTAATATTTAAAATATCAAAATTATTTTTATAGTTAAGTTTTATATCTGTCGGAAAAATAAGTGCTTCTCTGCGTGAACCTTTGTCATACAAAAATTCATCATCATATTTTTCTTCTATCTCACGTGCAGCATCACGCGCACGAAAGACATCACGACCACACAAAAGCCCAGTAGGAACAACCTTATGTGCTTCAAAATCACGCTGCGGCATCTTTTTTGGAGTAAAGAGTTTACCTTCATCACTAGAGTAAACATCTCCCTCTAAAAGCAAAAATTTTCCGTTATTTCTCTCACGTGAGAGCATTACACGCTCACGCAGCCATTGATTAAAGTAAAACGATTGATAGACAGAGATAAGAAACTTCTTGAGCTTAGAGTCTTCTATGTGCAACTCCCCTGCTATCATCTCTTTTGCCTGTGTTATAGAGTCTTCATCACGCCCAAAACGCTGATAACCAAAGTAGTTTGGCAGTCCGTCTTTTGCAAGTTTCATCGCTCTTTTTTCAATTTGTCCCGCTTCTATGGGTGAAACACCAAAAAGATTAATGCTAAAACGGTTTCCAACCAAATCACCCATACGAATAGAGTACTTGTCTCTTGTTCTTTTTAGTATTTTAATACCAGGATGTTTAAACTTTTTAAGTGCTTTTTCATACTTCGCTTCAATGCTTATGTACTGCGTTGTTGTAGCGTGTTTATCTTTGAGCCCCGCATAACCAATCTTCTCAGCCGGCAGATTCAAATAGTGCGCAAAAGCCGCAATCATATCCCATGTTGTCATCTCAATCTTCTGCACACGCAGAATGATATAATTTCCTTTTTCACTGAACTTTCGTGGATTTTCATCAACAATAAAGTCCTCTTTTGTCTGCTCAAACTTGAAGTTTATCTTCTCTTTATCTTGTAAATATTCTCTTTGCAATTTTTTCCTTATAATTCTAAACGATGCAGCACTCTGTTTGCCTGTGCTATATCTTTTTTTATCGCCTCTTTGAGCTTCTCAATAGAGTCGAATTTCTCATTGTTTCGTATAAAATCTACAAAACTTATCTCTGCTTCTTGCTCACATACAACTTCACCGTCAAGTATATGAGTCTCAACAGCAAAACTCCCATCTGTACTCACACGATGCCCTACAAAACTCACTGATGGATGAAAATGCTCTTCATTATCAATGCGAGTCAGTGTTGCATAGACACCCTCTTTTGGCAGTAAAAAATCTTCTACCGTGAGGTTTATTGTTGCAACAAGCTCACGTGAGCCTATTCCCTGTCCATCAACCTTTTTACCGGCTATGGTATAGTTATGCCCCAAAAACGCATTGGCACCTTTTATGTCACCAATTTGGAGTTTTGCGCGAATCTTATGCGAATGTACCGAATCATTATTATGTTTTACTTCATCTACCACAACTACCTCTCCATCAAAAAGTTCTTTAAGATCATTAAAAGAGTACTGCCTGTTTTTTCCAAAATGAAAATCATACCCAACAACTATCTTTTGAAGTTTTGGAAATTTCTCTTGAAGCAGTTGTATAAAACCTGCACCATCCAAATGACGTATATCATCAAGTTCAAAATACTCTATCTTATGATTGGTATAATGTTCTCTATATCCATTAGGTGTCAAATTTGCATAGCCTGTTTCTATAACGACAATAGTACCATTTTCATCTAACTCGCAAAATAGAGCCTGATGCCCAATATGCATACCGTCAAATCCACCGATTGCTATAGATGTGGTCTCTTTCATCACTACCTCATAAATATTACTTTCATACATTATAGTATATATAACTCAGATAATCAATACTATCTACTTTTTAAAATAGTAACACCACTCTTGATTTCCCTCTTTTCCAGAGAGTTGAGCAGGCAATTTCTGAACTAATTTCCACTTTTTAAGAAAACAAGCATCTTCAAACTTCTGCATTGCCCGCTCAATGGCTTTTTTATCAAGAACAACGCCATTTTTATCTCGTTTTGCCTCACGCCCTACTTCAAATTGTGGTTTAAACAGTAAAATAATATCTTGACTAGCAAGCCTATCAACGTCATCTAAAATATAAAGCAGTGAAATAAAAGCCACATCACTCACAATAAGTTCATAAGGCACATCACTCTCAAATTTACGAATATCACACCCCTCATAAACCCTCACGCGACTATCCTCACGCAATGAGTGATGCAACTGCTCATGTCCAACATCCACGCAACTCACCTCACGCACACCTGCTTCTAAAAGCACTTGCGTGAAACCACCCGTAGAAGAACCAATATCTAAAGCCCTTTTTTCACTAACATCAAGTGCGATCTCATCTAAAAAGTACAGCAGTTTATATGCCGCACGTGAGACATAACTTTTATGTTCTGCTATCTCCACAACACTCTTAGCTTCAACTGTAAATGATGGCTTTTTTATTATTGTTTCATCAACACTGACAAGCGATTCCTTAATAATCTGCTGTGCTTTGTTACGACTCTCACAAAAACCTTTTTCTACAAGATAGTTATCAAGACGCATCATTTATCTCCATATTTTTGTAAAAATTTATTGAATTGATTTGCAAAATGCTCTGCATCTTTACTCCCAAAAGGCTTTGGACCTTTGGTTATTTCCCCCATCTCACGTATGCTCTCCATCAAATTACGCATCGCAAGATACTGTTTTATATTATCTTTACTGTAAAGTTCACCACGATGGTCAATCGCATGCGCATTTTTAGAAATCACCCTATCAGCCAGCGGAATATCAGCAGTAATAACCAGATCACCCTCTTGCAGCATCTCCACTATTTTATGGTCTGCCTCATCGGCATCGGCATCTACAATAAGATAAGTGATATAATCCGACTTACCAATATTTATCTTCTTGTTAGCCACAACATAGGTAGGAATCTTCAGCTTTTCAATCTGACGCAATACAATCGGTTTTAAAATATTAGGAAAAGCATCTCCGTCAATATATAACTTCAACATATACTTTTATGCTGCACAGTGGCTAATCTCTTTGAGATTATCCTTCTCTTTCATATAAGCCTTGTACAGATCATAAGCATTTTGCAAGTTCATCCAAAACTGCGGTGTCGTTCCAAAATACTCTGAAAGTTTAAGTGCCATCAGCGGTGTAATACCTCTTTTTTCATTATAGAGTTCACTCAAAGTCTTTATGCCAACTTTTAAATCTTTAGAGAGTTTAGCCTGCGTGAGCCCCATAGGAGTTACAAACTCCTCTTTTAAAATAACGCCGGGATGCGTACTTGGTCGAATTTCATTCATAGTGTCACTCCTTATTTATGATAATCATCAATATAGACATCATAAGCATTTGAATTTTCAAAACGAAAAATCACTCGAAACTGCTCGTTAATTCTAATGCTGCAAAAACCCTTCAAATCACCTTTTAAGTGTTCAAACCTATTTGATGGCGGTATGCGTAAATCACACTCATCATATGCAGCATGAAGCATATCCAGTTTTCTTTTTCCGATTTTGTTCACTGCAGCAGAAAACTTTTTAGAGTTTTTACCATCAAAAAGCTGTTGCGTATATTTACACTTAAAAGACTTTATCATATTGATATATTATCACAATACGATAAGTTAGTCAACTTTTGACAAATTACTCTTTTAACATCTCACGCATCTCATCTTCTGTAAGAGTCTCTACTCCAAGCGTTACTGCCTTGTCATATTTACTTCCTGCATCTTCGCCATAAATGAGATAATCTGTCTTTTTACTCACACTCCCACTCACTTTTGCACCCAAAGACTCCAGCATCTCTTTTATCTTTGGTCGTGGTTCGCTCATAGTTCCGGTGAGTACGACAGTTTTGCTTTTAAAAGGGTTTTCATGTGCTTCTTGCTTTTGTAGCGGTGCGACAGGTTGCAAAATTACTTCAAGTTTTGTTACAGTCTCAAGATTTACCCGTAAAAACTCCAAGTAACTCTCCGCCATCTCATCACCAATGCCGTCAATTGCAATGAGTGCCTCTTTGCCAGCCTCTTTGTAACCAAGCCCAAAGGCTTCTGCTATCATTTTGGAAGCCACTTCTCCAATATGCTCAATTCCCAAAGCATTGATAAAGCGCCAAAGTTCACACCCTTTGACACGCTCTATGGAGTTTAAAAGATTTTTTGCTTTTTTCTCTTTAAAACCCTCTAATGTCAAGAGTTTTTCCATTGTTAAACCAAAAAGATCAAGCACACTTTTTACAAGCCCTGAAGTAAAAAGCTGTTCAACTATCTTAATGCCGAGTCCGTCAATATTAAGACACTGTTTTGAAGCAAAATAGATAATAGAGTTAACAACGCGCGCTTCACACTCAAGGTTTTGACACTTAATAAGTACCTCTTCTTGCAGTAGTTCACTTCCACATACAGGACATACTTTTGGACGCTCTACTTTGACCTCATCACCACTACGCTCCTGCGTGAGCACTTTTACTATTTTAGGTATAACATCACCGCTGCGAAGAATAATAACCCTGTCACCTATGCGAATATCCATCCGCTCTATCTCATCAAAGTTATGCAGAGTTGCACGTTCAACAACAGCACCATCAATATCGGTCGGCTCAACAACGGCAACGGGTGTTACAACTCCGGTACGTCCGACTTGTAAAATAATATCTTTAAGCGTCGTTATCTTTTCAACAGCCGGAAATTTATAAGCAACTGCCCAACGAGGAACTTTTACCGTATAGCCCATATCTATCTGCGCTGCAATCTCATTTACTTTTATGACCATGCCATCAAGCATCATAGGGTAACTCTCACGTTCACGTTTCATCTGCTCATAGATTGCCTCTATCTCATCATACCCTTGCGTGAGGGCTCGCAGAGGTGGCTTTCTAAACCCAAGCTTATAGATATACTCCATACGCTCACTCAGTAGTTTTTGTTTTAAATCATTCACGCCGATGCCGTAAGGTAAAAAGACCAAGTTGCGTGAGGCAGTTATCTTTGGATCGAGCTGACGCAAACTTCCTGCTGCTGCATTTCTAGGGTTTGAAAAAGGTGCTTCTCCCTGTTTGAGACGCTCTTTGTTTATCTTTTCAAACTCATCTTTAAAGATAACAACCTCGCCACGTATCTCTATCAAGCCTTTTTCTTCTATTGTTAAAGGAATAGAACGAATTGTTTTAACATTTTGAGTAATGAGCTCACCAACACTCCCATCACCTCGGGTAATTCCCTCACGCAGCTCACCATTTTCATAGATAAGATTGAGGCTTGCTCCATCATACTTCGGCTCGCAGTAAAATGTTACATTTGCATCAAGTCTATAGGTTTTTTCCAACCATTTTTTAAGACCTTCCGCATCAAAAATATCCTCTAGTGACCACATACGTGAGAGATGCTTGGCTTTTATAAAGCCTTCACTCACAACATCGCCAACTCTCTGCGTCGGAGAATCTTTTAAAATTTGCTCTGGATGTGCCTCTTCATAGGCTACTACTTCGTGGTAAAGCTTGTCATAACCTTCATCTGTCATTATCGGATCATCTAAAACATAATAGTGGTATGCCCAGAGATTTAATTTTTCTACCGCTTCTTTATACTCATCAAAATTCATAAATGTATTTTACCTTTTTTAAACTTTTGTATGCAACCAATTTCGCTTGGAATAGATATACCAATAGATACACCCTTTTATCAAAGTTTCCAAGTTCATAATTGCAAAAATAACAATCACACCATAACCCATTTTATACGCTATATAAGAGGGTAAAAGGCGAAAAATCCATAAAGAGACCAGATTAACTTTGAGTGTTGTCTTTGTCGCTCCCGCTCCACGCAGCGATGCGGAGTAAACAAACACAACAGCTAAAGGAATTTGTGCAAGACCGACTAAAATAAGATATTTTGAAGCTACAGCAATCGTAAACGGATCTTTGGTAAAAAAGTGCACCAGATATTCAGGAAAAAGTATCATAATCAAGCCAACACTTCCCATAAATATATAAGCTATACGTCCAGAGATGATGCCCATATTGTAGGCTCTGTCAAAATTACGTGCTCCAATATTTTGTCCAACAAGTGCCATTGAGGCAATAGCAAAACCAAAGCCAGGCATAAAGGCAATACCCTCAACTCGTAGCCCGACTTGGTAGCCGGCAAGTTCTACCGTACCATAGGCTGTAATGATGGAAACAAAAAAGAGAAAACTGATGATTGAAACACCTCTGTCGATGGCAGCAGTGTAGCCAACCTTTAAAACACGCATAATATCTTTTTTACGAATAATCGGCAGAAAATCAAGTTTGGAATTTGCCTTCTTTTTAATGAGTAAAAAATAAGCAACATTATTCAAGCTATAAGCAATAACTGTAGCAATAGCTGCCCCTTCAATACCCAAAGCAGGAAAACCAAAATGACCAAAGATTAAAATATAATTTAAAAAAGCATTGATACCTGATGAAAATAGTTTGATATAGAGTGAACTTTTTGTATCACCGGCTGCTGAGAGTGCATTATAAAGAAGCGTATCTAAAAAGATAACGATAAGACCCAAAGAGATAATGCGAAAATAGCTTCCACCCTCTTGAACAACTTCAGCAGTTGCACCCATCCACGCATAAAAATGATAGGCTCCGATATATCCACTAATACTGACAATAGCTCCAAGAACAATGGCAAGTAAAACAAGAGAAAAGAGCAGTGCCGACGCACGTTTTTTTCTCCCCTGCCCTATAAAACGTGAAATGAGCGCATTGCCACCAATAACAAAGAGTGTCATCAAAACATTGACAATCATCATAAACTGCATACTCATACCAACAGCCGCAAGGGCAGCAACACCAACTGTTCCTACCATAAGCATATCTATAAGAACTTGAAGAATATCTACAAGCTGCTTGAGTGCTGCCGGAAAAGCAAGTGAAAGAACCTTTTTTGTATCATTTGAAATCATTTTTGAAAAAATTGTGCTACCTCTTGCATTGTATCTATGAGTTCATCTTGTGTGGCAAACTCTAAAACTTTTCTCTTACGAATATCTTCACCCGGTGGTGTATAGTCAAAAACAAGGACATAATGCAGAAGCTTTACTTTGTCGCCATAAAGATCAAACCACTCCAGACTCATCTCTGCCACTTCACCCTGCATATCAATAACAACAGCCCCATAAAGACGTGTTAGGTTCTCTAAACTGATTGCTTCGCCCTTATATTCGTAATTCACTCTTTATCCTCACTCAAACTTTTACTCATAACTCCATCTTTCATCTTCAAATATGCCAAAAATCCAAAAAGTGTCCCCACAACAATAAAAGCAGCACCAACAATATCCTCTTTTTCAAATGCCATAATAATCCAACAGATATCTGCAAACAGATAGACAATAACAGATTGATATATCTTACCTCTGTAGGTCAAATAGGCACCAATATTTAAAAGCATGCCACCAAGTATTGCAAAACTAAATATCATATCTCTTCAATCTTCTCTTTTTTTAGTATGAAATTATAATACACTGCACCTATAATAAAGCCAAGTCCCATGAAAAAAGCGATATTTTGTAAACTATAATCAACTGTAGCCAAATACCCAATCATATACGAAGTAAATGCAGCCACACTTAAAAAAAGCATATCGTTATAGGCAACAATGCGTCCATAATATTTTGGCTCAATATTTTTTTGCAGTAAAGTATAACTATAAGACCAAAGTGTTGTTGTGAAAAATCCGACAACAACACTTGCAAGCAGTGAAAGGTAAAAATTCTCCATCCAATATGCCCACAACCAAATAGCAAACCCCTGTCCTATAAAAATATAAACAAGGCGTCTGTTATTTATCCATTTTCCAAGCACAACAGGACCAACTACCAAACCAATTGCTCTAGCTGAGTGCAATAGTCCCAAAGCTAAAGATGTGGCAATAATAGAGGCATAATATTTATCTACCATAAGTGCAACAAGTGCATCAAAAGCAGTAAGCCCGACAAAAGAGTGAATGAGCATAAGATGCAGTGCTTTTGGATTGAGCTTCAAATAACTAAAAGTATCTCGAATCATAGCAAAAAAATTCTCTTTAAGATGAATAATCTCATCTTTAAACGCTAAACTATACAAAAGAAAAAATGCAATAACAAACATCAATGCATCCAGTAAAAAGGCAGTTTTTATCCCCAACCAATAGACAACAAATCCACTGATAGCCATTCCCAAAGTATATGAAAGTGACCAAATAATAGAGTGAAGTTCATTAGCCTTTTGAAGTTTATCGCCATCTAAAATCTTTGGCAAAAGAGACATCTCAGTTGTAAAGTAAAAAGAGGCTGCTGCCATTTTAATAAAGATCAATATATACAACAATGAAAGGTCGCTAAGATCTTGAACAAAAATCAATGCAGCAGTAGAGACAATCTCTATAAAAATTAAAAAGAGCATCAACTCTTTTGCACGAAACCTGTCAATAACAGGACCGGAAAATGGTGCTTGAATAACACCAGCTAAAAAATTCAGCATTGCTACAAATGCGACAATTTCTGCTGACACTTTCAACTGTATAAGCAGTGTATAGATAGCAATGTTACTAAACCATGCACCAAAATAAGATATAAGTTGAATGGTTGACAATCTTCTTAGAACAGGTTCATCTTTTAAAAGTTTTATATAAAGTTTCATTGTTGTAAGGGTAGCAGAAAAAAAGAAATTTGAATTTTTTTACTTTTTTTCTAAAGTTATTAATTGAGTTGTCGATATTGTCATTAATAACTATATTCTGTAATGGAGGAGTAGGTCATGGATGGCATAGCAAATGTTGCAAGACAGCAACAATCACAAGTAAGTCCGCAAGAAACTCAAGGAAGAGTTGCTGAGCAGATGCAAACAACACAGCAGGTTGCACAAAGTAGAATGAAACAGGACAATGTTGTCAAAGAGATGCAAGAAGCATCTTCAACATCAAATGAAAAGATTAATTCGCAAAAAGATGTAGAGGAGTTAGTCAAAAAATTAAATGAGGCGATGTCTCCTTTAAGTACCGATATAAAATTCGGAGTCGATCAGCATGATATTTTTTATGTTGCAGCAATTGATGCAAAAACACACAAAATGATTCGAAGATTCCCTGCTGAACAAGCGCAGGATTTCCTACCAAAGATGCAAGAAGTCACAGGTATATTATTCGACTCAAAGGGGTGAGTGTATATGCTCATTCGAGCATAAAACCTACTCCTGTATTTATATATATACTTTAAATTTTCTTATTTACCCCTTTTAGCTGCTTAACTATAAGCAAAATCTCACCTCTTTTTCGATATAATCGCGATAATTATTTTACAATCAAAAGGTTTTTTACATGAAAAAGAGTGTTAAAAAAGTAGTATTAGCCTACTCTGGAGGGCTAGACACAAGTGTTATCTTAAAATGGCTTCAAGATGAATACAAATGTGAAGTTGTAACGTTTACAGCAGATTTAGGACAAGGTGAAGAGTTAGAACCTGCTCGCAAAAAAGCACTTGAACTTGGTATTAAACCTGAAAATATCTTTATTGATGACTTGCGTGAGGAGTTTGTAAAAGATTTTGTTTATCCAATGTTTCGTGCAAATGCAATTTATGAGGGAGAATACCTTTTAGGTACTTCAATCGCTCGTCCGTTAATTGCAAAACGTCAAGCTGAAATTGCAAAGATCACTGGCGCAGATGGTGTAAGTCACGGTGCAACAGGAAAAGGGAACGATCAAGTACGTTTTGAAATGGGTTACTTAAGTCAAGACTCTACACTTACAATCATTGCTCCATGGCGTGAGTGGGATCTAAACTCACGTGAGAAACTTTTAGCATATGCCGCACAGCATGGCATTCAAATCGAGAAAAAAGGCAAAAAATCTCCTTACTCTATGGATGCAAACCTCCTTCACATCTCTTATGAAGGTGGCATTTTAGAAGATCCTGCTGCTGAGCCTGAAGAGTCTATGTGGTTATGGTCAAATTCACCTGAAAAGGCTCCAGATACACCAGAATATATTGAAATTGGCTATAAAAACGGAGATCCTGTAACACTCAACGGTAAAGAGTTAACTCCAGCGACTATGCTCAAAACCTTAAATGAGCTCGGTGGAAAACATGGAATCGGTCGTGTAGATATCGTTGAGAACCGTTTTGTTGGAATGAAAGCACGTGGTTGTTATGAAACACCGGGTGGAACTATTATGCTCAAAGCACACCGTGCAATTGAATCTATTACACTTGACCGCGAGGCTGCACATCTAAAAGATGAGATGATGCCAAGATATGCAAAACTGATCTATAACGGTTTTTGGTTCTCTCCAGAACGTGAGATGCTCCAAGCTGCTATTGATAATACTCAAAAATTCGTTGAGGGAACGGTCCGACTAAAACTCTATAAAGGCAATGTTATTGTCGTTGGTAGAAGTTCTGATGTCTCTCTCTTTAATTCAGAGTATTCAACATTTGAAGAAGATGAAGTTTATAACCAAAAAGATGCAGAAGGTTTCATTAAACTCAATGCGCTTCGCTTTATCATTGAAGGTAAAGCACGAAGAGACAAAAAATAAAAGAGGAACAGTTATGAGTATAATTAAAATAGATATGAACTCACCAGAATTTCAAGCAGAATTAGAAAAAACAATTCGCTTTACAGATAAAGTAAATGCACAATTTGGTTGGGTTTACAATCCTCAAGAGGAGGTAAACGAAGGTGTACAAATGGGTCTTGCACGCAACAAGATGATGTACAAAAAACGTTTCTGCCCTTGTTTTATGGTTGAAGAGGTTGATGGAAAACCAAAATCAACAGACGATCGTATCTGTCCTTGTAAACCTGCAATTGAACGTGAGATTCCCCAAAACGGTGTTTGTCACTGTGGAATCTTCTGTACTCCAGACTTTGCAGAGAAAAAACGTATTGAACTGGGAATGGAAGAAGTAGCACATACACATTCACGTGGACTTTCAAAAGATGAGTGTGAAATGCTTCTCAATAAAGATGAATTAGACGGCGATGAGCTTGTTTCTCTTCTTGAAGCACGCGAGCTTGGCATGGTAAAATTTACACTTGTTGATGTACGTGAATATATGGAGTGGCAGATGGGGCACATTAAAGGTGCTGATAAACTTGTTCCTACTTCTTCATTTTTCCAAACTTGGGAAGAAGCAAATCTTGGCAAAGATGAGAACATCATTCTTTACTGTCATGTAGGAAGTCGTTCAGCTCATGTTGCCAGAATTCTTACAGATAATGGATATACAAAAATTGGAAACCTGACACATGGAATTGTCTCTTTTCCAGGCGATATAGAAAGATAATAAATTTTAAAGGCAAAAAGATGAAAGTACTTTTAATAAAAGATGTAAAAAGTTTAGGTAATGCGGGTGAAGTTAAAGAGGTAAAACCAGGATATGGTCAAAACTTTTTAATCAAAAAAGGATTTGCAAAACCTGCAACTCCAGAGATTATTGCAGAACATGAAGCAGAACTCAAACGCAAAGCGGAAGAAGAAGCTGCAGAGATTGTTCGTCTTAAAGAGATAGCGGAAAAACTTGATAAAGCTGAAATTATTATCACTAAAAAACTTGGTCAAAATGGTCACCTTTTTGGGGCAGTAACAAAAGATGAAATTGCTCATGCACTTAAAGAGCAACACAATATCGAAATAGATAAAAAACATATTACTGACAAAACTGCTATCAAAACAGTTGGTGAGCATGATGTTGATTTAAAACTTGGTCATGGAATTCACGCAACACTTCACATAGACGTTCAAGGCGAGTAAATTTAAATGTTTGACGCTACTACAATACTGGCATACAAAGGAAAAGGCAAAGCTGTCATTGGCGGTGATGGTCAAGTGACTTTTGGCAACAGTGTTTTAAAAGGTAATGCAACAAAAATTCGTACACTCTACCATGGTAAAATCCTTGCAGGATTTGCCGGAAGTACTGCAGATGCTTTTAATCTTTTTGATATGTTTGAAGAGTTTTTAGAGAATAAAAAAGGGGATATTTTAAAGTCCGTTGTCGAATTCTCTAAAGCTTGGAGAAAAGATAAAGTACTACGTCGTTTAGAAGCTATGATGATTGTACTCAATAATAATCATATCTTTATCTTGACAGGAAATGGTGATGTTGTAGAACCTGAAGATGGAGAGATAGCTTCCATTGGCAGTGGTGGTAATTTTGCAATCTCTGCTGCACGTGCTTTAAAAAAACATGCTACACTTGATGAAGAAGATCTTGTAAAAGAATCCCTTCATATTGCGGCAGATCTCTGTATCTATACAAACCACAATATCAAAACACTTACCTTAGAGGATAATCAAGAATGAATATGACTCCAAAAGAGATAGTTGAATATCTTGACAAATATGTAATTTCACAAAAAAATGCAAAAAAGACCATAGCACTTGCTCTAAGAACACGCTACAGAAGAATGCAGCTTGATGATGAAATGCGTCAAGAGATTAAGCCAAAAAACATTCTTATGATTGGATCAACAGGTGTTGGTAAAACAGAGATCTCACGAAGACTGGCAAAAATGATGAAAGTCCCTTTCATTAAAGTAGAAGCTTCAAAATATACAGAAGTCGGTTTTGTCGGACGTGATGTTGAGTCTATGATTCGTGATCTCGTTGTTAACTCTCTTGCTATTGTAAAAGCAGAAAAAGAAGAGGCTAACAAAGAAAAGATTGAAAACTACATCATTAACCGCATTACTGAAAAACTTGTTCCCCCTCTTCCTGCAGGAGTAAGTGAAAGTAAAAAAGATGATTATCAACGACTGCTTGAAGCTACTGAAAAGCGTGTAGAATCCGGTGAGATGGATGATAAAGTAATAGAGATAGAACTTGAATCAAGTGGTACTATCGAATTTAACGATACAAACCTCCCACCTGAGATGGCAAAAGTACAAGAGAGTTTTTCCAAGGTATTTTCTACTCTGAACAAAGAAGATAAGAAAAAAGAAGTTACTGTCAAAGATGCCAAAGTACTCCTTCGCCAAGAAGCAAGTTCAAAACTTCTTGATATGAACTCTCTCACAGCTGAAGCTCTGCGTCGTGCAGAAAACGGCGGGATTATTTTTCTTGATGAGATCGATAAAATTGCACTCAGTGAAAAATCACAAGGCAGAAATGACCCTTCAAAAGAGGGAGTACAACGTGATCTCTTACCAATAGTAGAAGGTTCTAGTGTCTCTACAAAATATGGAACGATTAATACGGATCATATTCTCTTTATTGCAGCAGGTGCTTTTCATGTAAGCAAACCAAGTGACTTGATCCCTGAGCTTCAGGGGCGTTTTCCTCTGCGTGTAGAACTTGAAGCCTTGACAGAAGAGACACTCTATAAGATCCTGACACAGACAGAAAACTCTCTTTTAAAACAGTATGAAGCACTCCTTAGTGTTGAAGGTATGGAGCTTGTGTTTGAAGAAGAGGCAGTTCGTGCGATTGCACAACTTTCACACCGTGCCAATGAAACAGCAGAAGATATCGGTGCACGCCGTCTACACACTGTACTAGAGCGCATACTTGAAGATATCAGTTTTAATGCTGATGAATACAAAGGCGAGACATTTGTTGTAACAAAAGAACTCGTCCATGAAAAACTTGATGAAGTTGTTGAAGATGATGACCTCTCTCGCTACATACTATAATAGTCCCGTAGAGGAGCAAAAGCTCCTCTACTCCGCTTACGCCGCTGAGGCGACTAAAGGCAGAGAATTGTCTCTGTTATACAAAGGAAAATATTGATGACAAAAGCAGGTTTTGTTTCACTTATTGGGCGTCCTAACGCTGGAAAAAGTACTCTTATGAACTCACTTTTAGGTGAAAAAATAGCAATGGTAAGCCAAAAAGCAAATGCTACAAGAAAACGCTCCAATGCTATTGTTATGCATGACAATGCTCAAATTATCTTTGTAGATACTCCAGGACTACATGAAAAAGAGAAGGTTCTCAACAAATTTATGCTTGATGAAGCGCTCAAAGCTATGGGAGACTGTGATCTTATCGTTTATCTTGCTCCTGTTACAGACTCTGTTGAGCATTATGAAAAGTTCTTAAAGCTCAACAAAAAAAACATTCCTCATATCATTGCACTTTCTAAAATTGATCAAGTATCACAAGAGAAGCTTTTTAAAAAGATTGCCTCATATAACAAATATGCAGATAATTTTGAAGCACTCATTCCTGTGGCTATTCCACGTAAAGTTGGACATAAAGATCTGCTTGATACAATTGCAAAACTTTTACCTCAATCACCCTACCTTTATGATCCAGAAGATTTAACAAGTGAACTTGTACGTGATATCTATGCAGGATTTATCCGTGAAGGAATCTTTGAAAATGTTAGTGATGAAGTTCCTTATGAATCTGATGTTATCATTGACTCTATTGAAGAAGATCATGGAATTGATCGCATCTATGCCACTATCATTATAGAAAAAGAGTCTCAAAAAGGGATTATCATTGGAAAAAAAGGCGAATCAATCAAAAGAATCGGAAAAGCTGCAAGAGAGAAAATTGAAGAGCTCAGCGGAAAAAAAGCCTACCTTAACTTACAAGTTGTAGTAAAGAAAGGCTGGACAAAAGACAAACATTTCTTAAAAGAGATAGGATACGACAATGCACAATAATTTTTCAAAAATAGTTTTTGTATTACTTGTTTTCTTCTTTTCATCAGCACTTTTTGGAGTTGATGTTAATCTTTTAACGCATTATAGAAACAATGGTATTCATGAAATAGAAAAAGAGCTTGATAAAAAACTCTCTGAGCAATCGTACTGGGACAATTATCTAAAAAATATTGATACCTCTTTTGGATATTTTGAATCTTGCACAAATATTCTTGCATGTGACAAGTCAAAATCAAAGCTCTCTATCTATAAAAAAGATGATAACAATACATATAGACTAAAAGAAGAGTACAGTGCCTATACCGGAAAAATCAAAGGTGACAAACGCAAAGAAGGAGACCTTCGAACACCTATTGGTATCTACGATATTACTAAAAAAATAACAAAAGTCGACTCTTTTTACGGCCCAATGGCATTTGTAACCTCTTACCCTAATATCTATGATAAATATCAAGGAAAAACAGGAAAAGGAATATGGATTCATGGACTTCCTATCGAGCAAGAGAGGGATGAATTCACAAAAGGGTGTATTGCAATTAACAACCAAAACATAAAATGTCTTGATAAAAATATAAATATATCCAAAACAATTCTTATAATCGATGAAAATAATGACAAAAAAAAGATCTCCAAAAAACAGATATCTCAAGTCTTAGCAAATCTTTTTGCATGGAGATACTCTTGGATATATAATGATATAAATAGATATCTTAGTTTTTATGCGCCTAAATTTAAACGTTTTGACGGTATGAATCTCAAGCAGTTTAAAAAATATAAAACAAGAATTTTTAATAAAAATGAAAAAAAGACCATTCTCTTCAAAGAGATAAACGTCGTCCCCTACCCCGATACAAAAGATATCTTTAAAATCACATTTTTAGAAAAATATAAATCAAACAGTTTCTCTTTTACAGGAAATAAAACTCTTATTGTAAAACTTACAGAGAATAAATTTAATATCATTACAGAGAGATAATTATGAAATTTTTTATTATTATCTCTCTCTTATTCAGCACACACCTATTTGCAAAGATAAATCTTATCAAAAAACAAAACAGTGACTCAAATACAACACTTTTAGTCATCGGCGGTATTCATGGTAATGAGCCTGGTGGCTATTTTGCAGCCTCTATGCTTGCTACGCATTATAAAATACTCTCAAAAAATCTCTGGATTATTCCAAATCTTAACAGTGAAAGCATTATTGCAAACAAACGAGGTATCCACGGAGATATGAATAGAAAATTTGCAACAATAAAAGCCAATGACAAAGACAAAGCAATTGTAGATGCTGTTAAAAAAATCATTCTTGAACAAAAAGTCTCTCTTATCCTAAACTTACATGATGGGCATGGTTTTTATAGGAAAAAAGAACAAAACAGCATTTTTAACCCAAATGCCTGGGGACAGACCTGTGTCATTGATCAATGCTCACTCAATAAAGAGCAACCTTTTGGCAACTTAAACAATATAGCAAGAAGCGTTAAGGAAAATATTAACAAACAACTTTTAAAAAGACACCATATCTTTAATGTTAAAAATACAAAAACAAAATTTAAAGATGAACAGATGCGTTTATCACTTACCTATTTTGCAGTTAGAAACAACAAACCAGCTTTTGCAATTGAAACAAGTAAAAGTCTCTCTACCGTGGCACAAAAAGTCTTCTATCAACTCCTTGCCATAGAAGAATTTATGAAAATTATGGATATAAAGTACTCTCGAGACTTTGAATTAAATGAAAAAAATGTTGCAAAAATCATAAGAAATTATGGAACTTTAGAGATAAATCACAATATTTTATTAAATTTATGTGATATCAAAAAATCTTTAAGCTTTATTCCGCTAAAATCAAAGAATAACGACTTTAACTGTTCCAATCCGTTGGGGGTAGTTAAAGAGAATAGGTATGGCACATACAATGTATTTATAGGTAATAAAAAAATTACCTCGCTAAAGCCTCAATACTTTAAAATGTCAAAAAATTGTCCTCAGGAATATAAAATTGAAGCAGACGGAAAACTAATTTCTTTGAAAAAAGCTTCAAAATTTTATGTAAATGACGATTTTAAGGTTATTAAAGCTAAAAACGTTCGTGTAAATGTTATTGGTTACCATTCAAAAAAGAGTAAAGATGAGGGTGGTATTACTATTGCTTTAAAAGATCTGAGTAAGAGATATGCAGTAGATAAAGCCAATAAAACTTACAGAATCGAGTTTTACACTAACGATGGATTTTGTTCCATGTTAATGGTTAAATTTAAATAGGATTATTATTAATGAGTACGTCAGCACAACACTCCTTTTCAAGTGTACTATCTGTTAATCCCTACAAAGATACTTATTTTAATAGTGTCTCTAGTTTTATAAGTGAATCAAAAACTCCTGAATTTTCAAAGGAACAATTTGTCATCTCGTATTTAAATACGAAAGAGTTTATTACCGCACAGATTGAAATCAGCAAGAATATTCCCGAAGAAGACATCTATGATGCTATTAATAGTAAAGCATATGATGAGTTGGCTCTCGATCAGGCAGTTGAGTATAAGATTCAATATATTGAGAATTTTAATACACTTGATGAGGAGAATAGGCATTTTCACCTTTTCATCGTAGATCCACTTGATTTGACAACTACCTTTGAAAGAGTTGTTGAAAAAGTTAAATATATTGATGTTATTATTCCAGCTCCTCTACTTATTAAATCACTCTATACAAAAGAGATTATAGACAGTAGTAATACACACTGTTTTATTTACTTTCAAGAGAATGATGCTTCTTTAACTATTTACAGTAATAAAGAATTTATCTATACAAAATCAATAAAATACTCTTTTGTTGATATGCATGAAAGATTTTGTGAACTCTATGGTGAAAGAATTACCTTTGATGATTTCATGGATTTCTTTACAGAAGCAAACCTTAAAGATACAGACAGCGACTATAAAGAGTATCTTATTCGCCTTTACAAAGAACTCATTGCAAATATCAATGATATTCTAACGTATGCAAAACGTGCTTTTGAAATTGATAAGTTTGAACACATATATATAGGTACACAAATTCAAACTGAAACAAAACTCCATGAAATGGTAGAGGTTGAACTTAACATTCATGCAAGTGAATTTGAATTTGATTATGGTTTTGAAACAAGTGATGATGTTTATCTAGACCAAATGCATTTACTTATGCAACTCTATACACTTGTTCCTCCAAATGAGAGATATGAGTGTAATTTTACAATATATAGACGCCCTCCTAAATTTATTCGAAGAGAAAGTGGTAAGCTTATCATCTTAACTGCTGCTGCTTTTGCATTGGCATTTGCATACCCTATTACATACTGGATTTTAACATATGCTCAAGAACTTCAAGAAGATCTTCTAAAAGACAAATACAAAGAAGTTCATAATATAAAAATCACGCGAGAAGCAACAATTAAAAATAGATTGGCTGACAAAGAAAAAACACTGACACTCTTAACTCAAGAAAAAAAAGAGTATAACGACAAACGAAACACTCTCATTAAAATTCATGAAGTAAAAGTTGACTATCCGATGAAAGCAAAACTCATTGCAAAATTCACAAAAGATATTAACAGATTCAAAGTAAAGGTATCTTCTATTGCTTATATGGAAGATGAAAAAGCTGCTAAAACACTCACATTAAATTTAGTCTCTTCAAAAGATAGAGAGATTACAAAACTTGTAGAGTATCTTACAAAAACTTATGAAGAGAAATATGATTTTGATCTAAAGGAAATAAAGCTTGATGATCAATCAGATCTCTATACTAGTGAGTTGAAAGTGAAATTATTATGAAAATAAATATAGAAGATTACTTACATAAAATAGATCAGGCTTTTCAAGGCAAAGAACAAAAAGAGATATATATGACATATGGCATGATTGTTGCCGCTATATTTGCTTTTGCATACCTTCTCTTTTGGGACAGCTCATTTGAAAGCTTTGAGCAAACACGAGCTAATGTTAAACGTCTTGAAAAACAGATTGCAAGTGATAAACAGTATCTACAAAGAAATCCTGAAACAAAAATCACGCAGCTTGAAAGAGAAATTAAAAAACTCAATGATGAGATGATGATGAACAAAAAGAACAATGCTTACATCAAGCATAAAATCGAAGCTATCTCTTCACTTATCTATGATGAGAGTGCATGGGGTGAATATCTTGATTCCATTACAACAAATGCACAGAAATATCATGTAAAAATCAACAATATAACCAATAAATATGCAGAGGCAGGAAGTTCATTTGGACATATTTTAGATATAACAGTTTCTTCAGAAGGAAACTTCAAAAATACTGTGAAGTTCATTAATTCAATGGAACAAAGTGACCTAGTCGTAGATATACATGATTTTAATATGACAGCAGAAAATACTTTAGATTCAGATTTTAAAATCTCAGTATGGGGGATTAAATACTAATGAAAAAGTTAACTATAATCTTACTTCTACTGCTATCTACACAGCTTTTTTGTAATGAACTTTCTTGGGTAGATGAGCAGGTAGAAGCAATTAAACCACCAAGACAAGGCATCAAGAATACAAAAATTGCAAAGCTCAAAGATCCTTTTATCTATGTAAAGAAAAAGGGTAAAAAGAAAAAGAAAAGTATTTATAGAAGCAGAAAATACTCTAAGGTTGGCTCTAAGAAAGTATATACACACTCATCTAAACTTTCTTTAGAAGCAATTTTAAACAAATCTGCTCTCATTAATGGTAAATGGTATAGAGAAGGTGAAAAAGTTTACGAATACAAACTTGAAAAAGTCAGTCTCAAAACAGTACTCTTAACAAAGGGTAAAAAACAATTACTTCTCTCTACTATGAGTAAAAGTAAAAACCTTAAATTTAATAATAAGTAGGAACAAAAAATGAAATTTATTAAAACATCGCTATGTGCAGCTATACTAACAACAATGGTATCAACAAGTAGTTTTGCGGATTGTTCATATGAACTCTTTAGTATAAGTTCATCAAAAAATACAAAGATTATGGACTTTATCGAACAGCTCAGTGATGAGTGTGGTTTTAGTATTATCATTACTGATCCTAATGCAGAAAAGTATCTTCAAACTAGGTTAAATAAGACAAATTTAAAGAACCTTACAATTGATGAAGTACTCAATATCATTTTATCAGAAAATAATCTTTCCTATAAACTAGAGAACAACCTACTTAAAATCTCTTACTTACAAACAAAAGTCTTCAATATTGACTATATCCTTTCACAAAGAAAAAGTAGTGGTAGCACAGATGTCACACTTAGCTCTTCATCAAATGGCGGGCAAGATAGTACAACAGGTGGAGGAAGTAATTCCACAGAAGGTGCTGTAGGAGGAGGAACAAACTCTACAGCAGATAGTGGTATCAAAATTGAAAGCACAGATGAAGTAAAATTTTGGGAACAACTTGATACAGAATTTCAACATGTTCTTAATCGTCCAACAGACAGTTACCATGCACCGGCTCCTATCATCAATAAGAATGCAGGTTTAATTACTGTTACCGCAACAGCAAAACAGTTAAAAAGATTCGAGGCGTACCTGAAAAAACTTCAAGAAAAAGTACAACTCCAAGTTCTTATTGATGTACAGCTTTTAGCTGTAACTATGAAAGAAGGAAAAACTACAGGTATTGACTGGGCTCAACTTTATGCTTTACAAAATATTCAAATAGGACTCCAAAATATTAAAAGTAAAGATGTTACAAAATATACTACAGAGGATGGTACTTCTGTTGATATTTCCGAGCACCTTATCAGATCAAGTGGCAATGCTATGAAAGGTGCAGCAAGTTTGGTTAGCATAAAGGCAGGTGGAAAATTGAGTGAAGTTATCAAATTTTTAAAAACACAGGGTGATGTAAACTCTATTTCCAATCCTAAAGTTCTAACACTCAACAATCAACCAGCCCTTATCACTGCTGGAACTGAATATTTTTATAAGATAAAATCATCAACGAACCAGCAAGGAACTGGTGGTGGTGTTGCAGCAACAACCCAAGATGAAAATGTACAGTCAGTCTTTGCAGGAGTACTCTTAACAATTACTCCTGAAATTTCTGATGATAAAACAATTACACTCAGAATCAATCCATCACTCTCTCAAACAACAACAAATATGGCAGATACCCCAAATACTGGTAGAGAGATGCCACCCGATTTAGCACGTCGTCAACTCTCTTCAGTTGTAACAGTAAAAGATGGTAATAGAATTATCTTAGGTGGTCTCATTAATACGAAAAACTCAAATAAAACGAGCAAAGTCCCAATTTTAGGTGATATTCCAATACTCAGCTATCTTTTTAAACGTGAAGAAATGACAAAAACAACACAAGAGCTTGTTATTATCATTGAACCACATATTATTCATAAAGAAAAAAACAGTGTTTCACTCTCAGACTTAGGATATGAAGGTTTAAGTAATGATCTTATTGAATTAGAGTCTGCCTCAAAAGTTGCAAAAAAAGTTGCAAAAAACGAAGACAACACTACAAATAATGAAAAATAGGGGATCTACTATATGGAAAGTATCTTTGTAAATTCTAAAAATGTTTTCTTAGATACTGTAAATCCTAAAGATTATGTCCAACTTGACAGAGTCTCGACAATCTATCAGTCACTCAAAGACTCTATAAAAAAACCACTTAAAATGATCCTTCTTTATGGAAAGCCAGGAACAGGAAAAAGTATGTTTTTAACAAAACTCTCTCTTGATCTGGCTGAAACACAAAATGTCTTTTTATATGAAACTCCAATCTTGGATGAAAGTGAATTTTATAAAACACTTGCACAGGATGTTTTTGGAACCAAATATGCAGGAGAATTAAACTTTACGCAGTTTATGAAAATTGTTAAAGATAAAGAACTGAATCACGTTCCCGTTATTTTACTGGATGAAGCACAACTCTATTCAGAAAAGTTAATGGAAAAAATTCGTCTTTTATCCGACACAAGAACTTTAAAGTTTGTTATTGCGCTACATAAAACTGAAAAAGAAGACCTCATTGCAAAAGAGCATTTTCAAACGAGGATTTGGGAGACCATAGAGCTTGAAAACTCTTCACAGGCAGAACTTAAAATATATATACAGAAAAAACTGATGAAAGCAAACTGCTTTGACACTGCAAGTATGTTCAACTCAAAAGTTGTCAATAGAATATATAAATTTACAAATGGGAACTATAGAGATACAAATAAACTTCTCTACGGACTCTTTGACATATACACTGCTTACGAGAAAAGCAATCAGCTCTACTCTATAAAAACAAATCAGATCTCAACAAAGCTTATTGAGATGGCAGCTATACATACAGGTTTAATTGATGCTTAATACAAGAGAATTGGAAAAACGTTGGCTTAGATATAAAATAAAGAGTTATATTCCACATGCTATTATTTTGCTAAGTCTTATAGTTATTATAGGCATAGTATCTATCTTTGCAACTTCTACTACAGACAAAGAGCAAAAAAGTCCTGCTATAATTACAAAAAAATCAATAGTACAAGAAGAAATAAAAAAACCAATAATACAAAATATTCAAAAAGAGCAAAACATTTCCACACCCAAAGAAATAGTACAGCCTCCTATTGAAAAAGTAGTTGATACTCAACCTAAGCAATTAATTCAAGCAGATGAAGAAAAGTTAACACTTTCACCTTCTATGGACTTTATGAGACGCATGCAAAATGAAGAGCAGCAGCCTTATTATAAAGTTGCATCTCCTGTAAAAAAGAAAACTCTAAAAAAAAGAAAAGTTGTTCAAGAGAATATTGTTGAAGAAGAGTATATGGAGATTGAACAAAAAAGTAAAGCAAAGAAAATAAAAACACAAGAAGCTCCTGTTAAAATAGTTAAAAA
The DNA here is from genome assembly GCA_964528435.1 of uncultured Sulfurimonas sp. Classification (GTDB taxonomy): domain Bacteria; phylum Campylobacterota; class Campylobacteria; order Campylobacterales; family Sulfurimonadaceae; genus Sulfurimonas. The sequence goes on along the minus strand of CAZGSK010000001.1, from coordinate 15,014 downwards.
AGATAGTACACAAAAACCATATAAAAAACAGATAATTACTATTGAAAGACGTGATTCTCAAAATGACATTAAAGAGATTATTTCACGCTTTAAAAAGAATAACAACCCTGCACTTAGTCTTTTTGTTGCAAAAAAATACTATGAACTTGGTGATTATGAACAGGCATATAATTATGCTCTAGTAACCAATGGAATCAATAATGATATTGAAGATAGCTGGTTGATTTTTGCAAAATCTTTAGTAAAACTCAATAAAAGAGAGATGGCTATTAAAACACTCAGAGAGTATCTAAAATACTCTCATTCAGGAAATGCTAGAATTTTACTTAACGACATTAAATCAGGAAAATTTAAATGAGACTATTACTAATTTTTTTACTTTTTTTAGCAAATTGTTATGCAATTGATGTCAAGCAAGAGATGTTTGGACTTTATCAAAACAATAAATTCGCTAAAGTTTGTACTATGGGATTTGATAACTTTACAAAATATAAACGTGATGAAGAGTTTGTCTCACTCTATGCTTTTGCTTGTTTAAACTCTGACTATATTGACCGACTTGCTGTTCCTACTGCAGTCCTTAAGTTTTCAAAAGAAGCACGTGCTAATTCAGCATATTTTTCAGTTATTTTAATGCAAAAAAAGCTTCTTTATCACTCTTTAGTTGATGGATATGAGCTCTCAGAGTTAAAACTCCCAACAACCGATTATGTACTTTCAAAAGTCTTTGATCTTTATGCAAAACTTGGAAAACATGAAAAACGTGCTTTTTATCTCTTTGAAGATCCAAAAGATAAAAAGCTCACTTATAAACTCTATTTAACCAGGGATTATAAAATTGCCAAAATGGTTATTGATGAGTATTATGATACAATGCTTTTAAAAAGACATATATACTGGTAAGGAAAAAAAGTGGATAGAATTACAACAGATTTACTTGCCAATGGTTCCATAATGAAAGGGCAAGTAGACAGACTGCTTGCAAAAGGAATCAGCGAAAATCTTATCTTACGTGATATAACCTTATCTGGTTTTATGACAATGGATAGACTTATCAGATACATTGTTAAACAAGTACGTGATGGTGTCTATAATCTCTCTATTATAGATGATTATGACTATATTTCAGAGAGTGCCGTTTTACAAAAACTGGCAGAAGAACTTGATTTAATGTTTGTAGATTTAGACTCTATAGATATGGATTATAACTTAACAGCAAATGTCCCTTTTGCACAATTTCAAAAACACCATGCTATCCCTATCTCACAAGATGATATGAGCATTACTGTTGCATTTAATGATCCTCTTGATATTGATGCGCAAGAGGCTATTCAGAGACTTTTTCCAAGAAAAATACTAAAAATTGCCTTAGCAACAAAAAAACAGATAGAGACCTATCTTTACAAAATAAGTCTTAAAGACAGTGTAAAAGATTTGGTTCGTAAAATTCGTGAAGAGTTGAACTCTATCTCTACACTTGAAGAGCAGCAAGAGGCCTCTTCTATTTTACTTCTTATTGATGTTATTCTTAAGACCTGTATTAATGGGCGCGCAAGTGATATTCATGTTGAGCCGACTGAAAAAAACTGTGTTGTTCGTGGTCGTGTCGATGGTAAACTTACAGAGATGTTTATTTTTGAAAAAGACATCTACCCTCCTCTAGCATCCCGTTTGAAGCTTCTTGCAAACTTAGATATCGCAGAAAAAAGAAAACCTCAAGATGGACGTTTCTCTACAGCAGTAGGCTCACGTGAGTATGACTTTCGTATCTCAACACTGCCGATCCTTTATGGTGAATCTATTGTTATGCGTGTACTTGACAAACAAAAAGCACTTGTAAAACTTGAAGATGCAGGAATGGATAGTGTCAGTTATCATAAACTACTCAAAGGTCTGCAGGCTCCTTATGGTATCATACTCGTAACAGGACCAACAGGTTCAGGTAAAACAACAACACTTTATGGCGCTTTAAATGAGCTAAGAAACGTAGAAGATAAAGTAATTACTGTTGAAGACCCTGTTGAGTATAGAATGAATCTTATCCAACAGGTTCAAGTAAATGCAAAAGTTGGTCTTTCATTTGCAGATGCACTCCGCTCAATTTTACGTCAAGACCCTGATAAAATTATGATTGGAGAGATTCGAGATCAAGAAACACTTGAGATTGCGATTAAAGCCGCATTAACAGGACATATGGTCATTTCTACACTTCATACCAACGATTCTATATCAGCTATTCCACGTATGGCAGATATGGGTATAGAGCATTATTTAATCAGTGGTGCACTTGTTGCTATACAGGCGCAAAGACTTGTTAGAAAGATCTGTGTTCACTGCAAAATAGAAGATGCACTTTCAGCCTCCGTTTTAGAAGAGATAGAAGGTGTTGTACCAGAGGGAACAACTTTTTATAAAGGAAAAGGTTGTAAAGAGTGTGGCGGAACAGGTTATATGGGACGTGAGATGATTTGTGAGGTTTTAAATATCTCAGAAGAACTCTCATCTTTGATTGCAAAAGGTGCATCAAAAGAAGCTATGCTTGCGCAAGCCATGAAAGAAGGTTTCATACCTATTTTCCAAAATGGTCTGCAAAAAGCAATTGATGGTATTACAAGTATTGAAGAAGTATTAAAGGTGGCAAAGGGATGAAGTATTTTTTAGTAACAGTTCTAACAAAAGGAAAAAAAGAGAAGGTTGGTTTGTATGCTGAAAATAAGAAAGAGGCAAACAGTTATGCAAAACTCAAGCTCTCTGGAATTATCATCAAAGTTGAAGAAGCAGCAGAGCCACTTGAAGATAAATTTAGAAGAATCAAAGCAGATCTTTTAAAAAATATCAAAAAAAGAAAAATTAAGCCAGATGCCCTCATCGCTGCTATACGACAACTAGCCGTTATGACAAATGCCGGTATATCCATCCATGATTCACTCAATGAAATTGCAAACGCTACAACAGATGATGCACTAGAGACTGTTTTTTCAAAAGTAGCAGATGACATTAACTCCGGACGCTCATTTTCATCAGCAATGGAAAACTTCCGTTTTGAAGTTGGAAACTTGACGATTGCCATGATTCAACTTGGAGAAAAAACTGGTAATCTTGATGAAGCACTCTACTCTCTTGCCGATATGCTTGAAGAGATTCGTGCCAATATTGTCAAGTTCAAAAAGGCAATGGCATACCCAAGAAATGTTATGATTGCAATGGCTATTGCATTCATAATTCTCATTTCATATGTTGTACCAAAATTTAAAGAAATCTTTGAACAGTTGCACGCAGAGTTACCACTCCCAACTATCATACTTCTTAAACTTGAGTATCTCTTTAATAACTTTGGACCATATATCTTGGTTGGAATTGCACTCTTTTATTTTGTCTTTAATTATCTCATTACCAATTATGAAGATATACGTTACAAATGGCATACATTTCTCCTGCGAACATATCTTATTAAAAATATCATTAAATTTTCAACACTAAGTCGTTTTACACTTGTATTCTCTGAGCTTATCCGTGCCGGTATTCCTATTGCAGAAGCTCTTGATACTGCTATTGATATGGTTGATTCACTTCCACTGAAAAAAAAGCTCCGATCTGTTATCATGACTGTTGAAAAAGGTGGCGCACTCAATAAAGGTCTCGAAGAGACTGGACTTTTTGAGAATATGATTATTCAGATGGTACGTGCCGGTGAAGACAGTGGTACACTCGATACAATGGTTCAAAAAGTAGCAGAGTATTATAAAATGCGTTTTGATGCTATTATTGATGGTCTGAGTGAAGCAATTGAGCCTATTATGCTTCTTATCATTGCATCGATGGTTATCTTACTCGCTCTTGGTATTTTCTTACCTATGTGGGATATGGGGAACGCTGTTCAAGGAAGAAGATAAGTAACTTTTGCTTATCTATTTGAGAGTGACTACTCTTGCAAGTTTTGTAAGAAAACTCTCTAAATCTTCTTTAATCCCTTTAATCGTATAGACTACTTTCGTATCAAACTCTTTTGCAGTAACTGTAATATTATGAGCTTCAATTTCATAATCAACAAAACGAACGTCTCCATACTCTATCTCAATGGTTTTTACACTCTCTTCTCGATATTCAATCAAATCGGCTTTTTCAACAACTAGATTTACAGCATCACTATAAGCGCGAACCAAACCACCAGTACCCAGTTTTGTTCCACCAAAGTAACGAACAATGATAACAGCAATATTAATGAGATTTTTTCCTTGTAAGACCATTAAAGATGGTTTACCTGAAGTTCCTTTTGGCTCTCCATCATCACTTGAGTGCTCAACTACTTGAGTGTAGTCATTAAGATATCTGTACGCAGTAACAAAATGTCTTGCTTTTGGATGCTCTTCTTTTAGTTGTTGGAGCGTAGTCTCATAAAGTTCATAAGGAATGAGGTGAGCAATAAATTTAGATTGCTTCACCTCTAATGTAGTAGAAAAATGTTCTTTGAGTGTTTGCATTATGCTAAGTTTGTATAAACTTTCTGCACATCCTCGTCATCTTCAAGTCTCTCTAAAATCTTATCAACATCGGCTTGATCCTCTTCACTGATCTCAATTGGGGTATTTGCAATTCTCTCTAAAGTTGCTTTTGTTATCTCAACACCCATACCCTCTAAAGCTTCATTCATTGTACCAAATGCAGTATAATCGGCTGTTGCCAAAACAAGACCATCTTCCTCTTCAATCTCTTCAAGACCAGCATCAATAAGTTCAAGTTCTAACTCTTCGAGGTCCATATCATCTTTTAAATTAAACTCAAAAATCGCCTTACGTGAGAACATAAACTCAAGTGAACCATTTGTCAGCATTTCACCGCCATTTTTATTTAAAATACTTTTTACATTTGCAACAGTACGTGTGTTGTTATCTGTAGCACACTCTATAAAAAGCAGTACTCCGTGAGGTGCTTTACCCTCAAAGTTTACCTCTTTCATATCTGCACTATCTTTTGCAGCAGCTCTTTTTATAGCAGCATCAATATTGTCTTTTGGCATATTTTCTGCTTTGGCATTTAAAATTGCCGTACGCAGTTTTGGATTAAGATCAGGATCCATTCCACCCTCTTTTGCCGCCATTGTAATAACTTTACCAAGTTTAGGAAACAGCTTAGACATTGCTCCCCATCTTTTTAATTTTGATGCTTTTCTATATTCAAACGCTCTACCCATAAAAATTCCTACCTATATTTTTTCGCAATTATACCATTTTCAAAACTATAAGTGTATAATACCATTATGAGGAATACAAATGAAACTCTCTTTTAGAATTAAACACTATTTTTTCAACGCATTTCGCGAATTATTTGTCCATCATCATGGCTCTTTAGAATTTCGTGCCAAAATTTTTGCACTCATAATTGCAGCCAATGAAAAACCAAGAATTGAAAATTTCATACTTGTAAAAGAACTTGCAAGCAAAATCTATAAAAAAGATGAAGACAGAGCGAACCTTTTACTACTGACAACAAAAGAACTTGTTGAAAAAGTAAAAAAACGAAACTCCTTAGATTTAGACCTTCTCGTAAGCACTATACAAAAAGAGCTAAAAATTGTTCCAAGATATGCCAAGAAGATAGATATTGAATCATTAAGAAATTTTCTAGTTTATAGCAGTGATGATGACACGCTTGCATATCAAAAGAATATTTTAGAGTTTTTAGAAAAATTAAAAGAAGAGACACTCAAAAACAACCAATCAACCCTAAAGGAATAAATGAATGGATTTACAAACATTAGCACTGCATGCAGGTTATGAAAAAGACACGCAAGGAACGATGGCTGTTCCAATTTACCAAACGACTGCTTATGAATTTCGTGATGTAGAACATGCTGCAAATCTCTTTGCCCTCAAAGAGCTCGGCAACATCTATACACGTCTTAACAATCCAACTACCGATGTTTTTGAAAAGCGTTTTAGCGCTTTAGAAGGTGGAGAAGCAGCAGTGGCAACATCAAGCGGAATGAGTGCAATATTCTATGCATTTGCGAATGCCGCAGAGGCCGGAGACAATATTATCTGTGCAAAACAACTTTATGGTGGTAGTCTCACGCAAGTGGCACATACACTCAAACGTTTTGGAATAGAGGCACGTTTTTTCAATGTTCATAATCCAGAAGAGATCGAAGCACTAATAGATGAAAGATCAAAAGTAATATTCTTTGAGAGTTTAACAAATCCAAGTATTGATGTAGCAGACATTGAAGCTCTTACTGCAATAGCAAACAAACACAATATCTTAACAGTAGTGGACAACACAGTAGCCACACCAGTGCTCTGCCAACCTTTTAAATATGGTGCAGATATAACTGTTCATAGCGCTTCAAAATACACAACAGGTCAAGGACTTGCAATCGGTGGTATTGTAGTGGAGAGAAAAGGTTTGAATGAAAAAATCAAGAACAATCCTCGTTATGCTCACTTTAACGAACCCGATGCTTCTTATCATGGACTTATTTATACTCAAACAGGCTTGCCAGCTTTTACCCTTCGAGCAAGACTCTCTCTCCTCCGCGATTTAGGAGCGGTAGTTTCACCATTTAACTCTTGGCTTTTTATTCAAGGAATGGAGCACCTCTCGCTTCGTATGAAAGAACACTCACGCAATGCTTTACTACTTGCTGAGTTTCTAGAGTCACATCCAAAAGTTAAAAAGGTAAATTATCCGGGACTTAAAAGTAATCCAAACTTTAAAAATGCACAAAAATATTTTACAGATGGACTTTGTAGTGGTCTGCTGAGTTTTGAAGTAGCAAGTTTAGAAGAAGCAGAAAAAATTGTTAATGCTACAAAACTCTACTCTCTTGTAGTAAACATTGGTGATTCTAAATCTATCATCACACATCCAGCTTCAACAACACATCAGCAACTCTCTCACGAAGAACTCGTTGCCTGTGGTGTACCAGAAGGACTAATCCGTCTCTCAGTAGGACTAGAGAGTGCTAAAGATCTTATAGATGATATTGCTCAAGCACTTGACGCATAGTTTAAGCCATTTTTGCTAAAATGTCACTATTATTTTAAAGAGAGCAACAAATTTGTCATTAAACCTGCAAACATTTACAGAACACTTTACCAATCCACTCTACTTAGAGAGTGGACGTATCTTAGAGCCTTACGATATCACATATGAAACATATGGCGAACTCAATGAAGATAAAAGCAATGTTGTCGTAGTTTGCCATGCACTTACTGGTTCACATCACGCAGCAGGAACCTATGAAAATGAAACTAAAGCTGGTTGGTGGGATGGACTTATTGGTTCTGGTAAAGCCATAGATACAGACAAATATTTTGTAATCTGCTCCAATGTTATTGGAAGCTGTTTTGGTTCAACCGGACCTATGAGCCTTCAATACTCACACCATGAGCCATATCGTTATAAATTTCCGGTTATCAGTATTAAAGATATGATCAAAGCACAGCGAATCTTGTTTGACAGACTTGACATTCATCGAGTTCATGCCATAATAGGCGGAAGTATGGGTGGTATGCAAGCACTCCAATTTGCTATCCACTACCCTAATTTTTCTAACAAAATCATATCTATGGCAGCAACACATGCAACACAGCCTTGGGCTATTGCATTTAACAAAGTAGCACAAGAGGCCATTTTAAAAGATCCTGATTTTAAACAGGGCTATTATGACCCCGAAATTATAAAAGAACAGGGACTTGCAGGTATGGCAATTGGTCGTATGGCAGGGCATATCAGCTTTTTATCTCCAGAGTCTATGCGTGAGAAGTTTGGACGTGACTATAAACTCACAGATGGTCTTTATGAGCTTTTTGGTAAATTTCAAGTTGAATCATATCTTGAATACAATGGATATAATTTTACAAAATGGTTCGATCCACTAACCTATCTCTATATCACAAAAGCTATCAATATCTATGATCTCTCACGCGGATTTGATTCTTTGCATGAAGCACTCAAACGTATCACTGCAAAGCTGCATCTTATTAGCTTTAAAAACGATATACTTTTTAAAAACTTTGAGATGCAAGAGATAGCAGATACACTCAAATCACTTGGAAATAAAAACTATGACTACATAGATATTAACAGCGACTATGGGCATGATGCTTTTCTTGTAGAGCTTAATAAATTTGAAAAATATGTGAAGGAAGCACTCGATGGCTAAAGAGAACTTTGAAAAAAAACTAGAAAATGCAAAAAAAATCTTAGATACATTAATGAAACCGGAAATTACGCTCGAAGAGAGTGTAAAGGCATATGAGCAAGGGATGAAAGAACTTGGTGAAGCACAAAAGATGCTTGAAGATGCCGTCATTAAAATTCAAGAGATAAAAGCTTCCTAATGCGTGCAGCAGTACTACAGCTCAGTTCACAAGGAATGAGTTCTACAAAGCTCTATAACTACATTCGTATTGCAAATAAAAAAGGAGTGAGACTCCTACTGCTTGGAGAGTATGTTCTTAATCCTTTTTTTAAAGAACTCCAGAATATGTCTTGGAGCATGATAAAAGAGCAAGCCACGCATCAGATAAAAATGCTCAAAGAGCTCTCAGCAACTTACAATATGACAATAGTTGCACCCATCATCATAGTCAAGAAGAAAAAAGTCTATAAAACAATTGCAAAATTTGCTCCTGCTTCTACCTCTTATTATGAACAACAAATTCTCATCAATTACTCTCACTGGAATGAAGAGAAGTTCTTTGCAAATGAGATAAAAGCGCTTCAAACTCCACTTGTATTTAAAATAGATGGTTTTAAATTTGGAGTAATCAGCGGATTTGAGCTTCATTTTGATGAGATATTTGCAAAACTAAAAAATAAAAATATTGATTGCCTTTTGGTACCAAGTGTATCGACTTTTGAATCTTATGAACGATGGAAAGCACTTATTACAACACGTGCTTTTACACATAACTGCTATATATTAAGAGCCAACAGAATTGGTGAATATCAAGATAAAGAGTTTACCTGGAACTTTTATGGAGACTCTATCTTAGTCTCTCCAAATGGAGAACTCCTTACCCATTTAGGTAACAAAGAAGAGCTTATGATCGTTGATATGAACCACTCTGATGTACTAGCCTCACGCAGAACATGGGGATTTAAAGAAGCAATTAATAAAAGAGTGTTATAATCGCTGAATTTTGACAAAACATGCAAAAAAGGCTTTATTATGATGCAATACTTTCAGCGTCAAGTCCAACTCTGGGGCGAAAAGACACAAGAATCACTACAAAATAAAAAAATAGCTATTATTGGTTCGGGTGGGCTTGGGTCTTCACTCGCTTTTGCTCTTGGAGCAAGTGGAATAGGTGAAATACACATGGTTGACTTTGACGAAGTCAGCCTACATAATATTCACAGACAAATAGCCTTTAAAAGCGGTGATGAGGGTAAGAATAAAGCCCAAATTAATGTACAAATCATCCAAGAACGTTCTCCCTATGTAAAAGCCATTGCCCATGAGATGAGCTTTGAAGAGTGGAGTCAACAAAATATTGATGTTGACCTTATCATTGATGCGACAGACAACCTTCCAACACGTGCAGAGATAAACAGCTATGCAAAAGCAAAAAATCTCCCATGGATTTACGGAAGTGTTGAAGCCTTCCACGGTCAAGTGGCTTTTATCAAAGAATCTTCATTCTCAGACTCATTTAAAATCATTCAAAAAACACCAGCAGGAATTGCTGCACCCATTGTTATGCACATAGCATCCCTCCAAGCAAACCTTGCTTTACGCTATTTAGCAGACTTAAGTGTCAAAAAAGATCTACTCTACTATCTCTTTTTTAATGATGAAGGAGAATTAATTACACAAAAGTTTGGACTTCCAAAAGCAAATTAATTTAAAAATTGATGAAAAATTTTGAAGTGGTGGGTTCGCCGTGACTCGAACACGGGACCACTCCGTTATGAGCGGAGGGCTCTAACCAACTGAGCTACGAACCCACTTCTTTGAATAGGTCGAAATTATACATATCAGTTGCTTAGAAGCTGCTTTATTTTGGTACTTTTATTTTATAAACAACTGCATAAAGCAATGGTACATACAAAAGATTCAATATAGTTGCCCATGCAATCCCATATCCTAGTGATACTGCCATAGGTTGCAATATCTTTGCCTGACCTGAAGCAAAGAAAATAAGTGTTAAAAGTCCCAATACTGTTGTCAATGATGTCAATAAAATCGGTCTCAGTCTTGTTTGTGCACGACGCATTAAATCTTCCGTATCTGTTGCATTTTTTATAAAATCAACCATAATAAGGCCATCATTAACGACAACCCCTGCAAGTCCAACTATACCGATTAATCCAGGCATTGTAAGGTTTAACCCCATAAGCCAATGTCCAACAAATACCCCAAGCAGTACAAGTGGTATGGTACTAATAACAATTAAAGATTTTTTAATAGAATCAAACAACCAAACAAGTGTAATAAAAATTAAAAATATTGCAATGATTGCTGATTGCATCATCTCTTTTTTATTTTTATTATTCTCTTTTTCTTCACCTTTAATCTCTACCAGCAAACCTTCTTTTTTGAAACTTTGTAGTAGAGGTTCGATTTTTTGCATCAACTCTGAAGATGTAATAAACTTTTTATCTATGGAAGCATAAAGGCTTCTAATGCGTTTTCCATCCTCTTTTTTCAATGTTACATAACTCTGTTTATACTCAAAATCACATATATCTTTAAGACCGACATACTCTTTAGAAGATGGTACCTGTAACTCTATTGTATTCAATGAATCAATATTTTTATCTAAATCACTCTCAATACGCATACGGATAAGTCCAGACTTATTAAAGAGTTTGCCATATTCACCTTTGAGGTAATACGCACGTAATATATTTGATACAACACCTTCGCTAAATCCCAACTCCTGCCCATATCTATTTACACGCAGTTTTAACTCTTTTTCTCCTAATGTAGCATCATCAGAAATATTAAAAACACCCTCAATTGAAGCTAATTTCTTTTCTAAAGTTTGAAGATATGGTATGACATTTTTTCCATCTTTGGAGCTCAGGCCTATTTCAACATCATGTGCAATTACACCTGCACCAGGCACTTTAACAACAAGTTCTTCAAAAAGCTTATCCCCTTTTTCATCTTTTGTCTCACGCAAAGCTTTCAGTGCTTGTTTTATCTCTTTTGCTATCTCTTTTGCATCAAGTTTTCTTGTTTTTACCTTTGCATCATATTCAATAGAAAGATATGGGCTAATATACTTATCAAAAAAGTTCTCTGCTGCTCTTTCATGGAGATCAACAAAAATATGAAACATATTTTCACCCAACTCTGCCCTGTTTTTTGCGTCCATTTTAAAACCGACAACAGAAGTAACAGATGATACATTCTCATTATCAATCTGCTTTATTATAATGTTTTCCAATTTTGTAACAACTTTTTCTGTATCTTCAAGTTCATTATTTATATTGACTTTTCCATAAACATAAACTTGTGTATTGTCAAAATCTGGAAAAAGTTGAAACTTTGCATGCTTCATCATTATAAATTCAAAACCAAGAATAAAAAGTGTTATTAATACTAAAGAGATAAATTTTCTTTTAAAAAAGAAATGAAGTCCTTTACTGTACCACACATACATTTTTTCCCAAAAAACTTTTGTAAAACTCCCCTCACGTGAGACCTTTAAAAAGTCATGCGCATGCAGTGGTAAAAAGTAGAATGCTTCAAAAAGAGATGAGAGCAGCAAAACAGTAATCATAATAGGAATAATCTTAATGAACATTCCCATCTCTCCTGACATTAAGAGCATAGGCAAAAAGGCAAAAACTGTTGTCAGTGTTGCAGTAAGTACTGCAGGAAACATCTCTGCAGCACCATTAATAACAGCCTCTTTTCTCTCCATTCCCTCTTCTAAATGTCTGTAGATATTTTCAGCCACAACAATAGCTTCGTCAACAAGCATTCCCAGAGCAATGAGTGCGCCCAAAAGTGAGAGCATATTTAGTGAATCTCCCAATATCTCCGTTACAATAAGCCCTATCATAAAACTCACAGGAATTCCAAGAGCCACAACAAATGCAATCCCACGATTAATAAAAACCAGCATTGCCAAGAAAACAAGCATCAATCCAAAAGCGATGTTAGAAAAAACTACATTAAGACGATTTTTAATCCAAACAGATGTATCAGTATAAATATTGAAATTCAACTGCGGATACTTCTTCTTTTGTTCTTTTAAAAGCTTGCGAATCTGTTTAACAAGAGCAATAGCATTTCCATTTTTACTTTTTGTAACATTGATAGAGATATTTCTTACACCATTATAGTGTGAAAGTTCCACCTCATCACCTAGCTTAAAAGCCACATTTGCAATATCTCCAATGCATAGCTTCATAGTACCCACGTGAATAATAGTATCTGCAATCTTTTCTTTTGTCTTTTCACCATTATAGGTTGAAATATAGAGATGGTGCGCTTTTTGTTTGATGGTTCCTATTGGAAAAATGGAACTTATATTACTAATAGCTGAGACAACCTGCGCACTACTAAGACCATATGCTTGAATCTTTTGGTAATTAAGTGAAATATCAAGCTCTTCATCAGCATCACCTCGAATAGTTATATCACTGAGATCTTTAAACTTTGCAAGCTCACTTTTAAGTTCATCTGCACGCTCTAGAAGTTCTTCTTTAGATACATCTCCTGAAAGTGCAATTAGCACAAGGGGAAAAGCATGTGTCTTTATCTTTGCTACTGGCTCATTCATATCTGCAGGCAAATCTTTTTTTACATTGCTGACGACATCTTTTACATCATTGAGTACTAGTATATTGTCTGAGCCATTTTTAATCTCTGCACTTATGATAAAAGAACCATTTTTTATGCTACTTTTTATCTCTTCAAGTTCATCTATATTTTGCAGATCATCTTCAATATTCTGAACAACCATCTTATCTAAGACATCTGCTGATGTTCCTGCATAACCACCTTTAATAGTAATCTTATCTACATTTATCGGAGGAAAAATCTCTTTTGGGATGTTAATATATGCAAAAATAGAGAGCATGAAGATGAAAATTAAAAGTATATGATTAAGAAGTGGCTTTTCAATGGCAAACTCTATAAACTTACGAATCAATATTTTTCCTTATAATCTAAAAAAGTGTATCTAAGATCTGATTTTTGAACTTTATTAACTCTACAGAAGCACTGATAAGTCTATTTTCTTCTTTGAGTGTTTCATACTCAATTTTTAGTTTTGCTATCTCTCTGCTTTTATAGTAAATCTGTTGAGTGATATATATTTTTGGGAAAGCAAACATGGCAACAAACAAAAGCGAGAAAATAATATATAAGAAGTAGTTAAAGTCAAGATTTCTTTTTTTTCTTATAACCGAATCAACTTCATCTAAGAGCTCATGTTTATCACTCACCTGCTTTTCCTTTATAAATTTGTCTCAAATATTCTCATTTTTGCACTTCTGCTTCGTGCATTTTCTTTTAGCTCATCATCTTGAGCCATTATAGGTTTTTTCGTAATGACTTTACCTAGTTGGTGATTATTTCCACAACTGCATCGCATGGCCTCTGGTGGACAGAAACAAGACTTTGCCCACTTTGCAAACTCTTTTTTGACAATTCTGTCTTCTAAAGAGTGAAAAGAGATAATAGCAATCTTTGCATTTGGCAGTTTTGCCTCTTCTATACTTTGAAGCAGTGATTTTAACTCTCCGAGCTCATCATTGACCTCTATACGAATAGCCTGCATCAAAAGTGTTGCAGGGTGGATCTTTTTTCCTCTAGGCATAAAAGGTTTGAGCTTTTCACTGAGTTCTTTTGCTGAGTCAAAAGGACGATTTTTTACTATCTCAGCAGCTATTTTTTTAAAGTTTCGCAACTCTCCATATTCTAAAAGAATGCGCTCTAGTTCTGATTTTGCATAAGTATTTACAACATCAGCAGCACTTAAATCTGCCTCTTTGTCCATACGCATATCAAGATTTTCACTCTCATATGAAAAGCCTCTCTCTTTTTGATCGAGTTGTAAAGATGAAACACCTATATCTGCCAAAAGACCTTTTATATCAGCTGGATCTACCTCACGCAGGATATCTTTAATGACATTTGAAAAGCGCCCTTTTCGTATCTCCACCCTATCTCCATACTTTTCTAAACGCTTTGATGAAAAATCAATCGCAGTCTGATCTTGATCAATTGCAATAAGTTTGATATTTGGATTTGCATCAAGAATCATTGAAGAGTGTCCGCCATATCCCATTGTACAATCAATAATAATTCCCTCATCTATATTTTCAAAAGCTGTTACTACTTCTCTATATAAAACCGGAATATGTGGAATATTTTGCAAAACTCACCCTAAAATAAAATTTAAAGTGATTATACAGCAAATTTGATTTAGGTTTAATTTTTCATACTGTATGATTGAGCAATATTTTATAAAAAGAGGGAATATGAACCTTATAACTGCCTATCAAAACGAACTTTTAGCTTTGGTTGCCATCTTAGTTGTAATTTTTATCTATCTCATAATCAAAAGAAAAGCAGCTGATGCATCAATACAAGCAAATAATGAAGATGGCACTTCTGTAGAAAAAATAGAAACTGCCGTTAAAGAGGTCATTGAAAAAGAGCAAGAGAGTCCCTTAGTAGAAAAAGAGGCATCAACTACTCTCCTTGATGGAAAAGAAGAGGGAGATTTTGGAGTAGTTGAAGAAAAACCTGCCAGAAAAATTCAAGAAGAACCAAAAGTTATCAAAAAAAGAGACGTACCACCACATGCAAAAATCACAAAAAATGATTTCAAAGAATTTTCAGGTCAGCGTATTTTACTTGCTGAAGACAATATTATTAACCAAAAAGTCATTTTAGGACTTTTAGCTGAGAGCAGCATTGAAGTCATTGTAGCAAATGACGGTGTAGAAGCATTAGAAATTCTAGAAAAAGATGATAATTTTACACTTATACTTATGGATGCTCATATGCCACGTATGGATGGTTTTGAAGCTACACAAAA